>VBQC01000077.1 GCA_005887825.1 Verrucomicrobiota bacterium | reverse complement strand
CCGGGATATAGAGCAGAAACACCATCTGTCCCTTGTCCTCGTACAGCGCGGAACTTTGAAGGCGACAGTTGTGGGAGACAAGCAACGACTGCATCATACCAAAGATCGGGTTCGGATCCACGTTGTCGTCGAGCCGGATCCTGATCCTGCAGCTCGCGTGTGAATCGAGCCAGTAGACGAGTAGCCAGGTAAAGCCGGTAACGAATACTGCCATCGCCCACGATCCCATCCCACAGGCGAGCCCGACCACCACAACCGTGATGGCCTTCCCGGTGAGTTTGGGATTGTCGAGCAGGGTTCGAAATCGCAGTAGCGCGCCGATACCGAAGATAACAAACGCGAGCGTCTGGCTGGTCCCGCTCAACTCAGCGACAACCGCCCCGACCATGCCCAAGAGGATGAGCGCCTTGCGCTCCTCGAGGTCGGCAAGCGGATTCGCGAGCGACGATCTGCGCGGATGCCACGCGATCGCCCACGCACAGCCCACAGCCAGGCTGAGACTGAGGAACAGTCGCAGAATGAATTCCGGATGCCCGAACTGTTGAATACTCTGCTGAATCGAAAGCCACGAATTGCCCTTGGGATCAGTGCCGCCAGTGGCCCCCAGCTTGGCCAGCTCTTCCGCCGGGTTCGCGCCCAGCGCTTCCGACGACACCACGCCTACAAGCGCGATGAGAGCGACGGCGCCGATCGTGCGCAGCGCTCGTCCGAAGTGGCAACCAGAGTGAGAGGGAAACGTCGGCATTATATCCTTCGAGCTGATCGAAATTTTCTTTCTTAAGGCTGGCTGTTCAGAGACAATTATGTGCGGGGTGTTCATTTTCGGTGGAGTTTGAGTTTATGCCGTGTGCAAGACACCGGACGTGATCGGACACGTTGCCTAACAACATCGTCATGCCTTTTGTGATCTACCTCAAAAATTTACTCCACCCTGGATTAAGGGGCCGTTCAATTCGGTCTTATTCGTGAAGCCGCTTTGGTTGTAGTCGTACTTTAAGTAGCGCCAGCCGGCCTGCGCCCAGAACCACCGGCTCACTTGCAATTCGAGGCCGCCTTGCACTTGATAGCTCCAGTCAGAACTATCCACCGATTCTCGCACAATGGTCCGCCCCTGCCGGTGCAGTTCAAACGCGGAGCCAGAGTTGGCGTCAAATCCACCTACATCGCCTTCCGCGTAAAGCGATATGGCTTTCCAAATCTTCACTTTCCCGCGGGCGCCGATCACGGGATCGACCCAATCGGTCGAATCGGAGAAGGCCAACTTCTTGCGGATTCCCAGTAGTCGACGAAGAATGACCAGGCGCGCGTCACCGTTATCGAAAATACTTAGATCGCCTCCCTGATAGCTGTAGCGCGCGCCGGCGAAGAGGGATAGATTGGCCTTATCGCAATTGATCAATCGGTAACCAACAAATCCTTCTGCAAGCCCGGTTTTGAGGTGGAGATTAGCGTTGGTAAAAAGTAAACCAGGTAGCGTAGCAGAAGCACCTACCTCCATGTACTGACCATCTCCGAAGATCTCCCACCGCTGATAGCGAATGTCAGCCGACAGCACAATGGGGACGTGAGTCAGATGCCTGAGAAGCTGGTCGAAGCTGACGTCGGGTGAGGTAACCACTCCCTTCACTCCGGTATCGCCGGACACACCCGCCAACCACCCAGGAGCACCGATGCGGATTTCGAGGGTCGGGGGCGTTTCGCACCAAGGTTGCGGTGGTGGCGAAGGCGCTTCCTTCGAAGGATCGTAGGGCTCGGGTCCAGCGAAAAGGACTGGTGCCGAAAGGACGATCGTCACGATTAGGAATTGATTAACGAATCGCCCCATTAAAATTGATTGATTCATAACGGTACGGTTTCGCCAGAGGTTGTGTTAACGCTCGCCAGAAATAACAACTCGCCGCCCATTAGAACAATCTTTTCTTGCTACATTCTTTTGTGCGACAAAGAAAGACAATTTTATTCTCACGGGCTCGATTCTATCGTCGCCGAAGCTCAAATCCGAGGAAATTAAATAATCACTAGTCGATCCTCATGATCTTGGAGCCTTGGAGACCAAGGCCGGCCATCAGACCTTGCTGATCGAAGGTGAAGGCGTAGATGCCGCTATGTATCGTGTCTGTAGTGAAGCTGCGGGCCATCCCTTTGTCCACGATGACAACGCTCGGGCCGGTGCCAATCTCCCAGCCGCGCGTGTTGTTTACCCAATCCACCGCCTTTTGGTTCATCAAGAAGAGAGCGTAACCGTACCTCTGAACGCCGGCTTGCAAGCCATAGGAGGCGGCTACGGTCCGGTAGCGGCCGGTAGGTCGGCCGTGCACGAAAAGGATTCCCTGGCCACCCTGCGCGCCAATGATGAAGCCGGCTTTGACTACATCCGGAAACACAAGCACGGCGACTGCTCTCGATTTACATTTGGCGCCCGCCGGATTCTGCGCTACCAGCTGTTGTAGAGCGCGACGGGAATCGCTGGTCAAATCGTCCGCGGATGCCGTGCGAGTGCTAAGTAACGCAACGGTGGCGAGCATCAAGCCAGGCGCGTATTTCCATTTCGATGTGATATTCATATATGTGTTTATTTCGTTCGCTTAAAAAGACCGTTTCCCAAAAAAAACCGGCCTCCCGATGAAGAAGAGGCCGGTCACTTAACCAAATTAGTATTAGTTTTAGAAATGGAGCCGCACACCCGCGCCCACTAACTGCTGCCCCAGATTGCGATTCTCATTCGTATTGATTTGAGTGCTCGTATAGTTGAGGAACTTGTATTCAATAAAGGTGCTGAACTTCGGGTTCCAATAATAATCTGTGCCGGCAATAATCTGCCACGCGAGGTCCGCGTGACTTCGTCCTCCGCCGGTGTTAAATGTGCCACGAGGGCCTTGGAACTCGGCACCAGCGGATTCCGCAAAGTAAATGCCAACCCCGGCGCCGACATACGGCTGGAATCTTCCGAACGCGAATCTCGAGATGAAGTTCCCCATAAACGCACCAGTGTTAATCCAGGTAGTCGCACTGCTGGTTCTCAGGACATCACCAAAGGAGTCCCTCAGGGTGAAGTCAGCGCCGCCCCTAAAGCCATTGTAAAAGAAATCCCCTTCAATGGTCGGCCGAAACACACCTGTGAGAAAGACGTAACCAAGTTTGACGCCGCCGAAAAAACCGACGTCGTTTTTAGGGCTGATCTCGAGAGTGTCTCCGAACTCATTCGTAAAAGTTCTGTCTCCGCCGCGGTCTTGAAAGACATTCGCGCCCATGTCAATCGCGCCGTAAAAACCGAGTCCGTAAAGTTCCGGCGGCGGTGGCGGGGCGACCTGCTTGTAAACCTCGCTCCCGGCCTGCAGCGAAGCGGTGACGAACCCGAACATGATTGAGGTTAAGAGAGAGAATCTTTTCATATGCGGCCAGCTTGCAGCGAGGGCGGTCGATCGTCCATAGGACCTTAGTCGTACCTCGAAACAGCCGCTTCTATCACGAAACACTGCTTCTTGGTTAGTGATGCGTCAGAGCTAATCTTGAGAACGAGATTTCAATTCATGGAGGCGAGCGCAAGCCGAACGGCCCCGTCACTAGCTCTTCGTCGTCAATGGGCTTGGTAAAGATCGCCGTAGCCCGGGTTCGACGCACCGGAACGAGCCACTGGATCGAACTGGCTCGGGTTCTTTGCTCGGACGGCTGAGCAGTACTAGTGGCCTTCGAGAGCTTCCTGAATGACCTTAATCAGAACCTCATCCTCGAAAGGTTTTGCAAGGAACGCAAAAGCTCCCGCATCGAGCGCCGCTTGGCGCACTGATAGGTCGTCCCGTCCGCTGATGAAAATGATCCGTGTCTTGGGCGAATCTTGGCGGAGGCAAGCCTGCACTTCCAAGCCGTTCATGTCCGGCATCCACACGTCGAGGACGGCCACGCGACATATTGCGTGTTCGAGCCTGGCGAGAAAGGTGGCAGGGTGATTAAACTTCTCTACACTAAAACCGGCCGAATTCATTAAACGGCCAAGTGCCTTGAGCATCGAGACATCATCGTCGAGAAGCCAGATAGAATCGCAGCCATTGACTCCTAAAGGCGAAGCTTGCGCACCTGATTCTTCGACGTGTTTCAACGAGGTATCTAAATCGAGCATATATGTAAACACAGGGTGCGGGTGCAGTTACAATAAGGGCTTGGACAATAAAACGACATGGGACCTTAGTCTCACGTGGAAATCGTCGTCACTGCCGCGCAATACATTCCATCTTCTATTCGCACGCCGTCGGCCAGGGAGATGGCTAAATGTTTTGGCTCCGGCGCCCGGTTGCGCGAATCATCTTTTCTTCGCGGGAGTTAATCCTTTCCGCGCCAAAAACTAGGGCGCCCCTGATTTGTCCTCTTTTGCTTCAGGCAAGCGAAAAGTAAAACAGGCGCCCCCATCGTCACAATTCTCGCCCCAGAGCTTCCCACCGTGCGCCTCCACAATGCTGCGCGCAATCGCCAGTCCCATTCCGGTTCCTTCGGCTTTTGTGGAAAAGAATGGCTCGAAAAGTTGCTCGCCGATTGCGCCGGGAAAGCCCGGGCCCGAATCGCGCAAACTGACAACAATTTCTCCGTTCCCGTTACGGCCACCAGTGATGACAAGCCGCCGTGCATCAGGACGATTCGCCGACATGGCTTCGAAAGCATTCAAGGCTAGATTGATGAGCACTTGCAGCAATTGCACACGATCTGCCATCACTCGTCCAGCATCCGAATCGACTTCCGCGGCGATCGTTACCTGCCGCCCTAAAGCATCGGCTCGCACAATCCGAAGGAGATTATCGATCGTATCATTGATCCGAATGACGGAACGGGAAGGTTCGGTTTTGCGCACCATGTTGCGGACCCCTTGAATGACTTCGCGTGCTCGATGCCCATCGGCCACGATGTCGGCGAGCAGCTCCTTCAACTCCTCGGTGTTGATCTTGCCAGCCGCGATTAAGCGTTGTCCGGCGTTAGCATTTGTTACGATTGCGCCAATCGGATTATTTACCTCGTGCGCGAGCGACGCCGCCAGCTCACCCATCAAGGTCACGCGTCCGACTCGGGCCAACTCCATGTTTTGAAGCTGGTTCTCCAGCTCCGCCTGCTTGCGCGCGGTAATGTCGATGCACGATCCGATGTACCCGACAAATGCGCAATCCTCGGCAAATCGCGGCGTTCCACTATCCAGGACCCAGCGATATTCACCGTCATTTCGTCGCAAACGATATTCCATTGTAAATGGTTGCCGCGCGTTGAAGGAAGTTTCGTAAACCTCGAGACAGCGCTCTAAGTCGTCCGCATGAACACCTTCGGCCCAACCATTGCCCAGTTCCTGCTCCATGGTTCGCCCGGTAAAATCGAGCCAGCCTTTATTGAAAAAGATGCAGAGTTTGTCTGGGCCCGACATCCAGATCATCACGGGCGCGGCGTCGGCCACCGTGCGAAAACGCCCTTCACTCTCACGCAACTCTTCCTCCGCTATTTTGCGCTTGGTGATGTCGCGCGACACCCCGCGCGCGACGGCCGGTTTGCCAGGTTCGTCTAATTCGACGCTGCCGTGACCCAAGATCCAGCGTGTGCTTCCGTCCAGCCACGTGATGCGATACTCATTTTCATACTCACCACCGTGCTCGAACATGTGCTGCACAAGTTGCTTCGTACGTTCGCGATCCCCGGGGTGCACGACCTGGAGCCATCGGTCAGACGTCACCGGCTCCGAATCCGTGAAGCCGAATAACTTTCTCCATTCCTCCGTTACCCAAAGTTCGTCCCCCGGGATGTTCCAAAGCCATAAACCGAGGTTTGCCGCGTTGGCCGCGAGATTAATGCGCGCTTCGCTTTCCAGCAGCGCGGCTTCGCTGGCTTGAAACTGCTGGGTAAGTTTCGCCGCATGAAGCACATCGTAGCTCAACTCGCAGGCCATTGCCGCAACGATGGCTTGATAAAACAAACTCACCGACAACGGTATGGAGATGATTCCCCACGCTATTACTATCCCTTCCGCGGTCGCCGCGGTGACAAACAATAGAATGCTGCCGCCCACGATCAGCGCCTGCCGCCGGTCACCCCGACGCCACACGGTGATTGTGGCATCCGTCACAAAGATGATCAGCAACAGCAAACTCAACTGGGCGACCAGCATCCAAGGATTCGGCACGCCGGCCGCTACCGAAACCGGCTCTCCAAGAAACGAGACATGCCGCAGAGCAGTGATTTGCCGATAATTGATATTCGGTGAGAAAATGAAATTGAGAATGAGCGATACGGTCCGCACGCCGACGACCGTCCACGCCAGCCATCGCCGGCCGGCCCGCAGGTAGAGACGCACGAAGCCGACCAGCGATGCGACGACCACCCAAGCCGGCACATGTAACCAGCGCACTGCTACACCGAATTGCCCAGGCGTTTCCGCTCGCATCATCGCCAATTCAAGCGCTGCAAACACCGCCACCGCCGTTGCCATTATTGCAAAAAGCAGGTTCGCGCGCGCCGCTCGATCCTTGCACCAGATGACAACGTGCATTAACGCCAGCGTGAGGCACGCTCCGCTGCCAATCGACCAAATGACAGTGACCCAGCTCATGGGCAGAGATCACGCTGCTCGCGGTTGAAAGCGAGCATCGACTTTTTTGGCGGTTGCGAAGCAGCCTCTGCGGAAACCTGGGAAACCTGGAAATCTATTAGCGGCATAAAACGCTGCATAACGCGTGAATCAGTTGGGACAATAAGGAAACCGACGCTGACCGTAAATCCAAATTGAAGCGGAATCCTCCTCATTTCAATGTGCGACCAAACGCG
>VBQC01000172.1 GCA_005887825.1 Verrucomicrobiota bacterium | reverse complement strand
AGCGACCGGTATCTCTTACAGCGAGTTAATCGACAAATTGATAGAACTGGCAATTGAACGGTTTGAGCGCGAGAAGCGATTGAAAACCAATCGCGCATGATCCTCGGAAAATTGGTGCTGATGCGACTGATCTTAAGAGCGTTGATCATCATAGGCGCGCTTGCGATTCTAACTACGCAAGCATGGGCGGATGCAGAGATCGTGATCGCGATCCGATACTTGCAGGCGGAAGGGACCAGCCACTCGCATCTCTATTTGTATCGGGAGGATGGGAAACTGTTGTGGCAATTAACGAACGACAACTCGGGGAAAGACTTGGGTCCTATTTTCGCATCGGACGGCAGCATGATTGTCTTCATGCGCGAGAAGCCTAATGACGTCCGCGAATTTTGGAGCATTGAGCCACGGGGGACACATTTGAAGAAACTCGATGCGGCGCCCGATTGGTATACATCGGCGAAGAGCTCTCCTTATTTCACAAACGTCGAACCGAAGGAATCGACGTCGCCCAGTTCGGCCGCTTCACCTGAGGAATCTGCGTCGCCTACCGAAACGCCGCCACCGACTTACAAATCGCCCGATGGCTCTGTCGAATTGGTACTACGCAGAGATCCGAAGGACGAAGACGATCAGATCAATGGCCCTGGTCATGGGAAACATTACCTACTCCGCGATTTGAAAACGGGAGCGGAGACCGAATTTGCCAAATTGCCAGGGTTTCTAGGCGTAGCAGGGTTACTCAACGAGAATCAGGACAAAGATCAACGTTTCCTTTTCGATGGGCCGTTGCGCCTCGCATTTTTTGATTTGCATTTAAACAGCACGGATGGTGACACAGTTTTCGCGCTCGACCTCACTGACCCGCGACTCGTCAGGCTGTCGCCCAATTGGGCCGCTCCAATTCCTCTTCGGGGTGAAGCCGCGTTTCTCACGTTTACCGAAAATCGGTATGTGCCCATCCCCGGCAGCAAAGAAACGGCGAATTGTTCTTACATGGAACGCTGGGACGAAAAGTTAAACAAGATTCGTTACGCGCGCGAGAAAAGTGCCGCGCGCTGCTACGGGATGTCCATGTATCGGCCCGGCCTCACGCCATCGACAATCACGATGCGCAGAAGCTCGAATTGAAAACTGCCGTGAAGAATTTCTGCGCTGTAATTCTCCTGAGTTTCCTTGCTCTGTCCACGAGCGGCCAAACGCAGGCCGACTCTCTCGACAAACTGACAGACGACTTTTGGACGTGGCGCGCGAAATACGCACCATTTACCGGCGATGACGTCAATCGAATCGAGCGACCGGGCGGGACGCGCGATTGGTCGGGCCCGAGCATCGACAATCGGCGAAGGGATCTCGCTGCATTCGAAGCACGCTGGAAGAAGATCGATGCAAGCGGATGGCCGATTCCGAAGCAGGTCGATTATCGGCTAATGGGTTCGGCTTTGTCGCGAGTGCGCTGGGAGTTGGACGTTAATCCGCGCTGGAAACGCGATCCGAATTTCTACATCGAGCAAACGCTCGCGCCAGTCGTCGAAGCACTCACAGTTCCGGGCCCGCATGATGCAGCGCACAGCCGGGAGATTTTCACACGCATCGACAATATTCCGGCGATTTTGCAGCAGGGCGAAGATAATCTGGCAAATCCGCCGGCGCCATTCGCCACCGTGGCGGTCCAAGCCCTGGAAAATATTCGGCCGCGCCTGCGCGAAATGGCGACAGCGTTGCTGGGATCGACAACTCTCAAAGAACAAGAGTTGAACCGCGCAACTGATCATGCGGCCGACGCGCTCGATAAATTCCGGCAATGGCTTCAGGAGAAATTGCCCACCCTGCCGAAAGAAACCGCGCTTGGCCGCGATGCTTACCTCTTTTTTCTCAAGAACGTCGCATTGATGCCGTATTCCCCGGAGGAACTTCTCGCGATGGGTCAGCAGGAATGGAATCGCGCCGTCGCGTTCGAAGCATTTGAAAAGGAACGGAATCGCAACGCGCCTCCGCTAAAGCTGGCATCGAACACCGACAGTTGGATAAAAGACGCGGCCGCCAAGGAATTGTTGATCCGCCAATTTCTTGAAACGCATGGCATTCTCACCGTACCGGATTGGGTCCAGCACTACACGCTGCGTCCGATGCCCGACTATTTACACGCACTCGAAGGATTCGGCGAAACTGACGACTTCACTTCGCCCTCGCGACTGAACGAGGATTGCATTCGCTATGTCGATCCGCCATCAGGGAACCTCGGTTACTTCTGGCGCGCGACGGCGGAAGATCCCCGTCCGATTACTGTGCACGAGGGAATTCCCGGCCATTATTTCCAGCTTTGTCTTTCCTGGAAACACGAAGACCCGATCCGGCGGCATTACTACGACTCAGGCGCCAACGAAGGGATCGGCTTTTATGCAGAAGAGATGATGCTGCAGGCCGGTTTGTTCGACGACAGCCCGCACACGCGCGAGATCATCTACAATTTCATGCGACTGCGCGCGCTGCGCGTAGAAGTGGACGTGAAACTTGCGCTCGGCGAATTCACGCTGGAGCAAGCCGCGAAATATCTACAGGAGAAAGTTCCGATGGATGAAAATACCGCACGCCAGGAAGCGATCGCTTTCTCAACCGGTCCTGGCCAAGCGATCACGTATCAAATCGGCAAACTCCAAATCATAAAATTCCTCGCCGACGCCCGGATGCGGCAAGGCGACAAATTCAATCTCCGCGCCTTCCACGATTTCGTCTGGAAAAACGGCAACGTCCCGATTGCATTACAGCGGTGGGAATATTTAGGAGCAGATGGAAGATAGGCTTCCAGCCTGTCCCGGCCGACAAGCATCCTGCTTGTTGGATAAAAGACGCGGCCGCCAAGGAATTGTTGATCCGCCAATTTCTTGAAACGCATGGCATTCTCACCGTACCGGATTGGGTCCAGCACTACACGCTGCGTCCGATGCCCGAGTATTTACACGCACTCGAAGGATTCGGCGAAACTGACGACTTCACTTCGCCCTCGCGACTGAACGAGGATTGCATTCGCTATGTCGATCCGCCATCAGGGAACCTCGGTTACTTCTGGCGCGCGACGGCGGAAGATCCCCGTCCGATTACTGTGCACGAGGGAATTCCCGGCCATTATTTCCAGCTTTGTCTTTCCTGGAAACACGAAGACCCGATCCGGCGGCATTACTACGACTCAGGCGCCAACGAAGGGATCGGCTTTTATGCAGAAGAGATGATGCTGCAGGCCGGTTTGTTCGACGACAGCCCGCACACGCGCGAGATCATCTACAATTTCATGCGACTGCGCGCGCTGCGCGTAGAAGTGGACGTGAAACTTGCGCTCGGCGAATTCACGCTGGAGCAAGCCGCGAAATATCTACAGGAGAAAGTTCCGATGGATGAAAATACCGCACGCCAGGAAGCGATCGCTTTCTCAACCGGTCCTGGCCAAGCGATCACGTATCAAATCGGCAAACTCCAAATCATAAAATTCCTCGCCGACGCCCGGATGCGGCAAGGCGACAAATTCAATCTCCGCGCCTTCCACGATTTCGTCTGGAAAAACGGCAACGTCCCGATTGCATTACAGCGGTGGGAATATTTAGGAGCAGATGGAAGATAGGCTTCCAGCCTGTCCCGGCCGACAAGCATCCTGCTTGTCGAATAAAAGACGCCAGGCTGGAAGCCCGGCCGCCGAGTCAGGCAAGATGCCTAACCTCCGAAAGTTGCCAACCTAATCGACGATCTCGAGGCCCATTTGGCGGGCGGTGCCGGCGATGATCTTGAAACCGGCTTCGTCGTTGCGCGCGTTCAGGTCTTTGGCTTTCGTTTTGACGATGTCCATGACCTGTTTGCGCGTGACCTTGCCGACTTTGGTTTTGTTCGGCTCTTTGGAGCCGGCGGCGATGTTGGCCGCTCTCTTCAGGAGAACGGCAGCCGGCGGACTTTTGGTGATGAAGGTAAACGACTTGTCCTTAAAGACGGTGATCACGACCGGGAGAATATCGCCGGCTTGTTTCTGCGTGGCAGCGTTAAATTCTTTGCAGAATGCCATGATATTGACACCGCGCGGTCCGAGCGCCGTTCCAACCGGTGGCGCAGGGTTTGCCTGGCCGGCGGGAATCTGCAATTTGATGTGAGCTACAATTTCTTTGGCCATGGGATTGAGACAGGATGAACAGAATTCACAAAATAGATTGGACTGAACCGACTAAAATCATTCTTAACATTTTGTCGATTCTGTCTGAAAATTTTTAGCCGCGTTCGACCTGCCAGTATTCCAATTCAACCGGCGTGGCGCGACCGAAAATAGTGACGGAGACGCGCAGTTTGCCGCGTTCAGGATCGATTTCTTCGACGATGCCGGTTTGGTTCTGGAACGGTCCATCGGCAACTTTTACCGATTCGCCCACTTCAAAGCTGACTTTCGGTTTCACCTTTTCCTCGCGCTCTTTCATTTGTGCAAGCATGCTGTCCACCTCTGATTGCCGCATCGGGATCGGTTTGTCCTTGGTGCCGGCAAACCCGATCACGCCAGGTGTGTCGCGAATGAAATACCAGGTGCGCCCGACGAGTTGATTGTTTTCGTCGAGCAGATGCATGTTGACGATCAGATAGCCGGGGAAAAATTTGCGCGTCGTCTCGCTCTTCTTGCCCTTTTTGATTTCCGAGACGCGCTCGGTCGGGACAAGCACTTCATAGATCAAGTCGCCCATTTCCTCCGTCTTGACACGCTTCATGATGCTCTCACGCACCTTGTTTTCCTGTCCGGAGAGCACGTGCACAACGTACCATTGGTCTTTGCCTGCGAGTGTTTGTGCCATAAATCAGTGCAACCGGGTGAAAAAGTGGACAAAGTTCACAAGGACGAAATCGAAAAGGGCAACGTAACCGCCGAGCAATAACATTGCGATGACAACCACGAGCGTCGAGTCCGTGAGCTCCTTATAGCGGCGGAATCCCTTTTCCTTCGGGTCCCACGGCCAGGAAGCTTTCTGCAGCTCGACCTTCACTTCGTTGAAGAAGTTTTTCGCCTTGGTGAACATCAATAATCCAATTCGTGATTTGTTGAAGCGTTGAAGTCGAGCGCACAACATCGAGCATCCAACATCGAACGTCCAACATCGAAGTGTCGGAGTTCAGGATTCGATGTTGAGCGTTCGATGTTCAATGTTCGGTGTTTTCTCACATACACGCCAGGAGGGACTCGAACCCCCAACCGACGGTTTTGGAGACCGCTACTCTACCAATTGAGCTACTGGCGTATTAAAATTTGTCATCCTGAGCGAAGCATAGCGGAGCCGAAGGACCTTTCGCTCAAACAGTGAGAGATGTCTCGACTTCGCTCGACATGACAGAACGAACTTTAATCCAAAATTTCGGCGACGCGACCCGCGCCGACGGTTTTTCCGCCTTCGCGAATGGCAAAGCGAATCGTCTTCTCCATGGCGATTGGTGTGATCAGCTCGACTTCAATCGAGATATTGTCGCCGGGCATGACCATTTCGACGCCTTCAGGCAGTTTGACCGTGCCAGTAACGTCCGTGGTGCGGAAGTAAAACTGCGGCCGATAATTACTGAAAAACGGTGTGTGCCGGCCACCTTCCTCTTTGCTCAACACGTACACTTCCGCCTTAAACTTCTTGTGCGGCGTAATCGATCCCGGCTTGGCGATGACCTGGCCGCGTTCGACGTCTTCCTTCTTCAGGCCACGCAGCAAAACGCCCACGTTATCGCCCGCGCGCGCTTCATCGAGAAGTTTGCGAAACATTTCGATATCGGTCGCAACCGTCTTGGCGGTGGGACGAATTCCAACCAGCTCAACCTCCCCCATTTTCTTGAGGATACCGCGCTCAACACGACCGGTCGCGACTGTGCCGCGGCCTTCAATGTTAAACACGTCTTCGATCGGCATCAGGAATGGCTGATCGATCGGCCGCTCAGGTACCGGGATGTAATCGTCGATGGCTTCTACGAGGGCGAGCACCTGCTTTTGCGCTTCCGCATCGCCATTGAGCGCCTTGAGGGCGCTGCCCTTAACAATCGGGATTTTATCTCCCGGAAATTCATACTGCGTCAGCAGATCGCGCACTTCCATCTCAACGAGATCGAGAAGCTCCGGGTCATCGACCATATCGACCTTGTTCAGGAAAACGACAACCGAGGGCACACCGACTTGCCGCGCGAGCAGGATGTGTTCGCGGGTTTGAGGCATCGGTCCATCCGCGGCGGAGACAACCAGGATGGCACCATCCATTTGCGCCGCGCCGGTGATCATGTTTTTGACGTAGTCGGCATGACCAGGGCAATCAACATGCGCGTAGTGGCGTTTGTCGCTCGAATACTCTACGTGCGCGGTGTTGATCGTGATACCGCGCTCCTTTTCCTCTGGCGCGTTATCGATCGATTCGTAGGCGCGCACTTCGGCCATACCCTTCTTTGCCAGCACCATAGTAATTGCTGCCGTCAGGGTGGTCTTGCCATGGTCCACGTGACCGATCGTGCCGACGTTCACGTGCGGCTTGTCGCGTTTAAATGCTTCCTTAGCCATTTCAATTCTCCTGGTTAATTAAACTGTCTGCTTTGCTCTGAATTATTCACTGCTGGTCCCGAGCCCATTCTAGAGCCCATGACCGGGATTGAACCGGTGACCTCGTCCTTACCAAGGACGTGCTCTACCAACTGAGCTACATGGGCCGTTCTTCCCGCAGGCGCGGGACGACCCGGTTTCGCTTTTGCCAAAGAGATAAAAATCCCAAAGCCGCATCAAATTTGCAATTTGAACGACCAAGGGACCACCTCGTTCCAGCAAAAAGCGTCCGCAAGCTAACCGCACGTATAAGTGTGTCAAAGAAATTTCTTTGGGTTAGCAGCGGTGCGTGACGCCATCGCGGCCATCGCCGCGCGATATCCCGCTTATCGAATTCTTCCGCTGGTCGACTCCGCCTTGCCCCGGGTCACTAGGCGCGCGATCACCGCGATAACAATCAATATGCCAATTGCAATCCCGATATTGAGCGGCGTAATCAAACCTGGTTTGGGAGTCGGTGTCGGCGTCGCTGCCGGAGGGGGCGGCGCATTCTTCGCCGCCAGCATCGCCTGTACATATTGCAGGCGCTGGACGGTATCGTAATCATCCGGTTTTAGCTTCAGCGCGGCTTGGTAATCAGCAATCGCCTTCTCATACTGCTGCATCGAGGTGTATGTGGCGCCCCGCTTCACCAAATGCTCGGCATCGGCCGGGTTTTTTTCGATCAATACCGTGTAGTCTGCGACGGCCGCGTCATAATTTTTGAGATTTCGGTTCGCCCAGGCGCGGCGATCATAATTTTGTGGATCGTTTGGTTCCTTCTCGATCGCCTTTGTAAAATCTGCGACCGCCTTGTCCCACTGGTTAAGCCCAATTTCAGCAAAGCCACGAAATTTATAGGCGTAGCCATCGTCAGGCTTCAGTTCAATCGCCTTGTCGAAGTCTGGCAACGCCGCATCAAACTGGCTTTGCATCACCTGCGTGTTGCCACGCTCGCGATATGCGACTTCATCGTTGGGCGCGACTTCAATCGCCTTTGAAAAATCAGCGATTGCATCCGGCAGGCGGTTACTGGCGCGATAGGCGGTTGCGCGGTTTGCATAGCCACGAGGGTCTTTCGGATTCTCCTTGATCGCTTTCGTAAATTCAGCGATGGCCGCGTCGTACTGCTTCTGCTGGGCTAACTCGATCCCTTTCTGCATATGTCCCGCACTGGCCGCTGGAGGTTTGCAGAAGCCGGTTCCAGCGGCTGTGAACCAAAGAAGTGACGCGATCGCGATGATGATTGTTGGCTTGTTCAAAATATTCATTTCTCCTTCCAGCTTACTTTTTGAGCGATTTATCGGTTGTAAGCGAGCAAATTAACGCACCAAAAGACGCAAAGCGATGCAGAGACCGGATTCCATCCAAGATATTGTCAATCTACGAGGTCGCACGAATCTCTCAGAAGGTTACGCGGCAGTCTTCGCCACGATCCTTATCTGGTCGACGCCATCGCTCTTTCAATACTACCTAAATCGTTATTACGATCCGTGGGCACAGAATTTCTACCGCTATCTTGTCGCTTGCCTCGCCATCGCGCCATTACTGATTTACCGCATCCAACGCGGTGCCCCACCGCTCAATTGGCGCGCAGTGATGATCTGCTTCATTCCCTGTTTGCCTAATGTGATCCACCAGATCACGCAGGTAATGGCCCTCTTTTATATGGGACCAGGTGTTTACACGATTTTCACCCGGGCCTCGGTGATTTTCACCGCGCTGCTCGCGCTCGCGTTTTTCCCGGAGGAGCGCCACGTGATTCGTCAATGGCAGTTCCAATTGGGCACGGTTCTTGGTTTAATTGGCGCCTTTGGGGTGGTGTGGTTTCAACGAGGTTGGAAATCGGGACACATCGCACTTCCTGGATTGTTTATCGCGTTTACCGCCACATTCTGTTGGGCGCTATATGGCATCCTCGTGAAACGCCCTTCCGCGCAGCTTGGCTCGATTCGCAGTTTCGGGTTAATCAGTCTGATCACTTCGGTCCTATTGTTTCCGCTCACTCTCGCGTTTGGGAAGGTTGGCACTCCGCTTTATGCCGGGGCGCACGTCAATTTGGTCTTGATCATCTCCGCCGTGAGCTGCATTACGCTGGCGCATATATTGTACTACGTCGCAATCCGAGAGATCGGCGTGGCGCTTGCGCAAACGCTTCAGCTCCTCTGCCCCGCCGGCGCGCTGGGGTTATCCGCCTGGATTTATGGCGAACGTCTCACTCATGCTCAGCTTTGGAGCGCAGCCATTCTGCTCCTGGGCGCATTCCTGGCCATGCGCGTGAAGCCGCTCGCCACGACCGAAGCGGCAGAGAATATCTGAGGCGGCGTTTGAGTCTGCGTCCGCTATATTGTTCAAGACGTTAACGGGCGATTGGGAGAAAAATTAAGAACTTTTGTGCCGAAAAATAATGCGATGCTCATCGAGGGCCGCTACAATCGGCATCCCGTATCGCAATGAATCTGAAAGCGTATCTCAGGTCCCGCCGAAAGGAGATTGACCGGGCGCTCGATTATTATTTGCCGAAGACGAACGTCAAACCAGCGACGCTTCACAAGGCGATGCGCTACAGTCTTTTCGCCGGCGGCAAACGGCTGCGACCGATTCTTTGCCTTGCGGCCGCTGAAGCTTGTCGGGGTAAGGTCAGCAACGCACTTCCCCTCGCGTGCGCGCTCGAATGCATCCACACCTATTCGCTCGTGCACGATGATCTCCCAAGCATGGATAACGATGATTACCGTCGCGGGCGTCCCACTTGCCACAAGGTCTTTGGCGAAGGCATCGCCGTGCTTGCCGGAGACGCGCTATTAACAATCGCTTTTGAAATTGTTTCGAGGGCGAAGCCGGCGCCACGCTACGATATGTCGATCTTGTTGCGCGAAATCGCGGTCGCGGCGGGAAGTCAAAAATTGATCGCAGGTCAAGTGGCCGATCTCGAAGCCGAAGGCAGGAAGGTTAAACGGGATCAGTTGCGCTTTATTCACGAAAACAAAACGGCGGCTATATTGAAAAGTTCGATCAGGCTCGGGGCAATGAGCGCCAACGCGGACGCCAAAAAACTCCGGGCTGTCACGCAATTTGGGCACGGACTCGGGCTGGCTTTTCAGGTTATCGACGACATCCTCGATGTAACGCAGAGCTCCGAGATATTGGGAAAAAGCGCTGGCAAAGATATCGCGGCGAAGAAAGCGACCTATCCCGCGGTGATTGGTCTGGAGAAATCGCGCGCCGAAGCCAGGCGGCTCACGCGCCAGGCGCACGATGCCTTGTCGGTGTTTCGTGACGGCGAGGCCGAACCGCTGCATTGCCTCGCAAATTATCTCCTCGAACGCGAGTACTGAATTTGTAGACGTTGGCCTGTGGGCGACGCGACGTTGAGACGCCAATCATGTGTGCGTCGCATTCGCAGAGCGAAACGACTACAGCGCTAGCGCTAAATTCGGATCGATCTCTTCCGTCAGCTTCGATTCAAATCCGGCTTGCGAGCGCAACAACGCGGCAAACGCGATCATCGCCGCATTATCGGTGCACAACCACGCTTCGGCGCTCTTGAATTCAAATCCTTGGCGCGCACAAGCCTCACCCAATTGTCGCCGCAGTTTACGGTTGCAGCTCACTCCACCGCTCATCGTCACAAGATCGACGCCGTATTTCCGGGGTGCTGCAATCGATTTGCGCACCAGAACGTCGATAACAGCCTGTTGAAACGAAGCGCAGAGATCGGCAAGAAAGTCGCCCTTCAATTTGGGAAGCAAATATCGCACCGCTGTTTTCAATCCACTGAAACTGAAATTCTCCGACTCAAGCATGCTGCGCGGGAGATCAAATCGATCCGGATCGCCGGCGCGCGCGTGTTTTTCGATTTCGGGGCCGCCGGGGTAACCGAGGCCGAGCATCTTGGCAACCTTATCGAATGCTTCGCCGGCAGCATCATCGACTGTTCGCCCGATCAACTGGTAATCACTCAGCCCATGCACTCGAATTAGCATGGTGTGTCCACCGCTCGCGATAAGCGAAACATTCGGCCTGATTTGGCCGTCGCTATCTGCGCCGCCGAAAAATGGCGATAGCAAATGGCCTTCGAGATGATTGATCGCGAGGTAAGGTTTGCCAAAGCCAATCGCCAACCCTTTGGCAATCGATGCGCCAATCATGAGCGAACTCGCCAGACCGGGTCCGCTGGTTGCCGCAAATACATCGACCATCGACATGTCGATCTTTGCGTCAAGTGTCGTCCGTTCCAGAAGTCGCGGCGCGTGCACAAGATGATTGCGCGCAGCAACCTCGGGTACGATCCCGCCATGTTTTTCATGCTCGGCGATTTGGGAAGCGACTTCGCTCGCGAGCAACTCCGAGCCGGAGTGGCTGTTGCGCCCGCGCAAAATCGCGACGGCGGTTTCGTCGCATGAGGTTTCGAGTGCCAGGATCGTTTTCACGGCAAACAAAATACGCGGGTCATCCTGAGCCCGCCACCGCGGGAGTAGGACCTCACAAGAGATGCTGGATCACGCTGTTTATGGCGTGAAATTAAAACTTAGGGGAGGTCCCTCGCCGTCGGAGCCTGCCCTGAGCAAGCGAAGTGAGTCGAACGGGCGGCTCGGGATGACAGCGCTGTCTATTTCTTTACCGCTTCCGCTTTCGGTGCGTTCTGTTGCGCGTAAATCATGACGCCCTTCAGCGCGTCTATTGCGCGCAACATCTGCGGATCTTTAGCCTTGATAATGCTTTTCTCGTCCTCGGGCTTCACATTTTCCGCGTTGCGCAACGCAAAGAGCGCGCGCTCCTGCTCGGCGGTCATAGCAACCCGAATATTCGGGGTCACGCCATTTCCCTGAATGACCTGCTTACCCGGCGTATAGTATTTTGCCGTGGTAAAACGCACCGCGGAGCCGTCGGGCAACTGCATCACATTCTGCACGGAACCTTTCCCGAAGGTGGTTTCGCCGACGAGGATGGCACGATGCAGATCCTTGAGCGCTCCAGAGACGATCTCCGCGCCGCTCGCGCTGCCTTCGTTGATCAGGAGGGTCATCGGAAAACTCGGACGCTCTTTTTTTACGCCGGAAGTCGAGTAATCATGTTGCTGAGAAGCAATCCGGCCTTGCGTTGAGACTACCTTTGTGTTGGGCGGCAAAAATTGAGCGCACACATCCACCGCGCTATTCAATAGCCCCCCTGGATTGTTCCGGAGATCGAGAATGAGCGCCTGCATACCTTGCTTCTGCAATTCATCGAGCGCTTTTGATAATTCCTCGGCTGTCGGCTCATTGAACTGAATCAGCCGGATATACCCGATCTTGAATGGGCCGGTCAGCTCCGCGTCCAGCAACCTCACTCCCTTGACGCTTTGGACTTTGATCTCCGCGCGCTCCAGAGTGTAGTCTTTGATTTCCTTAGTCGAGGGGCGCAGCAGGGTGAGAGTGACTTTGCGCCCGGTTGGCCCGCGCAAAACATTAATGGCGTCCTGCAGGTCCATTCTTTCCGTTGAAATGCCGTTTATTCTCAAGATTTGATCCCCCGACAGAATGCCAGCCTTGGCCGCAGGTGTGTCCTCCATCGCGGTAACAACCGTAGGCAAGCCGTTTTTCATCGAAACTTCGATCCCGAGACCGTTAAAGCGGCTGCGCGTGTCATCTTGCATGTCGCGGAAATCATTCGGATCCATGAATTGGCTATGAGGATCAAGCGACGAGAGCATGCCTTTCATTGCCGCCGTGACGAGATCGTGATAGCTCGTCTTGTTCCCATCCACGTAATCCTGCCGGATCAATTCGATCGCCTTTGCGAAAATGGAAATTTGCGAGTAACCGTTATCTTCTTCATCCTTTCCCGGCTGCGCTTCCTGCGCGCGGATGCCAGACAAAACGCCAAGCAGCAACAGAGAAACTAACGACAGTCTAACAATGGGGCGTCTCATATTTAGCCAGGATTGGAAACAACTCGACCATCGCTCATTCGGAAATTTTTGGCAACGCGCAAAGCGTTGTCTTAATTTTGCGCCGCGAATGAAACCTGCTTTTACCGTGAAACCTTCCTCGTTCGTCCTTTCCCTGGTCGCGCTCTGTCTCTTCTGTGGAAGCACCTTCGCCTCGCAAACAGAGGATGCCGAGTACGAAGCGGTGGCCGAGGAATACATCAAAACCTATCTCGCGGCCCACCCTCTCGAGGGAACCGCTCTCGGGCTTCATGAATACGACGGCAAAATCACCGATTACAGCCGGCTCGCGCTCGATGCTGAGCTTTCCCGGCTACGGCGGTTTGACGATCGCCTGAGCAAGTTTGACCAAGGCAAGCTAGGTCCCCGGCAATCCATCGACCTGCGAATTCTGCAGGCGGCCGTTAAGAAGAACCTCTTTGAAATGCAAGAGATGTCGGTCTTCGAGCGAAATCCGATGGTCTATGCGCGCGCGGCCGATGTGAATGTTTATATCAAAAGAAATTTTGCCCCGCTGGAGGATCGCGTTCGCAGCCTGGTCGCGATCGAATCGCAAATCCCAAATATCCTCATCGCAGCGAGGACAAACCTGAATGACGTGCTTCCAAAACCGTATGTAGAACTCGCCATTCAGATCGCGAAAGCTTCCTCGGATTTTCTAAAGAGAGATCTGGTCGCCGCTGTCGCCGGGCTGAAGGACGAACGGATTCGCGTCGCGTTTCAGGAGTCCAATCGCAAAGCAGCCAACGCACTCACCGATTATGCGGGGTGGTTGGAACGGGAAAAACTTCCGAAGGCGTCGCTCGATTTTGCTCTGGGCAAAGAAAAATTCGGACGCCTGCTGGCCCAAACCGAACTGGTCGATCTTCCGCCACAAAAAATTCTCGAGATCGGTATGGCGCAATTAAAAGCGGAACAGGAAGCGTTTGCCGATGCCGCAAAGAAAATCGATCCAAACAAGTCGCCGATCGAAGTTTTCAAACAAATCCAGAGCGAGCATCCGACACCCGAAAATCTCATCCCCGATGTAGCCAAAGACCTGGACAAAATTCGGAAATACGTATCGAGCAATCATTTGGTCACCATCCCGTCGGATGTTCGCGCCAAGGTCAAGGAAACCCCGCAATATCTGCGCGCTACTTCCTTTGCCTCAATGGACACCCCAGGTCCATTCGAGAGGCGCGCGACCGAGGCGTATTATTACGTGACGCCGACGGAGAACGACTGGCCGGACAAACAAAAGCAAGAATGGCTCACCGCCTTCAATTATTACACTTCGGATATCGTTTCGATTCATGAAGCCTACCCCGGCCATTATGTGCAGTTTCTGCACCTAAACGTGTCGCTAGTGAGCAAGATCGAAAAGATTTTCGGCAGCTATGCTTTCATTGAAGGCTGGGCGCATTACTGCGAGAAAATGATGATCGACGAAGGCTACGGCAATCCGACCGGCACGGCGCCCAGCGAGGACGACACGAAACGCGCCGCCAAATATCGCATGGCACAAGCTGACGAAGCCCTTCTTCGCTTATGCCGGTTATGTGTGTCGATCAAGATACACACTCAAAACATGTCGATTGAAGACGCAACGAAGTTTTTCCAAGACAATTGTTACTACGAGGAAAAACCGGCGCGTACCGAGGCGATGCGCAGTACTTTCGATCCCGGTTATCTCAATTACACGCTTGGCAAATTGCAGATTTTGAAACTGCGCGACGACTACAAGGCGCAGCAAGGCGACGCCTTTTCATTGCAAAAATTCCATAACGAGCTGCTCAATCACGGCATGCCACCCATTCGTCTGCTCCGCGAGATCATGCTTAAGGACAAAACGAAATGGGACGAAGTGCTGTAAGGAGGTTAGGCTTCCAGTCTGACTGGGCCGGCGGTCTTCCAGATTGCTGGAAAAAAAATCCGACAAGCTGGAAGCTTGCCGGCCGGGTCAGCCAGGATGGCTAACTTCCGTCTTTGGCGTCACCACGGAATCTCCTTCCGGTCACGCAAGAATTTGCCGGTAAGCTTCTGCGGCGCATCGGTGGCGAGCCAGACGATCGTGTCCGCGCCCTGTCCCACCGAGCGGGTTGCGTTTTTGCCGCCCATGTCGGTCTGCACCCAACCCGGGCAGACAGAATTCACCGCAAATTTCGGCAGTGCCGCCGCGAGTTGCGACGTAACGCCGTTGAGCGCAGTCTTCGAGATGCAGTAACCCGGCGCGCAGCGGTCCGCACCACCAGTTAACTGACCGCCGCCGCTCGAGACATTGATCACGCGCGGCTTTTTGCTTTTTGCGAGCAAGAGCGCGAATGCGCGCGTCACCCGTAGAGCGCCGAGCGTGTTGGTCTCTAGCGTCTTCCGTAATAGCTCATCACTGATTTCCAGGACTACGCTGTCTCCGTCCACAACAATCCCGGCGTTGTTTACAAGGAAATCGAGATGATCCGCAATTTTCGAGAACTCACGCGCAGCAGCAGTAACGCTGGCATTGTCGGCGACGTCGATTTCGAGGAACGTTGGCTTTCCGCCGTTCTTCGCGATCGCGTCCGCTGCTACACGTCCTGCGCCACGATTCCGCGCTCCTACGAAGACGTGAAAACCCTTGGCCATAAGTTGACGCGCGACCTCATGGCCGATCCCTTTGTTTGCTCCTGTGACCAACGCTGTCTTCATCTGCTGTGATTCCAAGGCGCTGACCTAGTCACCACCTTCTCGATCCTGCCCCGACAATAGGTTCTTCAGCAACGGCTGCGGATTGCTTGGCAACTCCTCAACATCGCGCAATTTCCGCGTGATAGCGCGGGAGCGAACATCGACATCTTCCATCTTTCGTGAGGCTTGATCGATTTTCTCCTTCACCGCCGATAATGTTTCGCCGAATTTTCCGAACTCGGTCTTAACCCCGGCGAGCAAATTCCAGACTTCGCTCGAGCGTTTTTGAATCGCCAGCGTGCGGAAACCCATCTGCAAACTGTTCAGTAGCGCTACAAGTGTCGTCGGACCGGCAAAAACGACGCGGCAATCGCGTTGCACCTGTTCCGCCAACCCAACGCGTCGAATCGCTTCCGCATAAAGTCCTTCCGTCGGCAAAAACATGAGCGCAAAGTCCGTCGTTTTCGGCGGATTAATGTATTTCTGGCAAATATCTTTCGCGCACTTTTTCAATTGCGTCTCCAGACTTTTCATCGCGTCGTCAATTGCGACTAAATCGCCTTTCTCCTGCGCGCCGAGCAAGCGGTGATAATCTTCCGTCGGAAATTTCGCATCGATCGGCAGCCAGACCGGCGTACCATTCTCTTCCCCGGGTAATTTGATCGCGAATTCGACGTTCTCATTGCTTTCATCGCGTGTCTTGACGTTGCGCGCGAACTGTTCCGGCGTGAGTACCTGTTCGAGTAGCGCGCCCAATTGCACCTCTCCCCAGCCGCCCCGCGCTCTCACATTTGTGAGGACTTTCTGCAAGCCGCCGACGTCGCTCGCGAGCTGCCGCATTGCGCCCAGTCCTTGATGAACTTGCTCAAGTCTGTCGCTCACGAGTTTAAATGATTCGCCGAGCCGCTTCTCCAGGGTGCCCTGTAATTTTTCGTCAACGGTTGCGCGCATCTTGTCGATCTGCTTCGAGTTGTCTTCCTGCAATTGCTTCAGCCGAAGATCGACAATCGAACGCACGCTTTCGAGGGATTTGGTTAATTCCTCGCGCTGCGCTTTGGCCGCGTTCGCGCCCTCTTCGCGGCCGCGTGCCATTTCTTCACGCAGCATCCGCTCTTCGCGCTCCTGCGCACGCTCGAGCAGCTCGATTTTGCTCAGTAGCGTTGCATCAACCCCTCCGTCACTCCGCGTTATCAAAAAGATAATCACGGCTAGCAGGCCGCCACCGATCAAACCGGCGATTACATACAGCAGTGGAGTCACCATTCGTGAATACTCGAATTACAACGCGCCTTCAAATATGCTTGTCATCCTGAGCCGCGAAGACGGCGAAGGACGTCACACAAGCCCTTGGATCACACTAGTAGCTTGTGTGAACTCCGGGCGATATGTGAGGTCCCTTGGTCGTCGCGGCGACCTCGGGATGACCGCGGGGCAAGTCAGAACCGCACTTTCACTCCCCCATACGCCGCGCGCCCCAATGCGGGAAACCCGAAAACTTCCGAGTAATGCTCGTTCGTTAGATTATCGATTCGGCCGAAGATCGACATGTGCGGGTTGATTTCATATTCAGCCGCGATATTCACGAACGAATAATCTTCAATGTCGAAATTCGGTCCGCCGAAATTCAATTCTTCGCGTGCATTCACGAACTTTGCTTCCGCGGTCGTGCGGAGCTTTTTGCACCAAAGATACGAAACCGAAACATAAACCTCGTTGCGGGGCCGGCGGGGCAAACGCGCACCTTGCAACTGCGAAATGTCCTTCGACGAAGTTTTCTCGGCGTCCAGATAAGTGTAGCTCGCCGTGAAGATGAGATCGGCGATCGGTTGCGCACGTAATTCCGCTTCTAATCCCTCTGTTCGTGCGGCACCGAGGTTGAGCGTTTCGAAAAGGCCGTTAAATCCGATCACGTTCGACAAGTCGTTGTGAAAATAAGTCAGGCCAACCGCGGCGCGGTTTTCCAAGAGCCGCTGCTCGACGCCGATGTCCCAGCCGAGATCTCGCTCCGGCTTTAGCCCGAAATTATTCCCGAAAATCTTGTCCTGGCTGCTTGGCGGACTGAATCCCGTCGCAACGCTGGAATGCAGCGTTGTGTTCGTCTTGTCGATCTTGTAACTGCCAGCAAATCGATAAGTCCAGACGTCACCGAATTGATTGAAGTGATCAAAACGCCCACCAGCGACGAAGATCAGGTTTTCGATTGGCGTCAGGGTTGATTGCAAAAAGCCAGCGACCTCTTCGGTGTGATCGCTCACGAATGTTGGTTGAGGCCCAAAAATTTGCAGAACAAACGGGCGCTCCTGTCCGGCATTCACCCGACTGTAAAAAAATCCTGAGGTCAGCGTGAGCCACGATGTAGGTCGCAAATTGTTCTGGTAATCGATTTGCGTCCGTTCAAATAACGCCCGCGTCGGACCAACGAATCCATCCTCGTTCGGATCGTTCAGTTGTCGCTCATGATCATAACTGAAAATGAATTTGTGTTCCCACCAGTCGGCTACCTTCCAATCGATGTGTGGTCCGATCAGCCACCGTTCCGTGAGGAAGTGATCGATGGGCTTGGGATCGAAAATCGTGTTCGGATTTCCCGTGTCGCTCAGTGAATAAGTGAACAAACTACCGATCCGCAACTGATCGTTAGGCGACCAGCCGATGTCTGCAATCCCATTGGTGTTGCGGTAATTGTTATTTGGGCGCGCGTTATCGGTATCGAGCCGGCTCGCGCTAACTGAATAATCGAAGTTGTCGACCTTTCCGTCGCTCTGGAGCCATTCGCGGAACGTATCGTAGGAGCCGCCCTCGCCACTTGCCGTGATGCCCGGGGTGCCTGTGCCCTGCTTTGTAAAAATTTGGATGACCCCGGCCAGCGCGCGCGGGCCATACAATGTGCTCTGCGGTCCGCGCACGATCTCGATCCGGTCGATGTCGTCCGTGGTCAGATCGGCGAAATTGAATGCGCCTTGCAAACCTTGATTGATCGGAATGCCATCGAGCAAAACCTGTGTGTGTTCGCTGCGCAATCCGCGGGTAAAAACCGACGTCAATTGTCCAGCCGTTCCGGTTTGCACAACGGATAACCCGGGCACTTCGCGAAGTGCATCGCTTACGCGCTCGATTTGCTTTTGCTGGAGATCTTCCGAACTAATGACGCTCACGCTGGCGGGCGATTGATCGAGGGGAATATCGAAACGTGTTGCCGAGACGACGATCGGTTCGGATTCCGCCGTTTCCTCTTGATCAGCGGATGTCGATCTTACGGCGTCTTGCGCGAGGCAAACGATTGGCATGAAGACGAGCAACGCAGCGAATCGGATTGGGTAGCGCGCGCGTCTCGCGTGCTGGCGACGGCGTCCCGCCGTCGCGGACTTTTCTTGCGTCATGCCGGCGTCCGCGGTCCACGTTTTGAGGAAAGACTGTTTCGGCGCGACGCCGAAAGTCCGAGCCGGACTGGCGATTGCACGCGGGACACGTGCGCTACCCGGACAAATCCGAACGAACCAAACTAGGCGATTTCGCATACAAGTTTCCTCCAACTCCGAGAGTCGGACTTGTTTGCCCCGCCATTGCGGGACGCATCGCCCAGCTCTCATTCTTCTTTTCGCGAAGAAGTTTTTTCGCGCTGACCCGTAGGAAATCGGCGGTCACAGACCGCCGCTACAGGGCGACACGAATGAGGTGGACCGGACAAATATTCTGGCTCCTGGCTTCTGGTCCGGCACCCGCCGGACGCACCTTCTTCCCGCCTTCACCCCCGAGAGATTTCGGGGATTGGCCCATAGGAAGTCGTATCCAGTTACAGCAGCGCAACTGCTCCCGATTCGCACGGGATTTCTCGCGCCGATCCACTTTTTCAAGCTCGCAAAGAACTGGATCGAGAACTAGCCGCTTGCGCTCCGCACTTCAAGATTTATTTACGCGAGCGGTGTTTATGAAATCTTCTCAACAAATGCTTTCGCTGCGAGAATTGTTGTTGCAAACCACTCCAACATTTTTTGTGGCTGACCATTGAAGGTGCTGTCGATCAGTTGAGCAAAAGCAAAATGTGTATTCTCCTCCGAAATACGGCGCCCCTAAGTTAGTCGCTTGCGCGAAAGCCTCTTTCAAGGAATCAGGGAGATTTTTCGGTGCTTCTAGACGATCGCCGCGAACGCCGACTTCCACCCACATAACCGCTACGCCTTCCGGCATCAGGCCGATACCAGCATAATACCAAGGAAAGCGGTACGTGTAGATTCCAAACCAAGCACGTTCTGCATGGTCAAAGTCGACCTTCGGCTTTCCTGCTTCGCGCCGAAAAATTGCATTGAGTTTTTCGTTGAGGCGAAACAAGTCAAATAGCCGATTAAACTGCTCGAATTTCGCTGCGGCTGCGCGCAAATGAGACAGAACTTCAGAATCGAGTTTATCTATGACGACCGCTTTACTCATGCCGCGTAACTGCAAGAAACGGGTGAATTGCAATTGTACGAGATCTTGTTCGGATTGCACGGTGGTATTTTGCAACGCAGTTGCGATCTTCGACCACGTAATGTGTCGCTGCGAACCTTTTGGCCGATCGAGAAAAGGTGTGATGGTAATAATTTTAGGTTGAACCCTTGGATAAATCCGTTTCGCTGCGGTTAGGTAATCAGTAAGCTGGTTCTGCCGGAATTGATGCCATACCTTAAGCTCAACGAAGAGAGCCATTCCCTCGCTATCCTTAGGAAAAATAACAAGATCGCAAAACCCCTGACTCGTTCCAGCCCCCGCTTGATCGGCAACCGTCGGTGCTAACGAGAACTGCGTATGAACCTGAGGAGCAGAGATGATGACATCCGCCAGTTTAAGAAATCGCTGTCGAAACTCTTCGGAATGAATCAAACACCAAGCGAGCACTTCGGTACAGAGATTTTCAATGCGGTCAGAACCTTCTTCCGGCTATGAAAGACGTTATTCGTGTAAATAGGTTCTCGGCTCCGAGGCTATCTGCATCCATGATTAAATGCGGTGGATGAGCGACCTCCTTTTAGAAAAGATACTGCTGCGCATCAATCACAGATTTTCGTGGTTGTCGCGGCGGCCGCCAACCGTAATCGCGTTTCACATGTTCGGCCGCGAAAAGGAAATTTCTTGTATCTGCGTACTCTAAGTATTTCGCGCAGTGCCTTCGCACGCGTTGGCATGCTTCATCAATTAACCGGCAAGCGGTTCTCGGGCCGATGCGCCCATCGGAAAGACGCCTTTCAAGCGACTCAGCGGTATTGACAAGAAATTTCAGTTGGCAAGCTGGAAGCTTTTTATTAATCGGCTTCACAGATGGTGCTTCGCGCATAGATGAAATTGTTCGTGCCTTGCGTTCTTGTGCTCAAGATTTATTTATCAATCCGTAAAGTAACTCCTCTGTGTCTTTAATTCGTTCCTCTTCCAATCTGCTTGTCACCGGCGGAGCTGGGTTCATCGGCTCCAATCTTACACTCGACCTGCAGGAAAAATTTCCGGACGCGCGCCTGACCGTAATCGATGATTTTCGCTCCGGTGATTTCAAGAATCTCCGTGGATACCGCGGCGATTTTATCGCGCAAAATCTGGCTACACTCGATTGGCGCGAGCAATTCGGCGAGCAAAAGTTCGACGCCATTTTTCATCTCGCGTCAATCACGGATACAACTTTGCACGACCAATTTGTACAGGTTCATGACAACGTAGAAAGTTTTCGGCGAATTTTGAATTTTGCGCGCCCAACGAAGACACGAATCATCTACGCTTCCTCCGCAGCAACTTATGGCGCGGCGACTGAGGCCAGTGTGGAATCAAACGGCGCCGCGCCGGCAAACGTTTACGCCTTTTCCAAAACGATCATGGACAACATCGCAAGACGCGCTGCTGCCGGGTCGCCCGATTGGATCGTCATCGGCTTGCGTTACTTCAACGTTTACGGGCCGCGCGAAGCGCACAAAGGGGTGCCCGCGAGCATGGTTTATCATTTGGCAAAACAGATGAAGGCCGGCCAGAGGCCACGCATTTTCAAACACGGCGAGCAAAAACGCGATTTCATTTACGTGAAGGACATCGTGGAAGGGAGCATTCTTGCGCTCGATGCGTCGGAAAGCGGTATCTACAATCTCGGCACCGGCCAGGCGCGCTCATTTAACGAGCTTGTCGATATTCTCAACAAATGTCTTGGCACAAATTTCCAGCCTGATTACATCGACAATCCGCACGCGCATTACCAAAACTTCACTCAGGCGGATCTCACAAACGCGCGCAACGCGCTTGATTATAAGCCGCAATTTCCACTCGAGGACGGCGTGCGCGACTACATGCGGTGGCTGTACGGGTAGCGCACGCGTCTCGCGTGCCTGGCGAGCGCGTCCTCGCGATCGAGAACTTTTCCTGTGCGATCAAATTTGATTCCGATGATTTGAGTCAAAGGAAAGATTGTTTCGGCGCGACGCCGAAACCAGACACGCGAGACGCGTGCGCTACCCTTCCCAGAAAAATTTCGTTGGGCGATGGATTTCCGATGGAAGACTTTTGTGCACTGGGCAGTTGAGCGCGGTTTGTTCCAGCATTTCGCGCTGCGGATGATCCTTCGGCAATGGGATGTGAATTTCCGACGGTAGTCCTACGATCCGACGCGGCGCGTCCTTCGACATTTCCTTTTGCACGGACACGGTCATTCCGCGTAGATCAATACCAAGCTCCTGCGCTTTGATTCCCATGGTCGTGCTCATGCACGTGCCAAGGGCAGTCGCCACGAGATCGGTAGGCGAAAATGCTTCGCCTTTGCCCTTATTGTCTGTCGGCGCATCGGTGGCGATTTGTGATTTCGATGGACCGTGCACGGCGTCGCAATGCAGATCGCCAGTGTATTTAACAGAAACATTGACCATAAGGAAAATATAGCGCACGCCTCTGGCTTGCAAAGCAAGTGGATCGCCCGCCGCTGCGGCCACTGCTCTATTTCAAAATCGGCGTTTCCTGAATTTTGTCGCCATGCTGGGCGAATTGATCACGAAAAACGCGGGTAAGATCGACATCGTGGAGGATAATCATATCGGTGTCGTGTTTCTTTCGATCATCGTTCTGCCACCCTTCGTTCCACCAACAGAAGCCGATTACGGCCGGCCATCGATTTGAGAACAGATTTTCGAGCGCGGCTTTCGCCCAGTTTGCAGCGTCAACGTGCCGGTTGTGCAAATCGCAACCCAGCTCGGCGATGATGATTGGTTTCCCGGGCGCAATTTTCGTAAGGCGCGGATAAGCATCGTGCATTTTAAACGCGAGACTCTCGGTGCCGTCGCGGGTCATTGGAGTAGTTGGTCCATAAGCGCTGAGCGCAACCCAATCGCAATAGTTCTCGCCTGGGAAATAGTTCTCGAAGCGGTTCCAGTTTTCCTCCGGCTCATCGAGCCAATTCACGTGCCAGACCCATTGCAGATTGTCCGCGCCCTCCCCGCGCATGAGATCAACAATATGCCGGTAACCCGCGACGTAGCGCGCCGGGCCTTCCTTTGCGCCGCCGTTCCATTTACCGTTCCAGCTAAACCAGTTTCCGTTCGGCTCCGTCCCCCACTCGATCAAAATGGGGGAGCCAAAATTCTTCGCATCACGCGCCCAGGCGCGAAGATCAGCATCGAAATCTCCTGCAATAATTTTCTGAAGCGAAAAGGTCTTCTCTGAATGTCCCTGGTCGACGTTGGATCGCAGCATCAAACGGATATACGGAATCTTTTTGAGATCCCGGATCCAGCTACACATCGCGCCTGGAAATTTGCGGGACTCAAACCAGTTGTCCGAGAAATAAACCCACGCCGTTTGTTTGCCGACGGCTTGTTCGTAATGCCCCACGTCTTGCGGAGTCACGTCGTGTTCAGTCGGATCGTGTTCATCGGTCCCAACGCCGCCCCAATAGAATCCGTGGTAGAGCTTGTCCGAAGGCGGCGGCAAGATGCGGGCTCGTCCAGCGTGTACGTACGCTACGCAAGATAGCGCCAGCAAAGATCGACAGAAAATCTTCCGTATCAAAACCGGCATCCAATCTGCGCGCTTCGCCCCGAGAGACAAATCGGAGATTCCGGCACTGAGGAGACGCAAAAAGGTTTCGCACGGCAACCGGATGCCGCGCTTTATGCGAAATACCTGAAGTATGAAGAAGAAAATTACAGGAAAGGACTTAACGAAGGAAGCACCGCGCAGTCCGCGCATTCGCGTTGGCGGCTATGCAATTCTTGGGCGCACCATTGATAAATGTCGCGCGCTCGTGGCGGGGAATATTGGCGAATATCACTTCGATTGTCCGCTCGACAACATGCTCTTGGGGTTCAAAGGCGTAACGGGCGACGATTTCAAAGCGCAAATCGAGCAAGGCGCAAGCGACCAGGAGATGCTCGAATGGCTCAATACAAGCGGCGAGGAGAAAGCGCCGGAGGAAATCAAACGCTGGGCCGAACAGGTGGAGACCAGCAGTCTTTACAATCATCCGGAAAAGCGCGATTTCTTCGCCGAGGAATGCAAAAAACTCGGACTCGATCCGGCAAAGACGACGACATTCGAGTGGCTCGAAATCGATGACAGAGTGAGCCACGCGCAGCAGGCTGCGTAAGAGCTGGGAAACATAAGGTGGATCGGCTTCTCCTGAAGACGATGGCAAACGGATCGCCGAAGGCGCTAGACGATGCTCACGGGCGTTATAACGCAGAAAATTTGGCGCCAAAGGCGCATTTTTTACCAACGCGTTGAAGACAACGCGTTCCACCTTGTCGATCTCATGTTTTGATCAGCGGTGGGGGGATGTCCTCCGTCGGCCCCGCGTCGATCCCATGGCGCAGTTTGCTGTGGCGAACGCTGTAGCCGAAATAGATCAACATTCCGATAGCCAACCAGACAAAGAAGCGACCCCACGTCTCCAGTGGCAAACTAAGCATGAGCGCCGCGCAAAAAAATACGCCAAGAAGCGGAAGGATTGGCACCATTGGAACACGAAACGGACGCAAACGGCCCGGATCCTTTCGGCGGAGCATCAACACGCCGAGACAAACCAGAGCGAACGCAAAAAGCGTTCCAATATTCGTGAGATCGGCGAGCGAGCCGATATCGGTTAACATGGCAACACCACCGACGGCCACGCCGGTCCAGATCGTGGTAACGTATGGTGTGCGAAAGCGGGAGTGGATTCGAGCAAAGTATTGCGGCAACAATCCATCTCGCGCCATGGCCATAAAAATACGCGGTTGGCCGAGTTGAAAGACAAGCAAAACAGAAGTCAGCCCAGCGAGCGCGCCCGCGCTAACCAGCGCCTGCGCCCATGGTTTACTGGCAAACGCCGTCGCGACGGCCGCGGAATCGCCGAGATAGACCGTGTATTTCTTTATGCCGGTGAGCACCCCTGACATCAACACGTAAAGCAATGTGCAGATGATCAGGCTCGCGATCATTCCAATGGGCAAATCGCGCTGCGGATTCTTCGTTTCCTCCGCCGTCGTCGAAACGGCATCGAATCCGATGAATGCGAAGAAGACAATCGCCGCGCCGCTCATCACGCCACCGAATCCGTTGGGGACAAATGGATGCCAGTTGGTCGGGTGAACCATGAAAGCGCCGAACGAAATCACGAAAACGACGACGGCGACTTTGATTAAAACGATGGTCGTGTTCGTCCGCGCGCTCTCGCGAATGCCATAAACCAAGAGCGCAGTCACGGCCGCGACGATGAGGAAGGCTGGAAGATTAACCGCGATTGGGTGCCCACCAATGACCGGCAACGCCGTCGAAGAAAAATCCCCCAGGGCATCACCTCCCTTTGCCAGAATGTCGGTGGCGGTTTTATAATCGGACACCACCCAAAGCGGAAATTTTATCCCAAAAAGGCTGCCGCAAAGTTTGACAAAATAACCAGACCAGCCGACCGCCACGGCCATATTGCCAACTGCGTATTCAAGAATGAGATCCCATCCGATAATCCAAGCGACGATCTCGCCAAGCGTTGCGTATGAATACGTATAAGCCGAACCGGAGACCGGGATCATCGCGGCAAGCTCGGCATAGCAGAGCGCGGCAAAGCCGCAGGCAATCGCTGCCACGATAAAAGAAAATACCACCGCCGGGCCCGCACCTGGCCGGCCGAATACCAAATCAGCGTGCGTAAGATAAGAAATAATAAAATTCAGCACTGGCGTTTTCCATAGCGAACCTACTGCCAGGGCGTGCTCGCCGGCGGCGGCCGTTCCCGCGAGCGCGAAAATTCCCGCCCCAATGATCGCGCCGATGCCAAGGCAGGTCAGATCGAAGGCGGAAAGAGCGCGCTTCATCTGGCGCTCAGGCGCGGCCGCCTCCGCCATCAAATGCTCCGGACTCTTGGTTCTTAGGAGTTGAGACGCCACGTCGCTCTTACTGGTTAGGCCGACTTAATTCGATTGGAGCGCATCGTGGCATCACGCTGGGCGGATCGTCAATCTCAAGTTTTCGCCCGCAGGGCACAGGGAACATGCCGATGTTCCGATCACTGAAAGCCATTTGCCCCACAGACTGCAAGCCTGCGTTCCGAATAGACGTCGGCGTTGAGTTCTCGTAATTTCCTGACGTGGCCGATGAAGTGACAAAGCTCATTTTAGGCGACACGGCGATTTCGGCACTCGAACCGCCTTCGAGCGCTCGCAGACGATTTTTCCACCGGCGAAAAACACAGCGGCCACCGCTCACGCATTGTGAGAACTGCGGAGCGCAATTGCACGGACATTGGTGCGCGCAGTGCGGCCAACCGGCAATCGATTATCGCCGTTCTTTCCGGCATGTAATTGTCGATCTCCTCGACGAGTTCCTGAATTGGGACTCGAAGTTTTTCGCAACGATCGGCCTCCTCGTCATTCGCCCGTGGAAACTGACAAATCAGTTTCTCGCCGGTCATCGCGTGCGTTATGTGCATCCTCTACGGCTTTATTTGCTGGCGAGCATTCTCTTTTTCTTTGCAGTCAATTACTGGGGGAAATCCATTCATCTGCAGCCAGGCAAATTAACATCTGAGAACCGCGCCGAGATCGAAGCGGCTTTGGAGAAGCAAAATTTGACACCGGAGCAGCGCGCCAAAGTGGAACGAGCTCTAAACATGGCAAACATGTCGCCAGAAGTGGCCGCCATAATGGCAGCGAAAAGAAAAGATACAACTCCAGAGGAGCCTGCTACCCAGCAAGCCACGCCAACGTCAAAAGAAACCGCAACGCCCCTTGTCGACTCCACTCCGGCCTTCTTCCAGTCCGGCAATCCATCAACACCATTCGAGAAATGGATAGAAACACGCGCGAAAGAAAAGATCGGCGAGCATGGGACTAACTTACAGCTGTTTGCCAAAACGCTGATCAGCAATCTTCCCTACATGATGCTTTGCTGCATTCCCCTCTTTGCGCTGGTGCTGAAGATCCTCTATATCCGCCGCAAGGTCTTCTATATCGATCATCTCATCTACGCGCTGCACATTCATAGCTTCGCGTATCTCGCAACTATCTTGATTATTCTGGCGACTATTGGCTTAAGCAGTGTCGCCTCCAGTGCAGCCGCTGGGTGGATCATCGCTCTTCTTTGGATCACGTTTGCCGCCCAAATTTTACTGTCGATCCGTCGTATTTATCGGCAGGGCTGGTTCATCAGCATTCTTAAATTCCTTTTTGGCGGGTTTGTTTATCTAATCGTGCTCGCGGCCGCAGTCGCCGCGACCTTCTTCGTTACGCTTGCACTGCCATGAAGGAAATTGGTCTGCTCGATGGCGCCGTTCTGGCGCACTGGAAGATCGAGAAAATAATTCCGAACGGTGGCATGAGCGGCGATGGCTGACCTTTGTCTCGCTTTGCACATCCGCAAACCTGCCATAATCTTTCAACTAGAACCTCACGAAAGGAGCGAGCACTATGGCCATGTATGTTAGTCTAATTCAGTTTACCGATCAGGGCATCCGCAACATCAAGAAAACCATCAAACGGAGCGACGCCGCGATGGCCGAAGCCGAGAAAATGGGCATGAAGATCGTGGAAGAATTCTGGACGATGGGCACTTATGACGTGGTAGTCGTGTTCGATGCACCCAATGACGAAACCATGAGCGCTTTCGTGCTTAAAATTGGCTCTCTTGGCAACGTCAAGAGCCACACGATGCGCGCCTTCCGCCGGGAAGAGATGGCAGCCGTTCTGGCGAAAATCAAGTAGCCGCTTGGGAGGCGGCTCTGTTCGCAGCGAGGTGCTTAGGCTGCGCGAGAGCGGGTGCAAAGCGTTCTGGACCTTTGACCTGGTTGTTGAGCTGTAGTCTTGACCATGCTTCTGTCTGCGCCCCACAGTTGCGATCCCTTCGATTGAAAGGGACGGTCACTTGGCGTCTCGATCTCGCGAGATTGTAAACACAGGAAAATCGCCATGCCTCTGACAACGAAAGGCAAATTCGTCATATTCGCGCTAAGACTTTCGTCGGTCCTGCTGGCTGTTTTCCTTACGAGTTGCAACAGGGTTCGCGAAGACGCGCACGCTCGGCACGTGGCCGCTCGCGTGAAGGTCGAGTTTCTGCACGCATGGCACAATTACGAACGCTATGCCTGGGGTCACGACGCGTTGCGGCCGTTGAGTAAAACTCCGCACGATTGGTACGGACAGTCGCTTTTGATGACCCCGGTCGACGCACTCGACACGCTTATCTTGATGAAGCTCGATTCTGAAGCCGGAGAAACGAAGGCGCTCATCGTTAAGGATCTCTCCTTCGACCGCGACATTTATGTCAAAAATTTTGAGGTTACGATTCGCCTGCTTGGCGGATTACTTTCCAGCTATCAGCTGACCGGCGATCAACGTCTTTTGCGGTTGGCCGAAATTTTGGGCAACCGACTGCTTCCCGCTTTCAATTCGCCAACGGGGCTGCCTTATGTCTACGTCAATCTGCTCACTGGACAGGCGCGCGATCCGGTGACGAACCCGGCTGAAACGGGCACGCTGCTTCTGGAATTCGGCACGCTAAGTAAGCTTACCGGCAGGCACGAGTTCTACGACAAAGCCAAACGAGCGCTGGTCGAAACCTATAAGCGCCGCTCGCCGCTGGGGCTCGTCGGGCGGAGCATTAATGTCGAGACGGGCACGTGGACGGAGACCGACAGTCACGTCAGCGGCGGCATCGATTCCTATTACGAGTATCTCTGGAAATGCTGGCTCTTGTTTGGCGACGAGGAATGTCGCGACATGTGGAACGCGAGCATCCCGGTTATCAACAAGTACCTCGCGGACGTCACGCACGGCGAATTGTGGTACGGGCACGCCGATATGTACACAGGCGTGCGCACTGAAACCAGTTATGGCGCGCTCGATGCATTTTTCCCCGCGCTCCTCGCCCTGTCAGGCGATCTCCAACGCGCGCGTCGTTTGCAAGCTTCTTCAGTCAAGATGTGGAATTTGCAGGGCGTCGAACCCGAAATCCTGGATTACAAAACGATGCGCGTAATCGCCGGCGCGTATCATCTGCGCCCCGAAATCGTCGAATCTACTTATTACCTGTATCACTTCACCAGCGATGGGCAGTATCGGCGGACGGGCGAGAAACTCTTCAACGATTTCGTGAAATACTGCCGCACTGATGGCGGCTATGCTGCGCTTGCCGACGTAACCACCAAGCAACAGCGCGATGAAATGGAGAGCTTCGCTTTGGCCGAGACATTCAAATACTTCTACCTGCTCTTCGCGCCGCCTCGGACATTAGATTTCGACAAGATCGTCTTCAATACCGAAGCCCACCCGCTCAGGCGCACTTGGTAAATTCTTCATTCCGTGCGCGCAACCAACAGAGATGCGCCGGCACGCGCGTCACACAGCGAGGCGGCTAGAGAAGTTTTCGCCGCAGGCGAACGTCCATCCAAACTGCCAGCGACAAGACTGCGCCGCGCGCGATGAATTTAAATTCAGGTGAAACTGCGAGCAGTGTCATGCCATTCAACAGGCACGCCATGATCAGCGCGCCGAAAAGAACCCCCGGGACTGTGCCCTGTCCTCCTTTTAAGCTGACGCCGCCGATGACGCACGCGGCGATGGCATCGAGCTCCATCAGATCACCAACCGTCGTTGTCGAGGCGCCGGAGTACGAAGTCTGCATGAATCCGGTGATCGCTACGATGGCGCCCATGATGCTGAACGAGCCAACAACGACTTTTTCGACAGGAACGCCGGAAATGATCGCAGCTTCCTCATTGCCGCCGATCGCGTAAAGATAGCGTCCGAACGGGGTATGCGTTGTGAGAACGTAAACCGCAAACGCAGTGACGCCGAGGATCACCGCTGAAAATGGGATGCCGCGGAATTTGTTTGTTACTACGACGAAGAGAAAGATGAGCTGCGCGGCGAGAAACAGCTTCAGGAAGACAACCTCTCCATCTTCAACGGCAAATCCGTAAGCCTGACGCGCTTTGCGCGCGCGAAGTTTTCCGACAATAAGGGCGACAACAATTAGTGCGGCCAGCGCGTATCCGGCAATCAGCGGCAAATAAAACGTGGTCAGGACCGAGTAAAGATTTGCGCGTCCACCTTGCACAATCGGAATCGTGGAATTGTGAATTACAAGCCAGAACAATCCTTTAAAAATCAGCAGACCTCCGAGAGTGATGATGAAAGCCGGCATTTTTTGACGCACGACCAGGTTGCCCATGCAAAACCAAATGAGAATGCCAATGGCCAAAGCGATTCCCATTGCCAGCGGCGCCGGCCATTTGTGCTCGAATACAAGAACGCTCGCGATGCCGCCGAGGAGACCGACGCCGCTTCCGGCGGACAAGTCGATATTGCCCGGAAGAATGACTAGCAACATTCCCATCGCGAGCGTGGCGGTGATCGACAGCTCGGTCGTAAGTAAGGAGAGATTGCGCGCGCTGAGAAACTGCGGTGACACGATGGCGAAGAAGGCGCAAATGACGACGAGCGCGATCAGCAGTGAGAAATCGCGCAGTGATTTCTTGCTTTGCATGATCTAGGTCAACGCCACATGCCTCTGCCCCATCGCCGCGGCGAGCAGTTTTTCCGGGGTCGCTTCGTCGCGATCGAATTCACCGCCGATGCGGCCTTCATGCAGAATGACGATTCGATCGCTCATCCCGATCAATTCAGGCAGCTCGCTCGAAACGAGGAGAACTGCTTTGCCCGCATCGGTTAGTCGATTAATGATCGCGTATATTTCCAGCTTGGCGCCGACATCAATTCCCCGGGTCGGTTCATCGAGAAAAATCACAAGCGGCTCGGTCATCAGCGCCTTGCCGAGGACTATCTTCTGCTGCGTGCCTCCCGAGAGCTTCGCCACCAGTTCCTCGAGCGTCGGTGCTTTCACGCGCAGCGATTGAAAGAAGTGGTTGTTCTTTTGAAACTCGAGTCCTTGATCGATCAGACGGTTCTTCGTCAGTTTCGCCAGCGAAGAGAGAGAAAGATTGAAGGCGATCGTTTTGTCCAGGATTAATCCGTAGCGGCGACGATCTTCGCTTACCAGCACCATGCCGCGACGAATAATTTCTTCCGGCTTTCGCGCGCTCAGTTCGCGACCATTGAGACGGACGGAGCCGCTCAATCGCCTGCCCCATGCGCCAAACAAGTGCATCAGGAGCTCGGTGCGTCCCGCGCCCATTAGAGCGCCGATGCCGAGGACTTCACCGACGCGCAACGAGAACTTGATGTCCGAAAGAAAAGGCTGGCCGGAATGGGGATCGGCCACAGTGAGATTTTCAATTTCGAGGACAGATGCGCCGAGCTTCGACTGGCGGCGCGGAAACAGGTCCCTGATTTCGCGGCCAACCATGTGTTTGATAATTTGTGCCTTATTCGTTCGCTTCGTCTCGAGCGTTGCGATTGACGAACCGTCGCGCAGCACCGTAATCCGATCGCAGACGGCGAATAGTTCGTCGAGTTTGTGCGAGATGTAGATGCTCGCGATTCCGCGACTCCGCAGATCGCGCAGGATATCGAGCAGGATGAGGACTTCGTGTTCCGCCAGCGCGGCAGTCGGCTCATCCAGAATCAGGATGTTGGAATTTTTTGAGAGCGCCTTCACGATTTCTACCAACTGTTTCTGGCCCATTCCGAGCTTCGCGATCGGTTCGCTCGGATCGATGCCGACGTTGAATTTTTCCAGAAGCAGCCGCGCGTCGTGATACACTCTGTGCCAGTCGATCAGCCCTTGCACTGCGGGAGGCTCTGCGCCGAGAAAAATATTTTCGCCCACCGTCATGTCGTCGACGAGCGCGAGCTCCTGGTAAATGACGGCGATACCGGCCTTCTGCGCGTCCGCGAGCGAGCGAAATTTCGCAAGCTGTCCGTGGACGAAAAAGTCTCCCTCGTATGAACCGTACGGATAAATCCCGGAGAGCAGTTTGATCAGCGTTGACTTGCCCGCGCCGTTTTCGCCGCAAAGCCCATGAATTTCGCCTGCGCGCAGATTGAAGCTGATGTCTTTGAGCGCTACGACACCGAGAAATTTCTTGATGATTTTTTCTGCCTCCAGGACGACCGGATTCATGCGCGATTTCACAGAGCGCAATCAGGGTGAACCTCGAGCCTCGGGCAGACCGCGATACACGTCTGCGGCCTTGTGAAAGTCATCTTTCACGACGGTGTCCATCATGTTTTCCTTTGTGACCACAACGACATCGAGCAGAATCGAAGGCACTTCGATTTTTTTGTTGTCGATTTTGCCGAGAGCAAAAACCGGTTTCCTCTTCGCCATTTTCGTGGCCACCTCTACGGCTTGTTTGGCAAGCTGCGAAAGCGGTTTGTAAATCGTCATGGACTGGGTGCCGTTGACGATCCGCTGGCACGCGCTCAATTCGGCATCCTGTCCCGTGACCAGAATCTTGCCGGCGAGACCTTCTTCGCTCAGCGCCTGAATCGCGCCACCGGCCGTGCCATCGTTCGACGCCAGAATGGCATCGAAGTTTGCGCCGGCTTTCGTAATTGCCGCGCTCGCGATCTTCTTCGCGTTTTCCGGTCTCCAATCCTGCGTCCAATCTTCATGCACGACCTCGATCTCGCCCTTTTTGATGAGAGGAGTGAGAACCTTGTCCTGTCCTCGCTTGTAGAGCAGCGCGTTGTTATCCGTTTTCGCGCCATAAATTCGGACGATCTTTTTCTTCCGCTCTTTCGGGAGATGATCGACCAGGAATTGGGCCTGCAGCTCACCCACTGTAGGCCAGCACCGGAATTCCTGCGTCATGCGCCATGTTGACCGCTTTCGCCATGGCGGCGCCGTTATGGGGAACGATGACAAGCACATCGACACGCCGGCTGATCAACGCTTGCACGTCGCTAATTTGACGCGTGTCGTCGCTGTTCGCTGATTGAACCAGCACATCGGCGCCAAGTCCCCTTGCCCGTGTGACAAACAGATCGCGGTCTCCCTGCCAGCGTTCCTCTTTCAATGTGTCCATGGAAAGACCAATGAGAGGTTTGGCGCGCGCCCCGGCGGTCTCGGTGGAAGAACCGCTGCGCGAAATAACAAAACCGGTAATCAGGCTGACCACACACGAAGTGACAACCAGAAAAATCCTGAATTTCATTTCGACCTGGAAAATCCGTCCGCAGGGTAACGCTGGGAACCAGGAGGCGCGAGGCGCAACCTTCTTTAGCTGGCGGGGCGAGACTCAGGCCCCTCCTAAGCGAAGTGAATGGAAGCCCACGAATTTCCATCCCCGAAGTGGTTTGGTGGCGGCTGTCTCAGCCGCACACTTGAAGAGTTGCACGCAGGGCCACGCGCCTCTACAACTGTTCGCCGATGTTGCCCGCATTCTCCATCGTCATTCCTGCTTTCAACGAAGAACCACGCATCGCCAGGACGTTGCGGCTGACGCTTGATTACCTTCGCGACGTCAGCCCAGAAAGTGAATTGATCGTCGTGAATGATGGATCGACGGATGCAACCGGGACCATCACGCGCGAGGTTTTTTCAGAGACGAAAGTTGCGACGCAGTTGCTCGAGAATTTTCCAAATCGCGGCAAAGGCGCTGCTGTTCGTTCTGGATTGCTGGCAGCGCAAGAACCGATCGGTCTTTTTTTCGACGCGGATCTTTCCACGCCCCTCGGCGAGACGCCGAAGGTGATCGAGCCCATAGCAAATGGCAATGTCGATATTGCGTTTGGTTCGCGCGCGATCGATCGCAGCTTGATCGGTCAGCACCAACCCTGGCGGCGCGAACAGGGTGGCCGCGTTTTCAACCTTCTTGTGCGGCTTGCCACCGGCCTGCCGTTTTGGGACACGCAATGTGGTTTCAAAGCGTTCCGCCTCGATGTTTGTCGCCCGATTCTCGAAGCCGCTCACATCGACGGCTTCGCCTTCGATGTCGAGTTGCTTTATCTCGCGCAGCGCGCCGGATTGCGCATCCGCGAAATTCCCGTGCGCTGGAACCATGCAGAGGGAAGCAAGGTCGATTTCATTCACGATAGCTTGCGCATGTTGCGCGAAGTGATCGCGCTGAGAAAAAAAAATAAACGTCCTCATCCCGAACGAACGTGAGTCGAATTGGCGGCTCAGGATGACAAATCGCGGCCTGCTTTTCTTTCTCGCGGTGTGGCCTAAATTAATAGTTCCGCATTGTCGCGATCCTGGTATTCATGCAGTCCTTTCGATTTCATCCCGCGGTCACGCGCTGGTTCGATCAAACGTTCGGGTCACCGAGTGAACCTCAAGCCCGCGGCTGGCCGGCAATTCAATCCGGCCGGCACGTGCTGATTTCTGCGCCGACAGGTTCAGGCAAAACGCTGGCCGCGTTTCTTGCTTCGCTCGATGTGCTGTTTCGCGAGGGCGTGAAGGCCGGATTGCCGGATGAAACGCAAGTTGTTTACGTCTCGCCACTCAAGGCATTGAGCAACGATATTCGCAAAAATCTTCAAGAGCCGCTCGCTGGTATTCGGGCGCTGTTGCACGAAACAGAAGGCCGGGAAATTGACGTGCGCGCGGAAGTTCGGACCGGTGACACCAGCGCCGCGCAGCGCCAGGCGCTTGTGAAGAAGCCGCCTCACATTCTGGTCACTACGCCGGAATCTTTATATCTGTTGCTCACTTCGGAATCCGGCCGGCGCATGTTGAGCAAGGTGCGAACGCTGATTGTGGACGAGATCCACGCCGTCGTGGACGACCGGCGCGGGGCGCACCTTGCCTTGAGCATCGAGCGTCTGGCCGCGCTCACAAAGCAGCCACTCCAGCGGATCGGTTTGTCCGCGACGCAAAAACCAATCGAGGAGGTTGCGCGCTTTCTTGTCGGCAGCGGTGCAGTGGACAAGGCTGGCAATCCCGATTGCGAAATCATCGACATCGGTCACCGGCGCGACTTGGATCTGGCAATTGAGCTCCCCAAGTCGGCGCTTGAAGCGGTGATGTCGAACGAAGTTTGGGAAGAAGTTTATCACCGGCTCGCGGAGTTGATTCAGGCGCATCGCACAACTTTAGTCTTTGTGAATACGCGCCGGATGGCCGAGCGCGTGACGCAGCATCTGAGCGAATTACTCGGCGCGGACGCGGTCACGTCGCATCATGGCAGCCTTTCCGCCAAGCTGCGTCTCGATGCCGAAGACCGCCTGAAGCGCGGCGACCTTAGAGCGCTTGTGGCTACGGCATCGCTCGATCTGGGAATCGACATCGGCTCGGTTGACCTCGTTTGCCAACTCGGCGCGACGCGCTCCATCGCCACCCTGCTTCAACGAGTCGGTCGCGCCGAGCACAAACGCAGCGGGTTGCCGAAGGGCCGCATCTTTCCGTTGAGCCGCGACGAACTCGTCGAATGCGCGGCGCTACTGCGTTGCGTTCGACGCGGCGAACTCGATCGTTTGCTGATTCCGGAAAAGCCGCTGGACGTGCTGGCCCAACAAATCGTCGCGGCAACTTCCGGCGAAGATTGGGACGAAGCGGAGTTTTTTGAGCTCGTTTGTTCAGCCTGGCCATATCGAAATCTGACCCGCGACGAGTTCGACAAGGTTATTAAAATGCTGGCCGAAGGTTTCAGCACGAAACGCGGCCGGCGTGCGGCGTTGATTCATCATGACGCCGTAAACCATCGTTTGCGCGGCCGGCGCGGCGCGCGATTGGTCGCCCTGACTTCCGGCGGCGCGATTCCGGACAACGCCGATTACCGAGTAATTGTCGAACCGTCGGAGACTTTCGTCGGCACCGTGAATGAGGACTTCGCGGTCGAGAGTCTCGCTGGCGACATCTTTCAACTTGGCAACGCGTCGTGGCGAATCTTGCGCATCAATTCCGGGGTCGTCCGTGTCGAAGACGCAAAAGGGCAGCCGCCGGGAATTCCGTTTTGGCTCGGTGAAGCACCGGCCCGGACGGCGGAATTGTCCCAGGCTGTCTCGGATTTGCGGATTGAAATCGAAACGCTGCTGACCGACGACCAAAATCCTGGAGAATGGCTCGGTAAGGAAATGCTTTTACCGGCCGAGGCTGCTGAACAGGTAGGTGACTATTTCGGGGACACTTATCGGTCGCTCGGGGCAGTTCCTTCGCAGCAAACTTTGGTGATGGAGCGCTTCTTCGATGAATCGGGTGGAATGCAACTTGTCCTTCACTCACCGTTCGGCAATCGAATCAATCGCGCGTGGGGATTGGCCCTCCGAAAGCGTTTTTGTCGATCGTTCAATTTCGAGCTGCAAGCAGCGGCCACGGATGATGCGATCGTGATTTCGCTCGGCACCCAGCACTCATTTCCGCTCGAGGAAGTCTTTCGTTATCTGAATTCCAAAACGGTTCGCGACCTGCTCGTCCAGGCATTGCTCGATGCGCCAATGTTCACAATTCGCTGGCGCTGGAACGCCACACGTTCCCTGGCGGTGCCCCGTTTTCGCGGTGGTTCGAAGATCGCAGCGCCCTTGCAGCGCATGGAATCGGAAAATCTTTTGGCCGCGGTTTTTCCCGACCAACTCGCTTGTCTCGAACATATCGTCGGCGATCGCGAGATTCCCGATCATCCGCTGGTGAAGCAGACAATCGAGGATTGCCTCACGGAAGCGATGGACATTGATGGGTTGGAAGAAGTCCTGCGTAAGATCGACAATAGCGAGATTCGTTGCATCGCGCGCGACTTGCCGGAGCCATCGCCGTTCGCAGCTGAAATTCTAAACGCGCGACCATATGCGTTTCTTGATAATGCGCCTCTGGAAGAGCGGCGGACACAGGCAGTTTACACGCGTCGCGCTTCGGAAAGAAACGGCAACGATGGCCTCGGTGCTCTCGACGCGGCCGCGATCGACAGGGTGCAGAAAGAAGCGTGGCCAGCAATGACTAACGCCGATGAATTACACGATGCGCTGATGCTCATCGGGCTGCTGACCGAAGAAGAAACCGCCGTTTCCATTCATCATGAAGGAAATGGCGTGGCTGCTGAACATTTGGTGAAAGAACTTGTTGCCTCCAACCGAGCAACGCAATTTCGATTTGGAGAAAAAACTTTTTGGGCGCCTGCCGAACGTTTATCGATGCTGCAAACGATCTATCCGCAGGCCAGGCTCGGACCTGAATTGATCGTTCCCGAATTGGTGCGAGGACAAACTTTCGAATGCGCCGATGCGATTCGCGAATTGCTTCGAGGGCGAATGGAAGTTGCCGGGCCAGTGACTGCCGGCGAGCTGGCAGACAAGTTGGGATTGTCGCGTTCCGAAACCGATGCCGCGTTGCTGGCACTCGAAGCGGAAGGTTTTGTTCTGCGCGGCAAGTTTCACCCGGACGCGATCGAGCAGGAGTGGTGCGATCGCCGGCTGCTAGCGCGGATTCATCGGCTCACCATTGATCGCCTGCGTGCTGAAATCCAGCCGGTCTCACCGCAGGATTTTTACCGTTTTCTTTTGGCATGGCAGCGCGTCGATCGGGAACACCGCGCTGAAGGTGCGGAAGGCTTGCAGTCGGTTCTTGAGCAGCTTGACGGTTGCGACTTGCCCTTGGCAGCCTGGGAATCGGCGGTCCTCGCCGCACGCGTTACCGAATACGATCCCGAATGGTTGGACCGCCTTTGCGTCTCTGGCCGCGTCGGCTGGGGGCGCTTGAGCTCGCCGCAAAATCCGAGAGTCCGTGCATTTGCGCCGTTGCGGACCAGTCCCACTGCTCTCTACCAGCGTGAAAATCTCGATGACTGGCTGCGACTGGCTCAAGCAAATTCAGAAGTAGAACTCTCAGCGGAAACGCAAACCGTGTTCGATGCGCTGAGAAGCGGCGGCGCGCTTTTCTTCACTGAAATTGTGCGCCGGGCCGATTTGCTGCCGTCTCAAGTTGAGGAAGCACTGTCTCAGCTTGCCGCGCTCGGTTTTGTCACGTCAGACAGTTTCGATGGAGTGCGCGCGCTTCTCGTTCCATCGGACAAACGGCCAACGTTTGGACGCAACGAAGGAAAACGCCGCCGCAAAACAAATCTCGCCAGCATCGAGTTTGCGGGGCGATGGTCACTGCTGAGGACGCAACTCGGGTCCGACTCGTTCGGCAGCTGCCGGAGCGCGCTCCCGGATTCACGCGATGCGGCCATGGAGAAATTAGCGCGTGTGTTGCTCCGCCGTTACGGCGTCGTGTTTCGTCGTTTGCTCGATCGTGAAAACTTTGCCGTAACCTGGTATGAGTTGGGCCGCATCTACCGCCGCTGGGAGGCGCGTGGCGAGATTCGCGGCGGTTATTTCGTCGGAGGCATCAGCGGCGAGCAATTCGCGTTGCCCGAGGCCATCGGTCTGTTGCGTTCCATTCGCAAAGCATTATCGAATGGCGAATTGATTACTCTTAGCGCCGCCGATCCGCTGAATTTGCAAGGCATCCTAACGCCGGGACCAAGGATCGCTGCACTAACGCCTAATCGTATTCTGTTTCACAACGGCTTGCCGCTCGCAGCGCTGGAGGCGGGCGAGATTCGCAAGCTTTCCGATGATTCGTTTGCCGACACGCAAATTGAAACGGCTCTTAAAGTCGGGAAGCTGCGCCCTTCATTGCGGCCGTACTACAAGTAGGGAAAAGGCCGCGGATCCTGTAGCCCCTTCGCTATGCGAAGCGCGGCGCTGAGCTGTTTGACACGCACGCGCGCCACGCGTCTCACAGAGCGCGGCTACAACTATTTTTTAACGATTTCGGCGTTCTCGATCATCGCCATGCCGCCGCGTTCCGCCATCTTGCCTTTCACAGTGATGGTCTTACCGCAATAATCCGCGAGTTGATCGTTGATCGGTTTGTGTTCGCCAACGACGAGATATGCCTTGCCGTCGCTCACGATGCCGACCGGTCCGCCGCTCCGGATGCACTTGGCCCCGCAGGATTGACCGTGTTTCTCGCCCATGGCGTTATGATCGACGTAACACATCATATCGACCACTTCACCGGAAACGGATTTTTCAGCCGATGCGCTCAGATCTTCTTTTCCATGTTCGTGCTCTTGCGCAACGGCCAGCGGCAAAAACGCGAGAGCTGCGATGAAAGTCGCGGCGACCGCAACTTTCAAGACTGCAGGTTGATTGGTTATTGAATTAAACATGACGGAATCTCTTCCGATATTGCGCGTGGTCAATTGTAGCCGTCGCTCTGTGAGCGACGCGACACTTGCATCGCAGGCATCGCTGGCGTCGGGCTTCGCACAGCGAAGCGGCTACAAATTCTTTTCGATCAAATCTGCGAATTGGTCGAAAAAGTAAGAGGCATCATGGGGACCAGGCGCGGCTTCGGGGTGATATTGGACGCTGAAAATCGGAAGCTCGTTGTGCCGCATCCCCTCGACTGTGCCGTCGTTTAAATTTATGTGCGTTACTTCCACGTTTGAGGGCAGTGACTCTGGATCGACCGCGAAACCGTGATTTTGCGCCGTGATCGCAACCTTGCCGCTGTGCAAATCTTTCACCGGCTGGTTGGCGCCGCGATGGCCGAATTTCAATTTGAATGTCGATCCGCCGAACGCGAAGCCGAGAATCTGATGGCCGAGACAAATCCCGAAGATCGGTTTCTTGCCCATTAAATCATGCACCGCTGTGTGCGCATATGGCAGGGCGGCAGGATCGCCCGGCCCGTTAGACAGAAAAATTCCGTCGGGATCGATGGCTAGCACCTCTTCAGCAGTTGTCGATGCGGGAACAACGGTAACTTCGAAACCTTTCTGGCGCAGCAGGCGCAAGATATTTTCCTTGATTCCATAATCGTACGCCGCGATCCGAAATCGGATCGGCGGCAGCGCGCGTTTGCTTGCGCCGTTGCCAGACGCGATCGACCACGGCCCGCTTAACTTGTCGTCTGGGTCCCACCGATAAATCTCAGATGTGGACACTTCGCGCACGTAATCCATTCCAATTACGCCTTCGCCTTCGACCGCCCGTTGCGTCGCTTCTTCGGGCGAAAGTTTTTCCGTGGTCAAACAGGCTTTCATCGCACCGCGGGTGCGCAAATGTCGCGTCAGCGCACGCGTGTCGATTCCCTGAGCGCCGGGAATCTTCCATTTTTGCAAATATTCATCGAGCGACATTTCGGAGCGCCAACTGCTCGGGATCTCAGTTAATTCTTCTATGACGAATCCACGGACGTGTGGCGAACGGCTTTCCTGGTCGAGCGAATTGATCCCGTAATTTCCGATCAACGGATAAGTCATCGCCACGACCTGCCCGCGGTAGGATGGATCGGTCAGCACTTCCTGATAACCGGTCATGGCGGTGTTGAAACAAATCTCGCCAACGCGTGTGCCGCTTGCGCCAAACGATTCCCCTTCGAAGCATCGACCGTCTTCGAGAGCTAGCAGGGCGCGCATGTCACTGCGCACTGTCGATCTTATCGTCGGATTTTCAAATAGCCGTGGCTGCTTCACTGCGCGAGCGCACGCGTCGCCAACAGGGCGACGCCTGGAACAAAAAACCCGGATCGAAGTTCGATCCGGGTTTTTGAAATTTTACCCCGCTGGTGCCGTTTAGGCGGATCTCCCGTTCCCTCTTGGTAACGGGCGGATGACCGTCGCCGCAGCGTCTGACTTCCAATTAAGGCCTGCCATCTTCTCCGGCGACTGAGCCTCCTCAAGTTCGTCAATTATCGGTTCGGGAATCCCACCTGTAATCTCGAACATCGCAGGGTAAATTGATGAGAGCCGTCAATCGAGAGTTGAGAGAAAAGCACTGGTTTTCTTCCCAACCCTCAACAAACGACTCTCACACTATCAAAGAACTATTCCCGCAAGGTGACACCCAGTTCGCGCTGCAACCGCTCGCGAATCCGCGCATGCACCTCGGTCACTTCTTCATTAGTGAGTGTGCGATTTCTATCGCGGTATGTCAATGTATAAGCGAGCGATTTTTCCGCCGGGACGTGATCGACAGCCTCCTGACCTTCAAACACGTCAAATAATTGCACGCTTTCCAGCAGCGGCTCTCGCGGATTTTCAATGACCCGCAAAATCTCCGCGTGCGTCAGTTTCTCCGGCACAAGCATTGCAATGTCGCGAGTAACGGCGGGAAATCTTTCGATGTCGCGAAATGTCTTTGCCGATTCCCTTTCCAGGACAAAATCCACCTGCAGTTCTGCAACAACGATCGCGCCCGGAGCACCTATTTCAGATGCGCGCGCCGCGGAAAGTTGCCGCGCGAAACCGATCACCCGATCGTCAGATAGAACTTCAGTGGCAAGCCCAAAATCGCGCTGTTCATTCCGGCGAAACGATAAGCGTTCGATCGGTAGCGATGCGATTGCGCCTTTCAAATCAAAAAAATCGAGGCTCCGGTTCATTTGTGCTCGCCAGTGAGGTGTGCTCCTCGCGTTTCCCCAGAGGAGAATGCCGAGACGGCGTTCCTCTTTTCCGGTCGGCGGAATGAAAACGCGGCCGAGCTCAAAGATGACGACGTGTCCCGCGCCGGCGCGCACATTACGATCGAGCACGTCGAGAAGGCCAGTGAGCAAGCTGGGTCGCAGCGCGACGTGATCTTCGCTAAGCGGATTGCGCAGTTTGATCGCATTTTCACCCAAAGCGATTGAGTGGCGCGAAATCAATTTGAACGTACGAACCTCAGCCAAGCCTCGCGCCGCCAGCACGCCGCGTAGAGCAGATTCAACATCGTGCGAATCATCCGCGATGCTCGATGGCGTGAACCGGCTCCGGTCGGTGCCGGGAATTTTCTCCACGCCGTATGCGCGCACCACCTCCTCGATAAGATCGACATCGCGCCGCAAATCGCGCCGATAACTCGGAATGCTCCATGTGGCGCCTCCGCTCTTACTCTTGCTCAGCCCAAACCGCTCCAGAATTTCGTCGATTGCTTTTGGTTTGATCGCAATTCCGAGCACGTGATCGCATTTTTTGTAGCTCAACCAAACCTCCGGTGGATTTTCCGGCAGCTCACCTGCAACGGCAGTTTCTTTTGCTGGATCTCCCTGCGCAATTTCGCAAATGAGATCAGTTGCCCGCTGCGACGCGCGCAAAATCATTCCAGGATCGACGCCGCGTTCGAACCGGTAGCTCGCATCGCTCGGCAGATTTAAGTTGCGCGCTGTTCGCCGAATGCTTGCCGGCAAAAAATAAGCGCTCTCAGGAAGAATATTTCGCGTCGATTCGATCACGCCAGTCTCCTCGCCGCCCATCACGCCGCCGATTCCGACTGCGCGCTCTTCATCGGCAATGACCAGATTTTCCGGCGTGAGTGAATAGTTCCTGCCGTCGAGTGCGAGAAACATTTCGCCGTCACGCGCCAGGCGAACGTTGATGCCGCCTTTTAATCACAAAGTTCGAGATATCGACGATATTATTGATCGAGCGGATCCCGACGCTCTCGATTTTGGCGCGCAGCCAAGCCGGGCTCGGAGCCACTTTCAGGTTGCCGATCTTGCGTGCGGAGTAGAACGGACATTCGCGCAGCGCAGAAATCGATACGCCTCGCCGTTGTAAGGCAGGCGCTCCGTGTGCCTTTGCTTGGTTCGGCAACCGATGCGGTTGCCCTACAATTTTGTTCGTCAAAGCCGCGATCTCGCGCGCCAGTCCGAAGTGACTCAACAAATCACCGCGATTGGGCGTAATCTCGACGTCCAGAATTGTGTCCGCGGGAAAAAGATCGGCAATCCGCGCGCCGATTTTTGCATCAGGCGGGAGAATTAAAAGTCCACTGGCATCTTCGCCCAAGCCGAGTTCTTTCGCGCTGCAGAGCATTCCTTCAGATTCGACGCCGCGCAGTTTGCTTTTCTGAATTTGCAAACCGTTCGGCAACATTACACCGGGCAACGCGAGTGAAACTTTGTCGCCGACTTTGTAATTCGTCGCGCCGCAGACAATCTGGCGTTTTATGCCGCTGCCATCGTCCACTTCGCAAACGGTGAGGCGATCGGCATTTGGATGTTGAGTAGAAGCGTTAATCTGGGCGACAACGACCTTGTCGATGTTCGCGCCACGCGGCTCGGTCCCCTCGATCTCGACCCCGGCGAGCGTGAGCAACTCGGCGAGCGCATCGACACTCGGCGGCAGATCGACAAATTCGCGCAACCAATTAACGGAGAATTTCATTTTCGTTCATCTGTCATGTCGAGCGAAGTCGAGACATCTCTCAATAGTAGCGTAGCAGTGAGAGATTCTTCGACTCCGCTCGGAATGACCAAAAATGGCTCATGCGAACTGTTTCAAAAATCGCAGATCGTTTTGCGCAAAAAGCCGGATGTCTGGAATATCGAACAAAATCATGGCAAGCCGGTCCATGCCCAAGCCGAATGCATAACCGGTCCACTTTTCCTTTATTCACTTCCTCAAAAACACCGGGATGCACCATTCCCGAACCGGCGACCTCGATCCATTGTTCGCCGCTTTTCAATGCCTTGGATTGCACATCGATTTCGAAACTTGGTTCGGTGAATGGAAAATAATGCGGACGAAACCGAACCGCGGTCTGCTGCCCGAAAAGTTCGTGCATGAAAAACTCGAGCGCACCTTTGAGATCCGCGACACTCACATTTTCATCCACATAGAGGCCCTCGATCTGATGAAACTGCGCACTGTGGGTCGCGTCCACTTCGTCGCGGCGATATGCCGCTCCGGGGGCGATTACGCGGATCGGCGGCGGCGCAGATTCCATCGCCCGGATTTGGACAGTCGAAGTATGCGTTCGAAGCAAACGTCCATCCGGCAGATAAAATGTGTCCTGCTCGTTGCGCGCCGGATGTTCGGGCGGCGTGTTAAGAGCGTCGAAACAATGCCATTCAGTCTCAATGTCTGGGCCGTCCGCAAGGGCGAACCCCATTCGACGGAAGATCGCGATCGCGCGGTCGAGTATTTGGGTGAGCGGATGCAACGACCCTTGCTCTCTTGGCGTCCCTGGCAGCGAGATGTCGATGCTGGCGAGCGCCTCACTTTCTTTTTGGGAGCGAAGGTTTTTCGCGCATTCTTCAATCGCCGCGGTGACAGCGTTGCGCGCTTCGTTGAGTAACTTGCCGACGATGGGACGCTCTTCCTTGCCGAGAGTCTTCATTTGCTCGCCCCAGGCGGAGATGCTGCCGCTTCGCCCAAGATAGCGCACGCGAACCGCATCGAGCGCTCTCTCGTCCCGCGCGTCGCCGATGTCGCGCAATGCATCTTCGCGGAGTCGTTCGAGCGGATGGGGCATGGCCAAAGAGTTAAATTGTTAAAAAAGTTACATCGGTACAACGGCAATCCGTTCGCGGAAAGACCTGCGTGCGTTCCGTTTTAACGTTGTAACAATTCTAACCTTTTAACGGCGACTATGCCGCCTTTTTCGATTTGGATTTGTTCTCCAGCGCGCTCTTGGCCTGATCGACGATCGATTTGAACGCGGCTTCATCTGTAACTGCGAGATCGGCAAGAATCTTTCGATCCAAGCCAATGCCGGCGGCTTTCAGCCCTTCGGCAAAACGACTGTAAGTCATTCCATTGGCGCGGGCCGCGGCGTTCAAGCGCTGGATCCATAGGTAACGGAACGTGCGTTTGCGTGTTTTGCGATCCCGATAGGCCCAATACTGGCCCTTCATCGTCGCGTCTTTTGCGTAGCGGAAAAGTTTCGAACGGCGTCCGCGATAACCTTTGGCTTTCTTTAAAACCCGTTTGCGCCGCGCCCGGCTGGCCGGGGCATTAGTGGCTCTTGGCATTGTGTTTCGTCCCGAATTGCTTCGGGACTCCTCCTTCAGCGAGCTGTTGTTTCATTGTCGATCTTCGCGACCTCACTCACTGATGCGGCCCCGCAACGCAGGACAGGTGCGCAGATCATTGCGTTCGAAACGCAGGGTCAGAAACTAGCCGACTTGCGAGTAAATCACAAACGATTTGCTGGGCGGACAGAATCATTCGTTCGTGCTTCTTCATTTAGTCATTCGTCATTGTTTCGTTTGCTTTCCCAAATTCCACTTCGCGTGCGCGGAATCCATATGCAGAATCGCACGCTCTGGTATAATGCCCGCATGCATTGGCTCGGGCGTCATCGGCTGTTGATCCTTGCGTCAATTTGCCTTTTTTGGACGGGGCTGATTTTTCTCGGTCATTTCTTCTCGGCCGCGCCGTTCCTCTCGATTCCATGGCGCGGCGAACAAAATTTCGAGGATTTGCTACGGCGGGAGGGCCGAAAAACTGCAACCCGCAATGATTTCGTTTTGCTCGGGATCGATCAAAGCACATTGCAACTGCCGCCATTGACGCCAGAAGAAATCGCGAACAACCGCGCGTTTCAACTGATGACCGAGCAACCATTCCCGTGGTCACGCGAAGTGTGGGCGCTTTTGCTCGATCGATTGTTCGCCGCGGGAGCGCGCCTTGTGATCTTCGACATGATGTTCAACCCGCCCAACGATGGTGATCCGGCATTTCACGCCGCGCTGGACCGTTATCACGACAAAGTAGTGCTCGGGGCCAATTTCGATATGGAGAACGCCGCGCAGGCCGTTACGCCAAACGACACGTTGATTCCGCCACCGCAACTGAAGGATGATCGTGTCGGGTTCGTGAATTTTTGGCCCGATCCGATCGATGGAAAAATCCGGGCTGTGACTTATCGCGTGACAGATCGGCAACTCGCCGGGTTGCCGCCGCACCCGAGCCAGGAAATCTTCGAATCCCTTTCCGCCCGTGCGCTGACCAAGATCGGCCGCGGAAACGATGTGCCCAATGATTTGCGCGGCCACATGATTCGGTTTTCGGCGTCCGACGCCTTTGAACCGCGGCCGCTCTATGAGGTCTTCGATCCGAAATTCTGGCATGCCAATTATGCCGATGGCGCGTTTTTTAAGGACAAGGTTGTGATGATCGGCTCGTCCGCGCAGGTCACGCATGACGTTTTCGATACGCCGATGAGCCCGACGACATCGGGGCCGGAGCTTCACTTACAGGCAATGGCCGCGGCGCCTGGCCATGAATTTCTGCACCCTACTCCGCCAAAAACTGGCATGGCGCTTGTCGGCGCGGCAGGGTTGATCGCCTGGTTGCTGGTCACCTTTTTGCGCAGGCCGTTGCTTTGTCTTGGCGCCCTCGTTGCAATAACTGCCGCATACCTGGGTGCGGCGCGATTGTTTTATGACAAATCAGGGCTGTTGCTTCTTACCGTCCCGGTTCTCTCCGCTCTATTATTAAGCGGATTATTTGCGCTCGGTATCGAATACGCCCTTGAGCGACTCGAGAAATTGCACACGCGGCGAACCCTCGAACGCTATGTGTCGAAAAACTTGGTCAAGGAAGTTCTCGAAAATCCGGACAGCTACTACAGCTCGCTTCGTGGCGCGCGTGTGCCAGTAACCATCCTGTTCTCGGACTTGGTTGGTTTCACCACGTTGTCCGAAAAAGCCGACCCCGAAGCGTTGGTCGCGCAGCTCAACGAGTATCTTACTCGCATGACTTCAGTTGTTTTCGGTAACGGCGGCACACTCGATAAATTCATCGGTGACGCGATCATGGCTGTATGGGGAAATGTGCGCAGCTTTGGCATGGCGCAGGACGCCAAAAATTGCGCGCGCGCAGCGCTGGGGATGAGGCGCGAATTGCGGCAGCTCAATGAAAGATGGCGCGGCGAAGGGCGAATGGGCCTCGGCATGGGCATCGGCATCAATCAAGGCGAAGTAATTGTCGGCAATATTGGCTCGCAAGAGCGCATGGATCCGACTGTCATTGGCGACTCGGTTAATCTGGCGTCACGGCTCGAAGGTCTTACCCGAATCTACGGCGTCGATATTCTGGTCGGCGCGACAGCGGCTGAGTTGGTTCGAGACGAATTTCATCTTCGCTCGGTCGCGCGCGTGCAAGTGAAAGGCAAAACCAAACCGGTGGACGTGTTTACCTTCATTGGGGCGCGGATTGACGATATCAATCCAGAATTCCTGAAGTGGCTAGAGTCCTACGAAGAGGGACTTGCGAAATTCCGTGCACGCGATTTTACTGAAGCAAAAATCTTATTCTCGCGTTTCCTCGAATTTTATCCGGACGATTTGTTGGCCAAAATATATCTCGATCGCACGCTCGAATATGAGCAACAACCTCCGGACGAAGCATGGGACGCAGTGGAAGTGTTCGAGAAGAAGTAACTGACCACGGATAACACGGGTAGGAACACATGTATTTGTCCAATTTTGCCTGTGCGACTATCGGACATTCGTTCTGTCCAGTCTTTGTAATGCAGCGGAGTGCGATTCCGTTGAGAGATTAAAAATCTCTGTTCGCCCGATCGGTGAAATCCGTGTAATCCGTGGTTTCCTTTTCTACCGGGGCGGCGTAGAGAATCTGCATGAAAGAAGCGCCGCAAAAATTTCATTTTCTCGGGATTTGCGGAACGGCCATGGGCTCTGTTGCGGCGGCGCTGCAAGAGCGCGGCTTCAAAGTCACCGGTTCGGACGATAATGTTTATCCCCCGATGTCGACATTCCTGGAAAAGAGAGGCATCGCACTGAAGGAAGGTTATCGCACCGAAAATATTCCGGCCGATGCCGATGTGGTGGTAATCGGCAATGCCATGAAGCGCGGCAATCCCGAAGTGGAAGCCGTGCTCAGCCGAAAACTGCTTTATCTCTCATTGCCGGAGACGTTGAAAAACTATTTTTTGCGCGGCCGCCATAATCTCGTCGTGACTGGGACGCATGGTAAAACGACAACAACTGCGCTGCTCGCCTGGATCATGGAAAAAGCTGGACGCAAACCCGGTTATCTCGTTGGCGGCCTCCCGAAAAACCTTGGACAAGGGGCGCGCCTGAACGATTCGAAATATTTCGTGATCGAAGGCGACGAGTATGACTCAGCGTTCTTCGACAAGCGCTCGAAATTCATGCATTGCCTGCCCGAATTGCTGATCATAAACAACATCGAGTTCGATCACGCGGACATCTTCAACAACCTCGATGAAATCAAGCTCAGCTTCCGGCGCTTGCTCAATATCGTTCCTCAAAATGGAATGGTACTGCTCAATGGCGACGATCCCAATTGCGTGGAAGTCGCAAAGGATTGTCTCGCACAAATGATTGAGGTGGGTTTCTCGAAGAATTGCGCCCAGCGAATCCGAGACGTCGCTTACTCGGCCAAAGGCTCGAAGTTCAAGCTTGGCGAAGAGATTTTCGAGATTCCGCTCATTGGCGAATTCAATGTGCGCAATGCGGCGATGGCAGCGATGGCAGCGCGATTTTACGATGTACCGAAATCGAAGATCGACAACGCGTTCAACAGTTTTTCCGGAATCGCCCGGCGGCAGGAAATTCGTGGTGAAGTGCGCGGCGTGAAAGTAATTGACGATTTCGCCCATCATCCCACGGCAATTGCCCACACGCTGCAAGCGCTGCGTCATCGCTATCGCGGCCACCGTCTCTGGGCCGTTTTCGAGCCGCGCTCGAACACGACGCGGCGCGCCGTTTTTCAACAACAGCTTCCCGACGCACTAAACTTTGCCGACGGAGTCTTCATCGCGCAAGTCGCCAAGCTGGAGCAGATCCCGGAAGACGAGCGATTAAATCCAGAGGCGGTGGTGGATGCGATTTCCGAAGCGGGTCACCCTGCGTTTTACGAGCAGAATGCCGATGCGATTATCGATCGAATCGTTCCGATGTTGCGGCCTAAGGACGTCGTCGCGATTTTTAGTAACGGGGGCTTCGACAACATCCACGAGAAGTTGCTGGCACGGCTGCATGCGTGATTCGTTGAAGCGTTGAAGCACTAGAGCGGAATTGCACTACCGCGCCCTTCTACGCTTTAACGAGCCGGCAGTGCTGCCGCCGAAGTATGATCGAGCACGATGCGCCAGCCGTCGGCGGTTTTGTGAAAGATCAAGGTGAAGCGCCCGTGCGGCCGATCGTTTGTGCGCTTCAACCTCCACCGTCCGAGCACCATGGCCGAATCAAGTGACAGCGGCGTGATCTCGAGATCGGAAAAAGTAAGCGTCCCCATCTTCGTGCGATCGGAATATTTTTTCCGGTAACGATCGCGCACCGTTTCCCAGCCGCGTCTTAGCGTGTCTTCTGAAACAAAGATTGTCGATTTTGAGCGGGCGTATCCGTTCATGAACCCATCAATATCGCCGCGGTTCCAGGCATCCTGTTGCGCCCGAAGCACGGAGCGAATCTGGATAGCTGCGCTTGCGCGATCCTGTTCTTTTCCTGCTGGCGCCGCTAAAACTGACCAGGCACTTGTGAACGCAAAAAGTATCAGTGCCGAAGGGAAAAAGGCGAGCATCGTTGGGACGCCAAGGTCGACTATTCTCAGAGTTGAGACGCGAAGATGGCGGATCATTTGCAATATTGGCAATCTTTTATAAATTGCGTTCCCGCTGTGTCCAGTTCAAACAGGAAACGGGATCGTTTCGACTGAGGGAAATAGTTTGACGGGGTCTCTTAAATTTATTAGCATCGTCGCCCACCCAGATAAATAAGACTGTGGACCGATTCTTTTGCATCGCCATGCTGGTGCTTGCCGGCGCAGCGGAGGTTTCAGCTCAGGGGGCGCCTGAGCGGCCCAAGGCATTGCCTGTTGCCCAGGCAGCGGATCCAGCCCAGACACCAAAGCCGCCGCCGAAAAATGCAGCTGCTCCGCCGGCTACGCCAGCAACGGTTCGGCTCCAGTTCCCAAACAGCGATGTCGTCGATGTGCTGCATCTTTACGAGCAGCTTACCGGCAAGAAACTGGTGATGGACAATTTCGTTCAGGGCAAGGTGAACATCTTTATTGCCAAAGATGTGTCGCGAGAGGAGGCAATCAAGATTATCGAGATGAGCCTCGCTCTAAATGGGATCTCGCTGGTTCCAACAGACCACGACATTGTCGATATCGTGGGGGCTGGCCAAAATCCTCGAAAGGCGCCGGTACCGATTGTGTCGGACATGGCGGACATTCCGCCGGGGAACCCGGTGGTTAGCTTTTTATTCAAGCTTCAGTACGCGGATCCCCAGGAGCTTCAACAAGTGTTGATGGCATATTTCCAGGGAAGCTCAGGCTCGATAAACATTCTGGCACTGCCGAAATCGTCGAGTCTTCTGGTGACACAGAATGCCGACATTATTCGGCAGCTTGCCGGCGTGATCCAGCAAGTGGATGTGGCGCCGGCGGAAGTGGTGAGTGAGTTCGTTAAACTGGAGCGCGCCGATGCGACCAAGGTGGTTGACATGCTCAAGGACATTTTCGAAAAGGGCACAGAGTCGCCGAGCCAGCCTGGCGTCCGCAGCGTGAAAATTCCTGCGGCCGTCCCGCAACCTGTGCCGGTTGAAACCGGGGTTGGCGGAACGGCCCTTCTATCCGAAGAAGCAGTGATCCTCGGAAAAATCAAACTTACTCCTGACGTCCGCACTAACCGCATTCACGTGGTGACGCGGCCGATCAACATGCCCTTCATCCGTCAATTGATCCATGAATTTGATGCCAACGTTGAGTTCGCAAAGCCGGTCACCCGGTCATTGAGATACATTTCCGCCGGCGACGTTCTGCCGGTATTGGTGCAGGCTTTGACCGAACCAGGCACAGAGGCGGCGGCTGGCGCGGCGGCAGCTGGCGGTGGCGGGCCTGGTGCAAGCCCTCAGCCGCAGCAACAACGAGGCACAGCTGCAACCGGTGGGAACGCGCCCGGCGTTTCCGGCGTTTCCGGCGTTTCGGGCACCTCAAGCGGAAGCACGCTCAATATTTCCGAGGAGCTTTCCACGCAGCCAGTGGACACTGTGCCCAAAGCGGTCACGGTCGGCAGCGCGAAACTCATCGCCGATCAGCGCGCAAACACCATCATCGTCCTTGGCAACCGTGAGGTCGTGGTGAAGGTGGAAAAGATTCTGGACGAAATGGACGTCAAGGCGCCGCAAGTGGCGCTGAGCACAGTAATTGGCCAGTTGACACTCACCAACAACGAGGAATTCGGCGCTGATTACTTCGCAAAGTACCACAACAGATTCATCGGCACCTCGCGCAATAACAACAATAACCAGGTGTCTATTCCAATTCCGAGTTCCAGTGCGTCACCGGTGACAACCGGAACAGCAGCTCCTATTTTATCGAGTATTGTCGATCCTTCCAACCTGATCAACTTCAGTCAAATTATTCAGAATGTAGGGAGCGGCACGAATATTTATGTAGCTGCTGGCAATGCGTTCGCCGCGATTGTGCATCTGCTTGAGTCCACCGGCCGGTTCAAAGTGATTTCGCGGCCGACCGTTTTCACGAGTAACAACAAAAAGGCCATCATCGCGTCAGGCACGGAAATTCCAATTCCCGTAAATACCCTGGCGAATGCGACTACTGTAAATACTGTAGCGTCGGTCTCATCGAGCATCGAGTTCAAAAAAGTCGCATTGCAACTGGAGGTGGTGCCGCTGATTAATTCCGAGAAAGAAGTCTCGCTCGACATCTTACAGAAGCTGGACAGTCTCGCCGGGGAGACGATCATAAGCGGCAACCGGATCCCAAATATCGCTACGCGCTACATCCGGACGAATGTTTCCGCGCCAAATGGATCAACCATTGTCCTTGGCGGGTTGATTGAAGATAACAAGACAAAAAATTACACCGGCATTCCTTATCTCTCGCGTATTCCATATGTCGGCGCGCTTTTCCGCAGTACGACATCCAACAAGACGCGCACCGAGCTGGTCATTCTGATGCGCCCAGAGGTGACGCTGACGAAGCTGGATCTTTATAAGTTGCGCCAAAAGACGGAAGACAGAATGCACTTCGGCCCAGAGCTGGACCAGGACGATTGTCCGGATTGCCCGAAAACGGAGAAGGGCAAACAGTTAACCCTACCGCCGCCTGATATTCCAGCGGCGAAAGATATGTAGTAAACTCACTTTTATGAAAAGGATAGTTCTCGCTTTGATTCTCGGCCTGGGCGCAACCATCGCGCGCGCCGACGAGTACGATGTTATCGACGATGTTTTTCGTTCCACCGATCCATTGGCTCAACGAGACGAGTACGGGCTGCTCCATCAGGGCCGCCATGTGAACGCCACAGACTTCGCGCCGAGATATCGTTGGCGATGGTGTTACTATTTCAAAGCGCCCGAACAACTGATTGTTCAACCGGCTTATGTGGGTTCGATGCAAACGGCGTTGCGTCGGCTGGGTTATTATTGTGGCCCCATTGACGGCGTATTTACCCAGGAAGTGGCCGACGCAATTGCGCGGCTTCAAAAGAACTATTCCATACGCGTCACGGGCACGCTGACCGACCCTGTCCGGCGAGCGTTGCACATGCCCTGACAATATTCTTGCAGCAGGCATCGCGACCCTCAAGCCAAAGATTACGCGTTGTGCGTGAAAGCACTTGCGAAACGGCCTAAATCGGCTTCATTCGCTTTCCTCTGCTCTCCGTTGTCGATTACCATCCACGCCCCGCCCTGAATGAGTTCAGCCGCCAGTCAATCGTTAATTAATCTGCTGCTGGAGAGCGGCGTCCCCTCGGCCCAGGAAGCCAGCGCGCTGGCCTCGAACCTGAACGGCGGTTCTTGGGTTGGCCAGGTACTTGATTCCGGCAAAGTGGACGAGCAACGATTCCTGGGAGCGATTGGGAATTTCTTCCGCGTGCCAGTTGTCTCCATCGACGCCAAAAAGATCGATCGCGCGACATTATCGATTTTACCAAGCCGTTTTGTTTTTCAACATCACATTCTGCCCATCGAATTCAAGGAAAATTCGGTGGTGCTGGCGACTTACGATCTTTTCAATTCGATTGGTCGCCAGCTTGCGTCGCAGCTTCTGAAAAAGCCGGCCGAATGGGTGGTGGTGCCGCGCGCGCAAATTTTGCGCGCAATGAAAACGCTCTACGGCGTCGGCGCGGAAACATTCGACGAAATCCTGAAAACCAATCGCGCTTTCGAGGTGCTGCAAGACACGGAAATCGCCATCGAGCTGAACGCCGACGATCCCGAAGCCTCCGTGGTGAAATTCGTGAACCAGATCATTCGCGAAGCAATTTTCGAGCGCGCGACCGACATTCACGTTGAGCCGCTCGAAAACGATTTGCGGATCCGGTACCGGATCGACGGAATTTTGCACGAAGTCGCAGTGCCGCCGCAATTGCGGGTCTTGCAATCGGCAATTATTTCGCGCCTGAAAGTGATGTCGCACATGGACATCGCCGAACGCCGATTGCCTCAGGATGGGCGCATGAATTTGCAGGCGAGTAATCAAAACATCGACGTGCGCGTTTCGACCATTCCAACGGTCAATGGCGAGTCGATCAGTCTGCGTTTGCTCAGCCGGGGCGAACAACAGTTTGGCTTCGATCGGCTCGATTTGGGCGGGAAACAGGAGAAGATCATTCGCCATCTGCTCGCGCAGCCGAACGGAATCATTCTTCTCACAGGCCCGACTGGTTGTGGAAAATCAACGTCGCTTTATTGCTTCTTGACCAGCATCAATTCCGTGCAACGGCGCATCATCACCATCGAAGAGCCGGTGGAATATCGGTTGCCTGGCGTTTCGCAGATCGATGTTAAACCGGAGATCGATCTCACATTCGCCAAAGGTCTCCGTCACATTTTGCGGCAGGACCCAAACGTCGTCATGGTCGGCGAAATTCGCGATGTCGAAACCGCGGACATCGCGATTCGCGCGGCGATGACGGGTCACCTTGTTTTCAGCACGCTCCACACGAACGATGCCGTCGGCGGCATTACACGCTTGCTCGACATGGATGTGGAGCCATTCCTGCTCGCCTCGGTGGTGAAAGCGTTCATCGCGCAACGCCTCGTGCGCACGATTTGTCCAGACTGCGTGCAAACGGTTGACTATCCGCGCGAATATCTGGCCGAGATCGGTCTTCCCGTGAAAGAACTCGGCACCCGCTTCCTGCGCGGCGCCGGTTGCGACCAATGCCGTCAGACCGGCTATCAGGGTCGCGCGGCAATCTATGAGGTTTGTCTGGTGACTGAACCGTTAAGAAAGATGATCATGCGGAAGTGCGATGGCGGCGAGCTCAAACAATGCGCCATCGCCGAAGGCATGGAAACATTGCGGCAGGATGGCTGGCGTCGCGTCGCGCAAGGCAAAACGACTATCGAAGAAGTAGTGCGGGTTACGCAAACTGACGAAGTGATGGCCGAAACGACCGAAGAAGCCGAGCCGGTCGCGGCGGTATAGGGAAGCGTGGCGCTACCCGGAGCCGCGCAATTCGCGGATCGCTTTCGCGTAGTCTTTCGCGTGAAAAATGGAGGTGCCTGCGACAAGAACG
>VBQC01000076.1 GCA_005887825.1 Verrucomicrobiota bacterium | reverse complement strand
CATTGCGTGATCTTCCACTTCCTAATTCTTAATTCTTAGTTGAAACTCGCCGGTTGCCCAACTGACTCGCTGCTACCCTCGCAGCTAATGCGAGTCCGGCTCGACCCTTCTATGTCACTCATCCCATTGGCTTCACTGGCTCGCCGTAGTGCTTCGACGTAGACGGCCTTACGACCGCAATCTCGTGCTCGCATCTAACGAGTACTCGGTGGAATTTTTCCGCAATTATTCGCGGCATGATTTCGACGGTTATCAGCGTATTAGCCGACAAAAGTCGCAAATCAATAGGGTTAAGCGTTGAAGGATTAAGCCTCAGGTGTCTCCCAGATTGGGATTTCCATTCCCTCGCGGGCAAGCACCGTGTTGGAGAACCGTTCTCGACATAATTTTTCGATGCGGTCAAGAAACTCGTCGTCGTGTCCGGGGTCGTGATGCGTGAGGGCCAGGCGCTTTACGCCGGCCATTTCCGCAAGTTGCATGGCTTGATCGAAGCTGCTGTGTCCCCATCCGCGCCGTTTCTGTAGTTCCTCGGCCGTGTACTGCGCGTCATGCACCAACAAGTCCGCGCCACGCGCCAACTCCACCAGCCGCGGATCGATCTGCTCGCCATGCTCGACATCCGTGCAAACGACGAGCACCTTCCCATTTCGCTCGACCCGGAAACTATACGCTCCGCCAGGATGATTATGCCTTTGGGCGGTGACAACGGTTTCTACATTGTTGATGCCGGTGAAGTGTTTGCTGGCATCAGCGATTTGCAGGAACTCGAAATTGGCCCCCATGTGATCCAATTGCACCGGGAAATATTCCGCCTGCATTTGGACTTCGAAAATCTCCCGCAAATTGGTAACCGTCTGGTCCCGGCCGAGCGTCAGGAGCGTGATTTTCTGGCTGGAATCATAAGCCGGGGCAAAGAACGGAAAGCCCTGGATGTGGTCCCAGTGAAAGTGGGTGAACGCGATAACGATTTGCTCCTGCTTGTGGCCGATGGCGAGGAGGTCTCGGCCCAGATTTCGCAGTCCCGTGCCCGCGTCAATGATGGCGATGCTGTTCGTATCGGTGAACGTGATTTGCAGGCAGGTGGTGTTGCCGCCGAATTGCTGAAAACCGGCATCGCAGATGGGGATGGATCCGCGCGTACCATAAAACTTGAGCTTCATACAATCGTTTTTATGAATGTAAGTCCCCGACTCGCGAGCAGCAAGCTGGTACGTGTCTTTTAAGCTGTTATAGTCAGATAGATGGGCCTCTAGCTCAACGGCTCGCTCGCGAATCCCTTTCGAGTTGGTACACTCGCGAATGGAGCGAGCTGGAAGCCGCGACATAGATTATATAACCCGAGAGGTCGAGAGAGCGGGCAGCGAACGAATCAAAGCTTTCGGAGTTAAGACACTGACCCCGCCTTTCTTGCCCTCTTTTCATCCTTCATAATTGAAACTCACTCGTCGCCCGTACTCGCTCGCTGCTACCCTCGCGACTTAATGCCCGTCCGGATCGGACCCTTCTATATTCGCTCAGCCCGTTCGCTCCATTCGTCCTTTCCTTGGCTTCCCTGACTCGCCGGCTTGTCGCGTCGTAACGTTAGCGAAGATGGAAGTGCTTTCGACGTAGGCGGCCTTACGACCGCAATCAGCCGGTGCGAATCCGCAAGCCGCTGTGAAATGTCAAATGCCCTGCTCGCGAAGACTTTCGGAGTTCGGAGTTTAGACACGACCCCATTTCTGTTACCGACCTCACTTTCTTTTCCGGAAATCGCTCAATGGCGCCTCCGCTTTCCGGTATCCCTTTCGATACCGTGTTGATGCGAGGTCAAAACCCCGCTGTAATGGTACGAATATGAAAATGCTCAGACTCCCGACATTCGTAATCTTGTTCTCTCTTTCGATCGCATTCACCAGCGCAGCGCTCGCCAAAGAAAAAGATGAAGACGGGTCAACTTCCGACGAAGACGTAACGATCGAGAAAACGGTTTTGGCCCGGGAAGTCGAAGACAGATTCGAGCCGGTGAAAAGCTTCAAGTCCGACGACACGTTCGCCGTTCTGGTTTTCTTGAGCGAACCAGAAATCGGAACGCGCTTGAAAGCGATTTGGACGATCGTCGACGCCGGCGAAATGGAAAACAAAAAGATTCTCGAGAAAAAAATCGAGATCACGGCCGACGCGATCAAAGGCGTGGAAGAACCGAACCGAATCAATTTCAGCCTGACGCACGACGACCCGTTCCCGGCTGGCGATTATAAGGCCGAGATCTACCTGAACGACGAGCTCGTCAAAACAGTCGAGTTCAAGGTCAAGTAAGCGACCCTCTGCCTGGCGCGCCGTAGCCCGTGGCGCGCCAAAGCATTTTGCGAAGGAGGCTTGGCAAAGGCGGCTACTTTTTACTTCCTCATTTCTTCTGCTATCGAATTTTGATGTCAGCCGCTCTAAAACAGACCACAGAGCCCTCCCGGGCCATGATGACGTCGACCGAAGAAATACGGCGGTGTTTTCCTGCACTCGAACGCACTCATAACGGTTACTCGGTCGCCTATTTTGACGGGCCCGGCGGCACCCAGGTGCCACGGACGGTGGTGGAGGCAATGAACGATTATCTTTACCACCACAACGCCAATACGCATTGGGCTTATCCGACAAGCGAGGAGACTGACGCAATCATCGATTCTGCCCGGAGCGTGCTGGCCGACTTCCTGAACGCGGGCCCGACCGAAATCGTGTTCGGCGCCAACATGACGACATTAACCTTTCACCTCGCGCGCGCTCTCGGCCGTCGCTACGAACGCGACGACGAGATTTTGGTCACAGAGCTTGATCATCATGCCAATATCGCGCCCTGGCGTACGCTGGAGAACGAATGCGGCGTGAAGGTGCGGGTGGTGAAAATGATTCCTAAAACGGGCGAGCTGGATTGGGACGATTTCTCCCGGCAACTAACCGAACGCACGAAGTTAGTCGCGATTGGCGCGGCATCGAACGCTCTCGGCACGATCAACGACGTCCGGCGCGCAGCGGAAATGGCGCACTCGTTAGACGCGAAAATCTTTGTCGATGCCGTCCATTATGCTCCGCACGAGTTGGTAGATGTGCGCGATTGGAATTGCGATTTCCTCGCCTGCTCCGCTTACAAGTTCTACGGTCCGCACATCGGAATTCTCTACGGCCGGCATGACCTGCTCGGCTCGCTTGATTTTCCGAAACTGATCCCTGCGCCCGATTCAGCGCCGGAAAACGCCGAGACCGGCACCCAGAATCATGAAGGAATCGCGGGCGCAGCCGCGGCGGTAGATTTTCTCGCCTCCCTTGCTCCGGGCCCGACGCGGCGCGAACGGCTGCACGCTGCGCTACGGCAACTACACGAGCGCGGCGACGCATTAATCACACAACTCTGGAATGGGTTGCAGAAAATGAGACATGTCCATCTCTACGGACCGCCGCCCGGCACGACGCGGACGCCAACGATCGCATTCACCGTGAACGGCGTGCCGTCGGTGGAGGTGGCAAAGAAATTGGCCAAGCGTGGCGTCTTCGTTTCACATGGCGACTTCTACGCGATGACAGTCGTCGAGCGATTGGGCCAGGCTCCGCACGGGCTGGTCCGCGCCGGCTGTGCCTGCTACACCACATCGGAAGAAGTGGATCGGTTGCTAGTCGGCGCGCGCGAGCTGTAGTCAGGCGCCAATTTCGCGCGGCCTTCGTCTTCTAATTCCTCCGACCACTGTCCTCAGATTCCCTTCCCCTTCCTACTTTCTAATTCTTACTTCCTACTTTTTTGTCTACGCTTCCCTGGCTCGCCGGCTTGTCACGTCGTAGCTTTAGCGAAGACGGAAGCGTTTGCGAAGGCGGCCTTACGACCGCAACCAGCCGGGCTAAAATGCGTAAGCCCCGCGTGAAATGTCAAATGTTGGACGCGACCCCACTTGTCACCATTTGTCATTTTGTGCTCATTGCGTTCTGATTTGATTCCAGTTTTCATCGAATGAGTTATTGTCGATCTTGCCCGTCTTTCAACTCTCAACCTTCTGCACGACCGCCAATCTCAACTTCCGTGACTATTTACGGAAATTAACGATCTAGGAGGAGTTCGCCTGTTGCACCTGCACACCCGGCAATTCGCCGAAATTAATTCTGCGTTATTGGCAGCTCTTTCTGAGCAGCAACTACCAGTCATCGAGGGACCCACAGCAAGGACATGGGACGACGAGACTCGAAACTATTTTGCGGGAATCGACGTAGCTACCGAAGAGAGCCCATCTCTGTACACGAGCGTGCACTACGTCGTTGAGTCCAATTCCCGCACCAAATACACGTGTGAAATTCAGGTCCGTACTTTAGCAGAGGAGCTCTGGGGTGAGGTGTCACACATATTCGACTATCCGAAGCCAACTCGCAGCGTCGCCTGCGGGGAGCAAGTTAAAGTCCTCGCTCGACTCACCTCTGGGTGCTCACGGCTCGTAGATTCAATCTTTCGCTCCCTCGCAGAGTATCATGTACACACTGCGCGCAAGAAAGCGAAGGCTCGGGCCAGTAAGAAAAAGAAAATCAAACGAGCAACTCGACGCCGTTAGCACAACGGCGTGTTCTAGGAAAAACGTATTACCAACTCACGTAAGCCTCATCACCTTTTTCGACCCGCCGTCGCCAGGGCTATGACGTGGCAAGCAAAAAACACGAAAGGAAAAAGAGGTTGAATCGTGCCGGCTTCGCCGAGGCGCTACGGCATGCCCGGGGAGCTGAAGAGTCAGTTTATCGTGAGGGTTGCGGTTTTTGCACGGTGTCTGGGAAAATCCAGGATATATTGTCGATCTTCCAATCGTTCGGCACACCGACCAGCCGCAATCGCAAGAGAATCCGACCGTGGGACCCAATTCCCTCTGTCTGCATTTCGCCGTCGGCCGCTAACGTCGCGGGAAAGACATAATGAAGCAGCACTACACCATTCGCCTTTTGAATGTCATGCACCTCGCCCGCGCGAAGTGTCGCATCTTGAAGGAACTTCGTAAGCTGGAAGCGCCCGTTTCGTTGTGCGAGCGCTCGCGCGCTCGCGTGGTCGAGCAGGAAATAAGTATCGTGTCCTGCAAAAATGCGTTGGAACACCGTATCGGCAAATTCGCGCGCTTCATTCTGCAAATAGGCTTGGTAGCGAAACAATCCCAAGACGCCACTGGCGAGGCTCGCAAGCAAAAGACCAAACACAGCGGCCACGGCGATCGCCTCCAGCCATTGACGATTTTCTTTCTGGCGCGTTGCAAAAAAATGGACTGACGGAGCAAATCCAAGGTAGGCACCAGCAGCAATGGAGAATATTCCCCACAACATCATCGGGCCTGATTGATTCTCAAAACTCCACACGAAAAAGGCGAAACCCTGAAGCATCGACAATCCGCCTTGGAACCAGCGCACCCAATGGACTCCGATCCAGATGAAATAATATTGCAGCCAGAAAAGCGATCGGACCGCGGCGAAAAATAATAAGGCGTTGAGATAACCGCCAAATATTAGCAGCCCGAACGCGAAGAGATCGACCAAGGCGCTGAAAATCGCGAAGAGAATCAAGAAGAGGCGACCGCGCCGCCACGGCTCCTTGTTACCAACAACCACTTGCCAGAGCGGTTCAGAAGCCTCGATCGTCACTTATTTGAATTCTTTGGCGGCAGCTCGCGGATGAACGACCAGGAAACTTCGGCAGTCTGGGCGTTGTCACAGTGGACAAAAGAAACCGCTTTGGGTCCAATCTTCGATTTCTAGGCGATCAAGTCATTAATAAGATCGGCAATCTTCTTGTCGATCTTTGCCACATCCATCGGCTGTATCCTATTCAAGTTCACACGCGTAATTTTTTGCGATCGTTATCGAACACACTTCCCCCCGGGAATTGTGGACGAGCGCATCTAGCAGAGCGCTTCGATCCCGGCGATGATGCCACCCACGACGCCGCCGATCACGCCACCGATCGGATTCCAACCGCTCATCCTTAGGCCACCGAAGGCGCCACCAGCCACACCCAGCAGGATGTCACGGACCGGATGTTGTGACGCTTTCGCCATGAGTCGGCCGCGGGGACCACGCTTTGTCGGCGAAGGAACGGCGTGGTTGGCTATCACCCCGACCATCGCCAGCGCGACCGGGCTGGCACAGGGATCGAGCATCATCCGCTTATGCAGGGCCCGCGCGTAACTGCGAAACTTTTCGAACTCGGCGTCAGAGCCGACCGCGAAGCCGCGCTTCCCCAGTTCGAGCAGCGCACGCTCTTCCGTCTCCGACACGGCGCCGCCGCGCGCCATTCGGCGAATAGATTCGTCGTAGGCTTTCTTCCGGTCGGGCCCAAGCTTGTCGCGCAGTCGATACACGTCGGCCTGAAGGTCTTCAAACTGAATTCCGGCTGAGGCTGCCAACGCGCGAACGGAGACTGCCGATCCATCACAATCATTGATAGGTCTTTGCTTTTTCACGGTGAACCGAAGGATAGCCGTCCAGTGGCATGGGGAACAAGGAAAAACAGTGGTCAGCGGCCAACGCCGCGCTCGCTGTAAGCGTGATTACTACAATTCCAACAAGGGCGCGCATATCGACAGTCTTAACAGAGCAAAACGAGAGTTCGTTTCGGCGAGACACCGAAACCAACGCCCGAGCCGGGCGCGCTACCCATTCACGTAAACTTCCGATCCTTTTTCGACGAATTGACTCGAATGAGGCCCGCATTCTCGCCTTGGCGGGTGACTTTCTGAGGTCATCTACCCGACCGCTCCCGCTTAATTCGGTCGTGTTGAGTCAAGCGTTGCCCACGCTTTCGTCCTCATCACCCGACTGTGTTAGACATGAAATCCGATCTGGTAGCAGCAGCGTTCGTCGCGCAAGGACGCTCGAACAAGAACGAAGGCGACAACAGAAGGAGAGTAAATCGTATGGCGAAGAAAAAAGTAGCCGAGTTGCTGTTGGAAACTCTCGCGGAAGCGGGCGTGGAAAGAGTTTACGGAATCACTGGAGACTCGCTCAACGCGATTACCGAATCGATTCGACAGCAGAAAAAAATTCGGTGGATTCATCTGCGACACGAAGAAACGGCCGCATTTGCCGCCGGCGCGGAGGCGCATCTCACCGGGCGCCTGGCCGTCTGCGCCGGAAGCTGCGGGCCCGGCAATCTTCATTTGATCAATGGACTCTATGACTGTCACCGCAGCCGTGTGCCGGTTCTGGCCATTGCGGCGCAGGTCCCGAGTAATGAAATCGGTAGCGGATATTTTCAGGAAACCCATCCGGAACATCTTTTCGCGCAATGCAGTCACTATTGCGAACTGGTTTCTCACCCCGAGCAGATGCAGCGCATCCTCGAGATCGCGATGCAGACGGCACTGGCGCGGCGCGGCGTTTCAGTGATCGCGTTGCCGGGAGATATCGCCTCGTGCGATGCGGTGGAACAAGGGCCGCGCCTGCATTTTCCACCGCCACAACCAAAGGTTTGTCTTTCCAACGACGAAATAGCAGCTCTGGCGAAGATTCTAAATGGATCCGATAAGGTCACGATCCTTGCCGGAGCAGGCTGTGCCGGGGCGCATGAGGAATTGATCGCACTCGCGCGCAAGTTGAACGCTCCAATCGTGCACGCGCTGCGCGGAAAAGAGTTCATCGATTACGACAACCCGTTCGATGTGGGAATGACTGGCCTGCTCGGTTTTTCTTCCGGCTATCACGCGATGATGAATTGCGATCTCTTGCTCATGATCGGGACAGACTTTCCCTACCAGCAGTTTTTTCCAAAGGACGCGACAGTCGTCCAGATCGATCTCCGGGGAGAGCAACTAGGCCGCCGCACGAAAGTGGACCACGGCTTTGTAGGTGACACTCAGGCAACTCTGCAAGCGCTTCTGCCGAACCTCGAACAAAACGCGGGCGACAAGCATTTGAAGGCTTCGCTCGAACATTATCGGAAGGCTCGCAAGAGCCTCGCTGACCTCGCGACGGAAGGACACGAGAAAAAGGCCAGCCATCCGCAATATGTTACCAAAGTGGTCGATGAGCTTGCCGATGAGAGCGCGATATTCTCCTGCGACGTTGGCACACCCACAATCTGGGCAGCGCGTTATCTGACGATGAATGGCAAACGCCGGCTACTCGGCTCATTCATGCATGGGTCGATGGCGAACGCTCTTCCACAGGCGATCGGCGCACAGATCAGTCATCCGGGCCGGCAAGTTGTTTCGTTGTCCGGCGATGGCGGTCTCGCCATGCTCATGGGCGATTTGCTTTCGCTCCGACAATTGGAGTTGCCGGTCAAGGTGATCGTGTTCAAGAACAACGCGCTGGCCTTTGTCGAATTGGAAATGAAAGCGGCCGGCATGCTCGAGTTCGCGACGGAGCTTCAGAATCCGAACTTCGCCAAGATAGCCGATGGCGCCGGTGTCCTCGGACTAACTGCCGAAACGCCGGATCAAGTTCGTCCGATGATTTCCAAAGCTCTCGAACATGACGGGCCAGCTTTGGTCGAAGTCCTCGTCCATCGACAAGAACTCTCCATGCCGCCGACGATCACGCTTGAGCAGATGAAAGGCTTCAGCGTCTTCGCGCTGAAAGCTGTTTTGAGCGGGCGCGGCGACGAAATCGTCGACCTGGCCAGGGTCAATCTCTTTCGCTAAGCACTCCACGTTGGCCTTCGCCAGACCTCGGCGCCTTTCTCGGCGAATTGACTCGGATGCAACCCGCATCCTCGCCTTCTCGGACTGCCCGTCCTTCTCACCGCGTCCCACGCGGTTTGGCTGACTCAGGCGTACCCACGCTCTCGCCTCGCGGGCTTTCCTCCATGATCCGGAACTACATTGGGCTCGCGCATCTTCCTCAATATTATGTATGATCCACTTCAACGAAGCGCATCGCGCGATCTATTATCCCGATGATCGACGCTTTCGAATCTGGATCCGTCCGCCAATTCCATGGATTTGACTATCCCCTATACATTCTATCCTTCGGCGTTGCCGCATGGGCTAGCGTGGGGTCTGTTTGGAATTGCGGTCCTGGGCGCGCTGGCAATATCGTTCGCGGCTGCCAGAGGCAAAAAACTCTGGGTAGGGTTGCTTCTTTTCGTTCCGCTTCTACTCGGGCTACTGATTGTCACCATCCTATGCAGCATGGTGATCACATTTTTCATCCATGACTTGTAAGGGCGATGGCGAGAAATGAAACGGCATCTGACACAGACGCCCTAGAACTCCCAAAACGAATCTTGAAATCGCTTCCAGCCCTTTAGCTGCGATGATTGGGACGGGCTCCTCCAGAAAGCAGTGACCGATGCCACGCTGGCGGATCATCTCCGCCACTTGCGAACACCTGGGACATTTACCCAAATCGCCGCTGCCTTTTGATTTCGCTTCTGCCATAATTTCGAAATTTCAATGCACTCGTTCAATCTATTTCTCTGGAAATCGCTTGCGGCGACCGCACTGTTCCTCGCGCTCATCGCTTGCGGCAAAAGGGCGCAGGTGCAACCGACTGTTCCGCCAGTGACACCGGCACCGCAGCCTGACTTTGCCGGGCTCGTTAACATTGGCGGACGCAAGATGTATCTCGAATGTCGCGGCGCGGGCAGTCCCATCGTCATTCTCGAATCCGGCTATCGCAACGACGCGGATATTTGGAGCGTACAGGGCGAACCCGGTGCGACGATGGTATTGCCCGGCGTTAGTGCCATTACGCGTGTCTCCGCGTATGACCGTCCGGGGACCATCCTCGACAACACCCATTTCAGCCGTAGCGACCCCGTTGCGATGCCGCGCACCGCACGTGATGTTGTCACCGATCTTCACGCGCTGCTGCACGCGGCGAACATTCCAGGTCCGTATGTGTTGGTCGGTCATTCCCTTGGTGGTTTGTTTGTCCGCCTGTATGCCAGTACTTATCCTGATAATGTTGCAGGAATGGTCCTCGTGGATGCATTTTCGGAATGGGTTAGGGACGGGATGACCTCTGACCAGTGGACCTTGTATAAACGCTTCGGGTTTAAGGACCCTCCGCCGGGACTCGTCTATAAAGACCTAGAAACCATTGACGTGGACATCAGCTTTGATCAAATGACTAAAGCAAAGACTGTCCATCCGTTGCGTTCCATCTCGCTCGTTGTCATCTCCAAAGGTCTGCCGTTCGATCTCTCGCCCTGGCAGCCGTTACCGGCAGATTTTCCCGGCGCGCTGGAAAGCGCATGGAAAGCTGCGCAGGAAAAGCTCGCCGCGCTTGTGCCAAACGCGCGCCACATCGTTGCGACGAAGAGCTCACACTATGTTCAAATCGAGCAGCCTGCGTTGGTTATTGAGGCGGTTCGCCAAGTCATCGGCGCGGTGCGCGCTCCTCCGTCATGGACAGTCCTTTCAGCGAGTCCTACTCCCACACCGTAGAAGTGGTTTCATAAGTCGCTTGTTCTCTCTTGCTCGTGCTCATGCTCCTGATCATGATCGAAATTCTCCTTTCAAGAGCCGATCACGAGCACGAGCAGGAGCACGATTACGAAACCTGAGCCGACTTTTGAAACTAGTTCTAGGGACAATCAGCGGGCCCGGTATAAAAACCAATTACCGATGCCACGTTTAGCGAGCGACGAAAATCGGGTTACTCCTTTTTTGTGTAGCCGAAGAAGCCACGCTGGCGAATGATCTCCGCCACTTGAGATGGCACCATTTCATCCCAGCTCTCGTCGCCGCTGGCGATGCGCTTG
>VBQC01000075.1 GCA_005887825.1 Verrucomicrobiota bacterium | reverse complement strand
AGCGTTTCGCTCGCTCGGCATTTTGACCTTCGCGCCAGTAAAGGAAGGAGGTGTAATCCTGGCCGATCAAGCTCTGGCCCGGCCCAGCAATACTGGAGCTGATCTCCCTGGCTGCCGAGATGGTGCGACTGAGCAATTCGAAATCGTGACGCGCGACAGCGGCCGCCCGCATGCGCATGAGGTAATCTTCGACAGTTTCGCCAGTTTTTGGCGGGTCGGTCTGTTCAACTCCAAGAATTCGCGGCAGGACTAGCAGCAACAGTTCGGCGCGCAAACGCGTAACGATCTGGTTGGTGTCGCCGGTTTGCCAATATGTCGGCGGCAGCGTGGTCGCCACTCCCTGCTTGAACGCGAGGTACGCCTTACATACCGCCTCGAGCCCGTTAACTAGATTCGATAGCGCTTGTGATTTATAAGCCGGGCGCAATTTCAGTTGCGTTAGTGCCTTGGGAAGATCGTCGAGTGAATGGATACTTTGCAGAATGGGCGCGGCGTAGTTGTCCGCCTGCGCGCTATCCTTCCCTTCCAGCCAACGCGCCCGCGCCAGAATCTCCGAGCGCGGAATATCGAGCGGACTTTGCTCAGTTTGCGCCAGATCGGTCAGGATTCTGATCCCGTTATCAAATTTTTCGCCTTCAACGGCCCAGAGATAATTCTGCCATTGCCGCAGAAAACGTGCAGCGTCATACAGGCGGTTCGCGCTTTCTCGCTCGGGGTTGCCCGACCGGAAGCGCGCAGGAGCGGCAGCAAGGCGGTGTAATTCAATCAATGACCCGTCGAGATCTGAAGCTTTGCGCGCTTTGAGGACAACGTCACTCGCGCGACGCAATGCGTCGGCTGTTTCCTTATCTTCTTCAGCAGCGCATGCCGCAATTACGGCAGCGAAATACAACCAAAAGATGATCAGTCGTGCCGATAACCTCATCACAGCCCGGCTGCGCCCCGCAGTTTTGCCCTGATGAACCACGGTCGAGCTGTCGATCGTACGTTGTCCATCTTACCAAATATTCACCCGCTTATCCGCCGGTCGAATCATCGGACAATTCGCCGGCAAATTAAAAGCCTTCGCGAACTCGGACATGTTCGATATCGGACCGTTGCACCGGTAACGGGTCGGCGAATGCGGGTCCGTATTGAGGCGCAGCCGTAAATCTTGCTCGCGCTGATTGGCACGCCAAACCTGGGCCCACCCCAGGAAGAAGCGCTGCTCCGGCGTGAGTCCGTCGATTTTTTGCTCACGTACCTGCGGGTTTTTCTCAAGCGCTTTTTGCAACGCGGCATAAGCCAGTTTCACCCCGCCAATGTCTGCGATATTCTCGCCCTCAGTCAGTTCGCCATTGATGTGCACGCCCGGTATCGGCTCGTATTCCGAGTACTGCTGCACTACTGCCTGGGAACGGTCTTTGAATTTCGCGGCTGACTCTGGCGACCACCAATCGCGTAAGTTCCCAGATGCATCGAATTGCCGGCCTTCATCGTCAAAGCCATGCGTCATTTCGTGGCCAATCACAGCGCCCATTCCACCATAATTTACGGCATCATCGGCTTTCGGTTCGAAGAACGGTGGCTGCAATATCCCAGCCGGAAAAACGATTTCGTTCATGTTCGCGTTGTAATAAGCGTTCACTGTCGGCGGCGTCATTCCCCATTCCGTGCGGTCCACAGGTTTGCCGATTTTCTTGAGTTCGCGATTCACCTCGAAATTCGCGGCCCGCATGGTGTTGAGAACGTATGGTCCTCTGTCGATCTTCAGCAGTGAATAATCGCGCCATTTATCGGGATAACCGATCTTTACATTCATCGCGGCGAGTTTCTTGAGCGCTTCCTGCTTGGTCGGCTCATCCATCCAGTCGAGCGTTTTGATTCGATCGGCCAACGCGGCTTTGAGATTGTTAATCATTTCCAAGGCGCGCGCTTTCGCTTCCGGCGGGAAATAATCAGCTACATAAAGCTTGCCTAGCGCGTCGCCCAAAGCTTCATCGGTGGAAGAGACCACGCGTTTCCAGCGTAGTTTAATTTCTTTCGTGCCTCGAAGAACGCCTTCCTTGAAAGTGAAATCTTCGTTCACGAAGTCGTCCGACAGGTTCTCTGCCGCGGCATTGATCAAATGCCAGCGCAAGTAAGTCTTCCAGTCGTCAATGGACGTACTGGTAAAAGCCGCGTTGGCGGCCTTGAAGAATTCGGGCTGGCCTACGTTGATGTCGCCGGGCTCCGCCAGATTGATCGCCTCGAAATAGTCGGCCCAGTTCCAGTCCGGCGTTAGCTTTTGCAGATCGGCCTGCGTCATTTTGTTGTAGTTCTTCTGCGGATCGCGCAACTCCACACGCGTGCGCGACGCCTTGGCAAGAGACGTTTCGAAAGCCATGATCTTCTTTGCGTCACCGGTGGCTTTGCTTGCAGGTTCGCCGAGCAACGTGAGCATTTTGGTGACATGCTCGACGTACGCAGCGCGCTTCTTTTTCGAATCCTCGTCGGTCTTGGTGTAGTAATCGCGATCTGGTAGCCCGAGGCCGCCTTGCGCCGCCTGTGCAATTTCGCGCGTGCTGTCCTTCTCATCCTGCCCCGAGCCAAATTCAAAAAATGCACCGATGCCGATTGCGTGCAGGTGCGCGACTGCCTTGAGTAGATCGGCACGATTTTTGATCGCATCGATACGTTTCAGCTCCTCTTCGAGCGGTCTGATTCGCTCAGCGTCAATTGTTTTCTCGTCCATACCGCTCGCGTAAAAATCGCCGACTTTCTGGACTTCCGGCGCTGTCTTCGCATCGACGTGCATGTTCGCGGCCTTCTCCGCGATCTTATGCAGCGCGTCGTTGTTCGTTTCGGTCAGCTCTTCGAAACTGCCCCAGCGTGCATATTCCGGCGGCACAGGATTCCGTTTGAGCCAACCGCCATTGGCGTAAAGATAAAAATCGTCCTGCGGTTTTACGGACGTATCCATGTTCTTCGCGTCCAGCGGCGGCGGATTCTTCTCGATCTGCGGTTGCGGTTCAGCGCGCAAGCTGAATGCACAAAAAAGCGCGACGAGGATGAAAACGAATGATTTCATGATTTTGGAAGAAAACGAATGCTTCGGGTTGTCTAATCCGGGTTAGACCCTTTTAACGCAGTTCCGTTGAAGCAGCCCCGCAGCGGGGCCTTTTCTTTACCCTGGCATTCGCAAGATCGGCCGCTACAGCTGCTCGATTTTGTAGCCGCGCTCTTGCAAGAGCGCAATCACACTGCGCGGATGATTCCGGGTAGCGCACGCGTCGCGCGTGCTGGCGAGCGCGTCCCGCGATCGCGAACTTTCCTGTGAGCAAGTATCTTCGCTGCGAAGTTAGACTCAACGAAAGATTGTTTCGGCGCGACGCCGAAACCAGCACGCGCGACGCGTGCGCTACCCACGTTTCCCCCTGCGCGCCTCCCGCTACAGCTGCTCGATCTTGTAACCGCGCGCTTGCAAGAGCGCAATCACACTACGCGGACCAGAGAAGTGCAGCGCACCGGCTACAATTGCAGTCGGTTTACCGCTTTTTAGCTCTGCCTCGATCCGCGGAATCCATTTGACGTTTCGCTCATCAACAAAACGCGCGGCGATCCAGGAAGCATCTTTCCGAAACTGCGCATCTCCGGCCCAAAGTGCAGACGTGTCGCCTTTTCGCCACGCCTTGAGCATCCGCTTGAATTCGGCGGCACTACTCTTGTGAGGAGCCAAGGCATTACGCAAAATGATTTCACCATCGCGATCCGACAATCCACCAAGAACTGCCACATGCTCATCTACCGATTCGAGACCCGCTATCTCTTTTCCCGATCTTTTGGCGGAGGCGACGAAGTAATCGTCCAAACCATGAGCGGCGGAACCCTGGCTGTAAGTCGCCGGACCGACCAGGTGCTGTGCGATCCACCACGGTTTGTAGCCGAGCCCACTGTCGAAGCTTCCCGCCCGGGGCCGCTTTCCGTGACGAGGAGAGTCATTGGCTGTCGTAATATTTTCGCGGAGCCAGGCTAAGAGGTCGGGATGAATCTTCGAGCGGATGTCCTGTCCTGGCGGGTACTTGGCAGCCCGCTCAAATTTCTCTTCGAACTCGGCGTGCTGAGTTGGATCAAATTCGAAGAGAAGACGCCTGGCATCTTTCAACGCAATTTCGTACGGAACAGGCAACGGATAGTCCTTCCGGCTAAGCGCATGGACCGAGCCCACTAGATAAAATGGGGCCTCTGCGTTGGTCACGCGCCAGACGCAACACTTCGGCAGCGCTCCCGCAGCGCGGTCCGGTATCGCGATTAGTACCGCAAGACTGAAAAGAACAAACGCAATCCAACTGCCGGTGTTTTTTCGAAGAGGCAAAAACATTTCCGGTCTTTAGCGCGAAAACTTAGCAAGTCAATTAATTCCACATCGGAGTTTTTCCCGCCCGCGCGTAGATCGATCCGATTTGAGATCGGCACGATTTTCGATACCATAGCGCAGGCATGTCCCTCCCGGTGAAACGTTGGTTCGCTCTTGCGTTGCTGACGACTGCCATCGCTCTGGCACGAACAGTGGCATTTGCCGCGGATGACTGGGAGATCGTTAAAATCAACGGCCATGACTATCTGAGCGTCGATAACGTCTCGAGGTTTTATGGATTGCCCGCCGAAGTCGCGTCTACCGGAAGGGTTCCGGTCGAGACGGTGAAGAATCCGCTTGAATTTGTCCGCGACAGCCGCGAGGCGATCATTAACGGCGCGCGCAGTTGGTTATGCTTCCCGCTCATCGAGCAGAACGGAAAATTTCTGGTCTCGCGCACGGACGTAGCTAAAACGATCGAACCGCTGGTTCGTCCGCAGCGTGTTATAAATGCCGGCAAGGTTCAAACCGTGGTTCTGGACCCGGGCCACGGGGGCTACGATAAGGGAGCAGCGTGCCGCTATGGGTGCGAAAAAGATTTTGCGCTGGATGTGGCGCGCAAACTACGCCCGCTTTTGCTGGCAAAAGGATTTCGGGTGATGATGACCCGCGAAGGCGATTACTTTGTTCCTCTGGAAGTTCGCGCGCAGATCGCCAACGCCGCGCGCAATTCGATTTTTGTCAGTATTCATTTCAATGCGACGAATGACGACCCCAATGCCACAGGTTTCGAAATTTTTTCGTTCACGCCGCGCGGAGCGCCATCCACGTCCGATGACTCGGTCACGCCCAGTTCTTTGAGCATGCAGGCAGGCAGCCAGGTGGACGCGCAAAGCATGGCGCTATCGGCATGCGTCTATCATTCGCTGCTCGGGCACATCCCAGAGTTTGATCGGGGAATCAAACGGGCACGGTTCGCTGTCCTGCGCCTGACGAAAGTGCCGGCTGTGCTGATCGAAGGAGGGTTTCTGACGGAGCGTGGCGAGAGCAAGTTGATTGCAACGAAAGAATGGCGCGCAAGGCTTGCCCACGCAATTGGAGTCGGAATTGAAAGCTATCAGGCGTTGCCGGTCAAAAAGCAGCGCCCGATGCTCGTCGCGGATTATCGTCGGCAAACCAAGCTAGAGCCAACTAAACCCGTTAGTCAGGAAGGAAATCTGAAGGAAGTAGATGCAAGCTTAATCAGCCTGGTTGGCCAATCTAAGTTTGTGTCGCCGCAACAGATGCCGACGCCTTCAAAAGTCTCGTCGCTCGATTCGGCGCCTATTGTTCCCTGAATGAGATTATGGCGCGGTAATTGATTTCGCGCGGTAGGTCTTATCTACACGTTGATTCGGCTAGCGATCTCCCTAGACTAGCGACTCAACACCGAACCAAAGGACATATGAAAAAATACATTAGCTATGCAATGACCGCCTTTTTCGCGACGATCGCTATTTCGATCGCCGCGCCGGACAAGGGCGCGATGATGACGAAAGAAAAAGCCGCCTGGCAGTCCTTCAAAGACAAAAAGACCGACGAATTCACCAAACTCCTCTCGCCTCACTTCATGGCCGTCTATGCTGACGGAATCCAGACGAAGCAACAAGAGATTGATTCCATGAAAAAGTGGGACATGAAATCGTTCGCTCTTAGCGATTTCAATCTCGTCATGACCGATGCAAACACGGCACTCGTGACCTACCAGGTGCAGGTGGAAGCCACCGTGGAAGGCAAAGACGCCTCAGGGATCTACAACGCCGGGTCGATCTGGCAAATGAAGAATGGCGAATGGCACCCGATCTTTCACACCAACATAAAACAGGAGGCAGCAGCGAAACAATAATTGGTCCGCTGTAGCCACGTCGCTGTGCGACGTAAATTCAGGAGGTGGATCGAGCAGGCCCTTGCTCGATGTTAGATTCATGCAGCCGAAGGTTGCAACGTTTAGCATTGTCCGACCCAGCCGCCGATCCACCTTTGACATCCTTCTTGCCAGTCTTATTCTGAACGAGAAATAAGTGCGGGGGAGCCGCCTGGCTGAGATGATCGACGACAAAGGTCGATCGAACCCCTTGAACCTGATGCGGGTAATGCCGCCGAAGGAAGCGAGGCTGGGCCATGCGATTCTCCGCGCATGGTTTTTTGTTTGTAAACCACGGATTACACGGATGAATACGGATAAAACACAGGTGGACCCCTCTGCAAATGGAGGGACGACCTCCGTGTCGTCCGATTCTCCTGTAGAGGAAGCTGACAGCTTCCCATCTAATAATAATCGGGACTTACCGAATTCGAAAAAGGTTTACGTCTCCGGCAAATTGCATCCCAACATCCGGGTTCCTTTTCGTGAGGTCTCGCTCGCTGCGACGAAAACAATGAGCGGCGAAATCGAAGCGAACGAGCCGGTGCGCGTTTACGACACGAGCGGTCCATGGGGCGATCCGGATTTTCGCGGCGATCTTACGCGTGGTTTATCGCCAGTGCGCGCGAACTGGATTCGCGAGCGCGGAGATGTGGAAGAGATCGCAGGACGAATGGTTAGGCCAATCGATGATGGATACCTTTCTCCTTCGCACGCCGAAAGTTCGGCGAAGCGAAACGGAAGTGACAAGTACGAATTAAAAAGTAAGAAATTTCAGAGGAGGCCCCTTCGAGCGTCAGCGGGTCACCGGGTCACGCAGCTTTGGTACGCGCGTCAGGGGATCATCACGCCGGAGATGGAGTTTATCG
>VBQC01000355.1 GCA_005887825.1 Verrucomicrobiota bacterium | reverse complement strand
TCCGCTCTGACAATAACCGGGATGAAGATCCCCGACGGCGAGCGAAAGGGTGACAGCGGTGGTGGCAATTGTCCAGACGCCATGGCGGCAATCGCCTGCTCCAGTTCCAGAGGCCAGTCAACCGACCTGACAAGGACAGTGCGAACGTCTGACCATCTCATGCCTGGCATGTAATTAAAGCCGAGCAGATTCATGCCATCATCGTTGCCTTCGATAATTGAATTTTCCGGATCCAACTTGCCCGGGCTGGCGTACTTGACTGACATGACGAGACGCCGTTCATAAAGCTGTTCGTCAACCCGCGCCGCTGCAAATTTTTCGGCTAGTTCGCGGGCAATGTCGTTCGCAAGCGCTCCATCGTCGCTGGAAACCTTGCCGACATTTTCGTTCAACACTTCGCCTTTCGTCAGCGCTCCGGTGACGAACAAGTCCTTCATGAACTTCGTGAGGCCATCCAGGTCGCCCTCGATCGATTGGTACGGCTCGAACACCGGCGGGGGTTTGGGAATGTTGGTGTTCCTGATGCATACGACATTGTCGTCTCTTTGGTAGAAGCGACCTAACTCGTAGTTGCACCAGCCCATGTCCATGCTGGTGTGCGGATAGAGCAGCACGAACACGTCCGCGGCGCGGACATTGTCGTCAATCCATTTCCTCCACTCTCGGCCTGCAGGCATGTCCTCGCTAAGCTTCACGCTCAGCGGCCTGCTTGATTGCACCCGCACCAGTGATCGCTTAAGACTGTTCGCTATGTCGGCGTACTTCGTGCCATGGCTAATGAAGATGCTCAGTTGAGCCATATGTTTACCTCCTACCGACCTGGATAGGAATTTTAAACCACCTTTTTTTCTGGCCTGAGCTGTATCGCCGGACCGTTGGGATGTCAATCGTCTTTCTGTTTGATGAAAATCCCGATGTTGCTTCGGCCCGGAGCAGAACCAAGACAGTGTCTTGGTAGCGATTCGTTCGCGACTGACTAAGCCGAATACATACCGGCGGCCGCCGCGATATCCACCATCCGTTCCAAACTTTCTTTGCAACGCCGCGCAAAGTTTCGGGAAGGAATGGGAAACGGTCTGCGTCAGGACGAAGACCATAACCATGAAAGCGATAGAAAACATTGTCAGTGACCTCCCATGACGGGAAGTCATTGAAACCCAAAACAAGAAAAAAAATCAAATTATGAAAAATCGAAACATTCAGTTCAAACCAACAGCAGGACTTCTCATGCCGCTGTTCCTCGCCTGCTTTGCGGCAGGGTTTATCTCGGCACCCACTCCGGCAGCAGCCCGCGACATGGTGCCCTTTAATGGCACTGTCTCGGGGTACGTTGAGTCTCAGTCCGGCACGGAGTGCGAGCCTTCCGCACACGTTATCAACTTCGGACACGCGAACCAATTGGGAGCCTTCACCGGGACGGCGGAATTCGTCACGCGCCCTTGCGACCCCGATCCGGATCTTTGTGAAAATAATATTCCCTACACTGGCACCTTTGACTGGTTTGCGGCCAACGGCGACGAAATCTCCGGCACTTTCGAGGGGTACCTGTGCCCGACAGAAACGCCGGGAGTGTACGACAATCATGAAACCGCCGAGGTGACAGGCGGCACAGGTCGCTTCACCAACGCCACCGGCCATTTTGAATTGGGCGGGCAACTGGACTTCACCACGAATCCGCCCTCGTTTGTCCTCCCGTGGCAAGGGACCATCTCAAGCGTCGGCTCGACGCGGCACTAGAGATTGTGCGCCTGGTCTGCGCATCGCAGCTAACGTTCGTCTGGTTGAGATGCGCTAGATCGTCGTCCTGCGATCCGCCTTGGAACCAAAACATGATCAGCGAAGCGGGTCGGATGAAGGTCGGGATTGTCTGATCGAGCGATGAAAATTCGGATTTGCCGCATGCAAAATTAGAAAATTGCGCGACAATTTCTAATCGCGATTGACATGAACTACTGTGCTTCTATACTCGTGACCCACACTCCCGCTGATAAGAAATTTTTCTGCGCGGGAAACTTGTTACGATGCCTTTGACTGAAATTATTTTAACCGAGAACGTTCCTGGCTTGGGCGCGGAAGCCGATTTGGTGAAAGTGCGTCGCGGTTACGCGCGCAATTATTTATTGCCGCACGGCAAAGCGCACGAAGTTACGCCGGCAAGTCTGCGTGAAGCGCGCGAGCTGAACGAGGCGGAAGAACTGGCCCGTCGAATTAGCAAAGCGCGAATGCTGTTTACACTCGAAACGGGTGAAACCGGCAAGGCATTTGGCTCGGTTACGGCGCAAGACATCGTCAATCGTCTCAAAAACGAGCTCGGGGCGGAGATTGATCGACACAAGGTTGTTCTGGAGCGGCCGATCAAAGATACAGGCGAGCACGAAGTGGCGATCAAGCTGCATCACAATGTAGCAGCACAATTTGTTTTTCAGGTGAAATCCGCAGAAGAGCCAAAGACCGAGCCGGTGAGCGCTGCGGCCGAGGAACCTGAGAAAAAACATCGTCGATTTTTCAAGAAGCGAAAAGAAACCAAATAAATGCGTTCGCCTTCGAAAACGATGAATGATATTCCTTATATCGATATTCGGGAGGTCGATAATATCTCTGAAGTGAGAACACACCTTAGCGATGGATGGTTGTGCCTGGAGATTTACAAAAAAAAGTCTCAGGTTTTTGGGACGAATGAATTTGAGGAAAGGCCGATTTACATTCTTGGAAACCCTGAGGGTGGATAAGCAAGTAGCATAATCATGGCTCCGCAATCAGTTGGAGCTGTGGACGAAACACGGACTAAGCAGAGTCCGGCAAAGAAAACGTCGGGGAAACCACCAGTTGCCGGTTATAAACCGTCGTCCACAAGTTATACACTTGATCCACATCGCACGCCTCCATGCAGCCAGGACGCGGAGCACGGCGTGTTGGGTTCGATGCTGATCTCCCCCAACGATGTCATTCCCAGATGCATCGAAAAGATTAACGAAACTTATTTCTACATCCCTGCTCACCAAACGATTTATAACATTCTGGTCGAGATGTGGAATGAGCAGAAAGGTATTGACTTAATCACCTTCACGCAAGCTCTAAGAGATCGGCAGCTACTTGATGTTGTCGGCGGCCCAGCGTTCGTAACACACCTTGCGACCTTTGTTCCGACGGCTGCTAATATTGACTATTACTTAGAGATACTTCGGGAGAAATTCGTTCTGCGCGAAATCATTTCAACCTGCACGACTTCCATCGGCCGCGCATATAATGAACAAGACGAGGTGAATGGTCTGCTCGACGAGGTTGAGGCGAATATTTTCAAGATCGGCGAGGAGCGTTTTAAAGTCCAGATCCTTTCAATGAAAGAGCAGGTGATGGGCGCTCTCGAATCGATCGAGAAGTTATTTGAAAACAAAGGCGCTATCACTGGACTCTCGACCGGTTTTCGCGATTTCGACCGGCTGACGAGCGGCTTACACTCGTCGGAAATGATCGTGATCGCAGCCCGCCCAAGCATGGGAAAGACCGCGCTCGCCATGAATATTGCCGAACACGTTGCAGTCGAACTGAACCTTCCGGTCGCAATTTTCAGCTTGGAGATGAGCGCACAACAACTCGTGCAGCGCATGCTCTGTTCGCGAGCGCGTGTTAATCTGGCAAAAACGCGTGATGGATTCCTCGCCGAAGCGGATTTTCCCAAGTTGACCCACGCAGCGGCAAAATTAGCTGAAGCAAAAATCTTTATCGATGACACTGCTGGGCTAAGTATTCTCGAATTAAGGGCCAAAGCTCGGCGATTAAAAGCGC
>VBQC01000358.1 GCA_005887825.1 Verrucomicrobiota bacterium | reverse complement strand
GATAATTGTTATCGGCATGCGTGATCTTTGTGACCAAGCCGCGTCCCCCAACAACCGCGCCGGTCAGATTGGTGATACCAGTGGCGTCAAGGGTGCGATCGTATTCATACGTCTCTGAGGCGACGTTGCCGAGATTGTTCGCCGGTAACGTCACTTTCTTTACGCGATCGATCCACCCGAGCTTTCCATCGGCAGAGGTGTAGTAATCGTAATGAGTATGCGGATCGGCACCGGATGGGACACCACTCTGTTTCGGATTGAACTTGTCGGTCAGCAAACCGCGACTATCGTAAACGAAGCTCTCCCAAGCAAGGTTTCTGAGGTGATGCGTGAGCACCTGGCCGAAACTGTTATAGGTGAATTCCTCGTACGACACGGGAGTATCTGCGCCCGATGGATAATCGATCCGGGTCACACGGTGCGTGGTCGGATCGCGCGTATAAGTGGTCACTTTCTGACGCTCGTCGCTGACTGTTGCCACATAATGTCCGCCAATCGCTCCAGGTTCACTCTGGTACGTATAATCGATGTGCGTACTGTCATCCAGATGCGTGATTTTCAGAATTTCACCGATGCCCGTTGGGCCAGGGTAGGCGTTTGGAGGCGGGCCGCGCACGCAGGTGGTGGTGTGGCCGTTACCGTCTTGAACGGAATTGACATACCAGTTTGAATCGTAACCGACTTGGGTCGTGTGCCCCTGAAAATCGGTATAGCTTTGGAGGAACTGCTGAGGGGCCAAGCCGTTAACGCTTGGACACACGTCCTCGTTAGGCGGCCGCCCCAAGCTCAATGAGGTGTAATTAAATGTTCGAGTGGGGCCGACGGCGCAGGCGGATCTATCCATGAGACTTGCGAGCCGTTGGTGCTGCCGTTGATGCTGTATCTCTCGGCAGTAATTGCACCGTGCGGACCGCTGCCCTGATAATCGTAGCAAATCTGACGCATCGGCCCGTTGTAGCGTACGTCCTGGCACGTTCTCAAGAGCGGTAACAGCTTAAGAGGGCAGGGACAGGGTGGACTCGGATTTTCTGGAGAGTTATCCTCCTGATACGTATAATATGCATGCGTGGTGCCAAGGGTATAATCCACCTGGGTAAGGCAATTCGCTGATGTGACGATGTTGCCACCGGTAGTTTTCGAAGCGTAATTGTAAACTACCGAATCGATCTGGCTCCCCCCCACGCGATCGTATGCGTCCACCTCGCTTAACATCGTCACGCCGTTCACGGGGGAATAGATAAACTGCAAGTATCTGCCACCAGGTTCGGTTACCCGGTAGATCCGCAACGTATTTGCGTAATAGGTGATAGTGGTTGTCTGGCCGTACGGATCGATAATTTGGGTTGGAACGCTGTAGTATGTAGTGCCATTCATGAGGACGCCGCCAAACACCACCGTGCCGCCGTCGGCAAGCCGAAACGCCGGGTACCCGTTCCATGTCGTGGGCCAATCGGACACCCCAAGCGGACCACCGAGACCCCAGTCGCCTGTACAGTGGCTGTCCCAGACGTTTCCATTGGGGTACTCGACCTTGTCACTGCTGTTGGCCCACATATATTCATGGCTCCAGCCGGCGCCCATGAGGCTGCCGACGCGAGTGGATCGGCTGTTGTAATAGCGGGTCATCTTCAACCCATATTTTCCAACCGCACCCGGGACCACGATATCGTCGATGTGCCGAGTGGCGTTGTGATTCAGCACGTTGTATGCGCATCCAGTCGTGATCACGCCTTCAAATGCGCCTGTCGCGCCGATTGGATTATGATCGTCAAAAGCGAGCAATCGCGGGCAGAGCGCCGGAGCGAACATGAGTGCGATTAAGAACAAAATCGCGATTCGTCCAGCAGTAGTAATTGAAGTCTTGAAATTATCCGGTGTGTTGGTAGCCATCTCTTCCGCGCGGGCCCCTCCTTGGACTTTTTCAAGGCCGCCCCAAGTGTCGGCCTGGGAATGCAGCAGCGGGCAAAGCAGAGCCTTAAAACGGGAAATATTTTTCTTCATATTTTCACCTCGCGCCGAGAATAAGCGGAGCGCTGGCCATCTGTCTGTCGGGGCGAATCCCTGAATTTTTGGCTTGGCTTTTGTCGGACTTCGTCCTACAAAACGGCTGCAACTTAGGATAAAACTCTTACGTACCCTTATATGCAGCAACGAAAAGACAGACGGCTCGCTGCACGCGCGTTGAACCGGCAACGCAACACCGGACAAAAAAGGTCGATAGACAGTAGATCTGTACACGGATCAAAGAAGTCCCTGACAGAAGAGCCCGACGACGTGTCAGGGAAACGCCCGACAAAGGCAAAAGTGCTCGTTGTTCATCGAATAGGTTTTGTTCGCTCCGGCGTGCTCTCATTAATCGCGAAAAGCATGCAATTTGCAGTGTGCGGCGAAACGGACGAAGCGCCTTTGGCCCGCGAATTGTTTCTGCGCCACAAACCGCATTTGGTTGTGATTGGGCTGAGGCTGAGCGGTGCTGACGGGATACAGCTGATCAAAGAATTCCGGAGCCTCAATCCGGCCGCCGCAATACTTGCCCTTTCTGAACACACCGACGCGTTCTCGGCTCAACGCGTTTTCCGGGCCGGTGCGCGAGCATACTTGAGCATCGAGGATGCTCCCGAACTGCTCGCGGCGTTCAGCAAAATCTCAACCGGTCACCCATACGTGGGCGCGAGCGTGTTGCCGCTAATCCTAAACAACTTCGCAGCGGGCGGTAAAAATTCGCGTAGCTCCGACATCAACAGCCTGAGTGATCGTGAGCTGGAGATTTTCTCTTTTATTGGCAGAGGCGTGAGCGTTTCGGAATTAGCGAATGAATTGCATGTAAGCGTTAAAACGATCGAGACACATCAGATGCGCATGAAAGAGAAGCTGGCGCTGCATAGCGCCGCCGAGTTGCGACAAAAAGCTCGGGAATGGTTAGCTAAGTCTGCAGTCAACCGGATACGCGAAGATTCCGAAGCAGAATAGTCAAACGATCGCGCTTTTGCGTTGCAGAAAACCGCGTTCGGCGCGCGCGGCTACGGCACGGATGTGAGAACCTGACAAAAGAACCGTCGTGTCTGACTTGTTCGCTGCGGATGCGCCGGACTAGAGCATCTCAGTTACCATAGGCGGCGAGAATACTTCCAGCCGGTACAATTAATAGGCCATCTCCTGCTCCTAAACCGGTTGTCAGAAGCGCGTTCTGTTCGTCAGGAGCCGGAATCGCAGCGCCAACTTGCGTGCTCCATATTTCCTGGCCGCTCGTGTTGAGGCCATACAGTGTACCGGAACTGCTGCCGATGTAGATTGTCTGGTTTACGATCAGCGGCG
>VBQC01000074.1 GCA_005887825.1 Verrucomicrobiota bacterium | reverse complement strand
AGCACAGCACATCGCCGGGGATTCGTCGCACGCGCTCGACGCTATCAGTCATTGCCTGCTCCCGCATCGCAATTTCCTTCTTAAAACTGTGATCGAACACGAGGCGTACCGGCTGGAGTTGTTTTGACACCAGCAGCCGCACGCACACAGCAAGCAATAGAATTGCCTGCGCTTGTTCCGACCGAAGAGGGCGCGCGACAGGCCATAGCGAAACTTGTGTGAACGCCAGACCAAGGCCCATCGCGACGGCAATAACGAGATCAAATTGAGCATTGAAATCCACTCCAGCACCGCTTTTCTGGAGGAAATATGAGCCTAACGCCATTGCGATGAGACAACTGCAAAGCTGAACGCTGGCATCACGCCGACGAGCCCAAGCGTTGTAAAAGCAAGCGAGTAGCCCAATGGACACCCACTCTAAGTCTCTAAGAGCGCTAAGCTCCCATTTCAAGGAATAACGCCTGGGGGATAAGATGTTCAAAAAAAAGTCCGAGCTGTACAAAGCATAACAAACTACGATACCCGTTATGATGGCGATCCCCGCAACGCAGAAACACTTCACGGTTTCGCGGTGACGGTGTAGGCCAAGCCACAGGAAAACGGTCAGTGGCATGGCAATTATGTTGTGCTTGATAAAGCCGGCGAAAGCCATCACCAGAACGGGCCAGACGTATCCACGGTCATTTGATCTGGCGATTAGAAATCCCAGAAACCCAAAGGCCATGATAGCTTCGCTGAGGAGTTGCGGCTCGTTCATTCCGACGTAGGGCATAAAAAATCGGCTCATCGTCGCTACAAAGAATGCCGCGCTAATTCTGGCGGCCACTCCGCTTCCACCGAGCCGCCTAACGCTCAAAGCGATCGCTGTTGCGATCGCAACCAGGGCAACCAAGGACAACAACCTGCCGGCTAACACCGGATCACCTACAAGCCGTCCAACTAAACCTACAATGTAAAAGGATAGTGGCGGATAGTTGTTGGTTATAAGTTGATCGGCAGATGGATAGAGTGGCATCTTACCCATCGCAGCATCAGCGAAATAAGCATTCCAGCCCTCGTTGTTTTCAATTTCGACGTTCACAAAGGCGCGATAAACAGGCCATGCAAGAGACCACGCCGCTATGACATAAAGCATCCACTCTATTACACCGAGATACCGCGGATCATCGGCCCTCGTCGTCACCAGGAGTAAATGGCTTTCCAGCTGATGTGCATGGCGTTGAGATAATGCCGCAAATCTTCAGTGACGATGCTCGCGATGTTGCACTGGAAGTGCGATGTGCGCAACCTGCTTCGTCACGGTGAAAAATCGTCGCGTACGAGGCCGCAAATCGCCCCGAAAGCGCTCTGCCCCGCTATCTTGACCCACTCGGAGCCGTAATTGTGCCGAGCATGAGCGCGCGTCGGGGCGCCGCTAAGCGTTGAGCCTTACGGGATTGAGAATTTGAGCGTTGAGCGTTAACCATTTAATCTCTTTATCACTCCTTTCCTTCCCGTGCGCACTGACCCCCTTCAGATCCAAACTGTATCGCTAGCCTGCTTTGCCTGTTGAGGCGCTAACGGGCCGAGCTGCTATTATCACTTAAGAGCAGGGCTGTTTATGCGGGTTGCCATTGATTGCCGATACATCCGTGAGCGACCGAGCGGCATCGGCACCTATGTCGAAGCAATGGTTCACGCCATTCCGCAGATGGCGCCCGGCGACGAATTTGTTTTATGGGCGCACCGGCTCGCCGCTCGCCCACTGACGAACGCATCAAACGTTTCTGAAATCACAGTGCCAGTCGAGCCGAACTCGCTCTGGACCATTTGGTGGCCGGAGCGGTACGCAAGTTTCGACGGCATCGACCTCTTTCATGCTGCGCATAACATCTTGTCGCGCCATGTGCCATGCGCCACAGTCGTTACGATCCACGATTTGTTGCCCATCGATTATCCGAAGCTCGCTTTTACCCGATGGAGTCAACGCGTCAAACGCTTGTATTATCGGCAGGCACAATGGAGAGCATTGCGCGATGCGACGCGGCTCGTTGCCACAACATCCGTAATGGCTGATCGCATAACGCGTCTTTGCCCGTCGGCGCGCGGTCGTGTTGCGGTAGTGCCGATGGCTCCGGGTCCGATTTTCAGGCCGACTGCGGACCCAGACCGCTCGCGGGAACAAGCCGCTGCGATCATCGGATCTGATGCGCCCTATTTTCTGGTGGTTGGTCAGCACAGTCCAAGCAAGCAACACCCGGTTGCGCTAACAGCGTTCGCCCGCGATGTCCCTGAGCCGTGGCGCATTGTGTTCGTGCAGCGGCAAACGCGCAAGCACGTGCTGGCGAGTCTGGCGTCGCGCCTTGGAATCGACAAACGCGTTACGTGGATCCCGCACGTGGATGCGGCAAATCTTGTCGTTCTGTATCAAGCCGCTGGAGCAATGGTTCAACCATCTCTCTATGAAGGCTTCGGCCTGCCGGTCGTGGAAGCGATGGCCATCGGATGTCCGGTTGTCGCAAGTGATATTCCGACCCTACGGGAAGTCGTGGGCGCAGCAGCGATACTCGTGCCACCAAATGATATCGCCGGCTTTGGACGTGCGCTCGCCGCCCTGGCCAGATCACCGAATCAGCGCCGCGACCTCGCTGCCGCCGGAATTGATCGAGCGAAGGTATTCTCCTGGCATCGTTGCGCGCGGGAAACCCTCGATGTGTTTCGCGATGCCGCTGCGTTCGGCTCGACGGTTCGTCGGGTTTCACGGTGATCCAGCCGATTATGTAAGACTGGCTCGGCAAAGTAGTGGACCGCGAAGACCTCACGGGGCACGACAAATGGTGCTGTATGATCATATGTGGCTAAATGGTAGCTGACGGCGAAATGAAAGTGTGTGACAAAGCTCAGCGGTTTGATAGCGTCGCGAATGGTTCTCCGCTCAACGAGGCCCGCAGAGGTGCGCTGAATCCGGACGGCGGAACTTTTCTTGGTGAGAATGGCCAAATCGAGAACCACGTCTGCCTCAGGCCGGGGGCGCAAGCCGTTGCTCGAGCGAGCCGTTGAGTATTTCGGCATCTCGGGTCGCACGGAGTGCGTTGCGGCAGCGAGCCTTTTTGGGCTGATGATCGGACTGAAGCTTGTGAACATGACGCGTTACAAGTTCGATTCCGACGAGTCACAGCACTTGCATGTGATTTGGGCGTGGGCTCGTGGGTTCGTGCAGTATCGCGACATCTGCGACAACCACATGCCGCTTTTTCAGATCGCGTTTGCGCCCATCTTCGCACTGATCGGCGACCGGCCAACGATCCTTTACTGGATGCGTTTTACCCTGCTACCGATGTATTTCGTCACGATGTGGTGCACCTACCGCATTGCGACGCTGCTTTTTTCGAAGCGGGCAGGCGTCTGGGCGACGATCGAAGCGGGGTTGTATCCTGGTTATCACTTCTGTTCGTTTGAATTTCGAACCGACAATCTGTGGGCGCCGCTCTGGCTCTTGTGTCTTATCGTGCTGCTCAACGGGACGATCACCGTACGCCGCGCGCTTGCGGCTGGTTTGCTGCTTGGACTTTGCTTCGGGATCTCGGGGAAAACGACACTACTCCTGGTGTCGATTCTGACGAGCGGCGCGCTCACGTTACTACTGGTCGGATGGCGGAAAGCGGGCTTGTCTAGGGGTTATCTCATGCGTTGTGTCGCGGCATTTCTGGCGACGGCGCTACTCATTCCCGCGATCATCGTGGGGATATTTGCGCTCAGAGGCATTTGGCAACAATTCCGATACTGGGTCGTCGATAACAACATTCTACCCGGTTTACTGAATCATCCGGCGTGGTGGGCCCTCATCTTTCCCATCGCATTTCCGCTCGTTATCTGCGCTGCATGGATCGTCGTCCGTAAGGCACCTGATCCTGCGACGGCTTTCCGGCGCGGTTTCGTTTTTTTGATCTGTGGTTTTTACATTCTCGCGCTCTGGAGTTTTTGGGCGCTCGTTACGCGTCAGGATTATTTGCCGTATCATCCGCTAGCATTTGCTTTTTACAGCGCAGCATCCCTCTTGGTCTCAAACTATTTCGTTCGTCAACGCTGGCCTCTTGGAGCTTTGTTTAAACACGTGCCATTACCGGCGTTTATCGCCGCGGGCGAGATTGTGGCCATTATCATTTTGCATCCATTCTGGATTGATGGTGGCAAGAACGAGACCAATTTGCTGCGGGCGACCCTTACACTAACCGGTCCCGGCGATTACGTTTTGGATGAGAAAGGAGAAACGGTTTTCCGACAGCGGTGTTTCGGCCCCATCTGGGAGCCTTTCGTGATGGAACGGATTCGGCGTGGCCTAATGATCGACAATGCGGCGAAGAATTGCGTTGAAAAGCGCGCTTGTGTCGCGACAAAGCGAAAAGATATGTCGTCAGCCACGACACGCTTTGTCGAGCAGAACTTTCTGCCGGTTGGAAAGGGATTATGGGTCGCGGGCGGGTTTTTGAAACGATCGCAGGAAGATCTGAAACGTTTCGATTTTGATGTTGTGATTCCGGCACTGTATGAAATCACCGCGCGCGAAGGTACGGTGAGCGGAATGCTCGACGGCACACCATACACTGGCGCCCGCTTCCTTGCGGCCGGAAAGCACAGTTTTGTACAAACATCCAACGAGAGCACGCTCGCTTTTCTCTGGGCACAGGCAGTCGATCGACATTTCCTGCCCGTGGATCATGACGATAATCCCGGCCACTGAAAAAGGGACCGGCTCGCTCGACCGGACGCCATAGAGGGATCGGCATGCTTTCTGTGGCCCGGCATGCACACGTTTGCGCAGACGTCGGCCGCATCTTCGCTTGCGGTAACCTGGGCGCAGGCTGTCGATCGACGCTTTACCCCATTCAATTGTAGTATATTACCTGACAGATGATTGAGATTGCCCTTCCCTGATTGCCTGTTTTCTCGACATCACCCGTTTTCGTGATCGCGAAGCGAATCGAGGTTCGAATCCCGTTGGGGTCGCGATTTCATCCAAGCGGTGGCATCGTCCGCCTTTAGCGAATCGTAGGTGCGTCCAGGATGAATCGATTGTCGTCGAACACGATGAAGTAAACGTTTTTGTGTCCCACCATTTCAATCGCGCGGCCAATCGCAGGATAACCGAGAACCGTCGTACCCTGCTCCGCAAACTTGACGAAGAGAATCTTACGGACGCATGGGTCCAGCTCAACGACTTTTCTGGTAATAGTCAACGCGGCGCAAAGCGGCGCGCCAACCCCTCGATCGGCGCGTTGTAAAACTGAATACCGACAGGAAGATCCATTTTCAGCTAGACGCTAGCGGTTGCTTTTTGGGCCGTGGTGCGCCAAAACACGATAATCGTTTCGGCAATAAATTACCCCTTCTTCGGTTCGCGCGACAGGTTGGAAATGTTCCGCTAGCAGCTTTGCTAGGATTGGAAACTGTTGCACCGGATATAGCACGCCCGGTTCGGAGTAAAGGTCGATGATATATGCAGGTGGATGTTTGGCAAAATCCTGCAGGAGGTTTTCCCACGAGCCCGGAACGATACGGTTGCGCGTGTCAACACTAGGGAGGGGCCCTCCGAAAATGTTGCCAGTGAGGGGGAAGGTTGTGATGTAACGAGAGGCTGGACGTCGGTGAGCATCCAGATAGGTTTTCGCAGACTGACCCCAGACGAAAATTCTATCGTCGGGGCTCGAATGCGTGGACAAATATCGTCCCGCCTCAGACGGGACGCGTCGCGTACCGAGTCCCGTCCAGTGTTCGATTGAGAAGGCAGTAACCGTGAGACCCAACCACGCGTACGTCACCGCAGGGCGTAATAGCCAGTGGGGCGGCTGTATCGTCCGGGACCAAAGTCGTGCGTAGTAGGGTGCCGCGAGCAGGGCGAGCGGAGGGATCAATTGGACGTAGTAGTGAGGGTAGAAGCGTGCGCCCGCTGCAGCGCCGATCGCCGAGGCTGCAAGCAGCCCGAAAAGCGCTGTTCGTTCTGCTGTCCTCCCAGCCCAAATCTCACTCTTATCCCGGCACGCCATTATCGCCCCGATTACCAAAGGCAAACAGGCCCCGAGGAAAACCAGCGTAATCACGATTCCCTTCTGCCAAAAAACGTGCGGAACGTCATGATCGGCAATTGTCCAGTAGAACGCCTCGTGGAGAATGCCTTGCTTCCAAATTACAATCGTTACCAGACCGACAGCTGCGAGAAATCCTGCCGTGAGTATAGCTGCCTGAATGATCGAATTCATTCGCGTCAAGCTGCGGCTGGTTCGATAGCTCGGGAGGAGTAGATAGATGCCGAGGGGGACTGCTGCTATCGCGGCCGGCTGTTTGAGCAGGAACGCTGCCCCCAGAAGCGCGCCAGCTGCGAAGAGTTCGGGTCGCAGTCGCGCCGAACTCCGACGGAGCGCGATTGCCCACGCCCAGATGATAGGGAGATTCATTAGCATTTCGCCGTCGAATGAGAGGTTTTTCCAAGTCCACCAGTGTTGAAAAACACCGTAGAAGAGCGCGGCAATCAAACCGGTATTGCGATCAAACAACTCGCGGCCGATTACATAGAGGCCGGCCATCGCGCCTAGCGTCCACACGAGTGCGACTAAATGAAGGGCTTTCCAATTGAACTCGCCGGCTACTTTGAATATTGCGGCGTACGTCCAGAAGAGAAGTGGCGGCTTGCGCTCTATCGCGTCAATGTAAGGCCGCCCGCCGTCAACGATCTCGTTCGCCACGACGGAATACATTGCTTCACTGTCGATTGGCTGGGGATACAGAAGAGACGGAAGGCGAATCGCGACCGTGAGGAGAATAATCCCAAGCACGGCGAAGCGAAATTGGCGCGACCTATGAGTTGGCACACCCATCATTCGGCAGATTAATTTCCGGATGTGCTCCTCTTAAGAGAATCGTAAATGCGTGTAACTTTCTCAAAAACATCATCAACTGTGATTGCTTGCATGCAAAGGTTGTTGCGGCAGACCGATTGGCGGTTGTTGTAGGCATTCACGCACGGACTGCATGCGATGCCGGCCCATAAGGCGGTTGCATTTGGCGATTGCGCGGCAAATAGCGCCGGCGTCTCCGGCCCGAACAAGGTGACGACGCGAATCGGCGTCATCGAAGCAAAATGAGCCGGGCCGCTGTCATTCGTCACCAAAATCTCACTGCGCGTGTAAAGCACGAGCACTTGCCGCAGAGTCGTTTTTCCGGCAAGCGGGATGACGCGGCTTGAACCAACTTCGTCTGCAAGCTGGTTATTGGTAGCGGCTTCGGCCGGCGCACCGGTAAACCCAATAAACAAGTCCGGGTAACGTTCGAGCAGCCGCCGCGCAAGTTGGACATAACGCAGAGGCGGCCACCGCCTAAGCGGCAGCAAGTCGCTCGCGTTCGGGTTGAGCAGGACGAGTGGCGCAGAACCGATGCGAGGATTCTCCCGCTGTAGCAGGGCATTGATTTCAGCAACTTCGGACAGGGAGGGCCGAAATCCTGCGAGTGGCTGGTTTACAGAAGGCGTAAAGTCGAACGTCGGGAGCACCGCCGGATCGCGGGTTAGTGCTTCAACCATGGCTTCGAACATCTGACTTGTATGGAGATGAGGGTTGTATAAAAGCCGGTGCGTCATCAAGTCGCCGCGGTACGGTCCGTCGCCAAAAAAAGTATGAAAACCCACACGTGATTTGGCACCGGTGGTGAACGTCAGCATCGC
>VBQC01000171.1:31053-32736 GCA_005887825.1 Verrucomicrobiota bacterium | reverse complement strand
AGAAGCAGCATTGCTGCTCGGATTTCAAGAGCACGATATTGCGGCTTTGGTTGCGGCAAGGTTGCTGGTGCCATTGGGAAAGCCTGCACGGAATGGTCCGAAATATTTCGCAGCAGTGGAGATCGCCGAGCGGGCATCGAACGCTGAATGGCTTTCAAGCGCAACGAAAGTAATTGGGAAACATTGGTTTCGAAAAAACGAACGAAAGAAGCTGAGATTAGATCCCGCCATTGCTTCGCCGCGCGCCTGCTATTGAATTGAGGGTTTTCGTCGGTAATAGGCTAGACGACCGGCAACTCTGTTGGCATAATCGGACGAGGCGAAAATGGAAACACCGGTACTAGTCGCTATCATCGGGGCCTTTGTTTCGTTGGGTGGCATCTGGCTTAACCATTACTTGGCTATCCGGCGTGAATTTCTTTTCCGGGGTCTACCGGCGCAGCAGGATACTTCGCGCAAGACCATTCGGAGAGATTGGTATCGCGCCGTGCTCGCTATCGTCACGTGCCCGGTCCTGGACATTTTGGTTTTCTCTCTTATTTATTCCCAACTTTGGGGGGAGTCCTGGGGGACCGTTATGGTGTTTGGGATCATAGACGCGGCACCGTGGTTCTACGCAACCTGTATTATAATCATGCTTCCAGTGCTCCTCTTCTTCTACCGCCGTGTTACTCTTAACAGAGCACGTCTTATATTTGCGGTGGCGAGTTGGTCTGCGCTTACAGCGCTTTATGTCTTTTTCTACTTTTTTGTGCGCAAGGAACTGTCGTTCGAAAGTGCTGGGGTGGGACTTATCAGCGGATGCATCTCGGGGCTGGTCTATTGGCTCATAACTTACAGGTCATTTTCACGGCCAAATGCCGACCAAATCATTTAAATGCAGTAAGGCCGAGCTTTGCTAGTTCGCTAGTGGATAGTTTCTACTGATTGAACGCAAGGGGACGACTTTGGTGGTTTGCAGGTTCTCGTAATCGTCAAGGGAAGGGAGAATAACTAACGCGCCTTTTGCGTAAGCTTCATGCACAGCCTTGCTGCTGTGGCCCAACGCCTCTTGGGCGAATCGCTGTGGATAGCCACAAGCCTTTGCGCGTTGGGCCCAAGAGTGCCTGTAGGAATGCAGACTGATTCCGTTAATTCCTGCCGCTCGGCAGCGTCTTCGAAATTCAGCGGCTCGGTCTTTGGCAGAAGTCCGTTTAATATTTGGAAACAAATCGCCGGAGCGTGGGAGCGATTTGAGTAGAACCCGAAGTTTTGTGCCGATCGTTAGGCGACACGGTTCGCTGAAAGGTCCGAGTTTCTTGCGCCGATAAATGAGAACGCCGTTTTGCCAATCAATATCTTCGACGGTGAGATTTGCAGCGTCGGTTTGCGCAGCGCCGGTTTCATAAAGCAACTCGTAGTATGCGCGGCGTTCGGAATTCTTTTCCGAAGCGATGACGGCTCTGTGCTCTTCCGCCGTGATCGCTCTCTTACTTTGACTTCGGATTTTGGGCCATGCTCGTTTGGCGAGGATGGACCACGCGAGCCAACCGAGATCGACAGCCAAGTTATGAAGTCGTCGCAAATAATGGGCAACGCAGTTTCCGTTCGCGTGAATGATGGCGAGCAGATCTTCGCCGTTCGTTTGCACAAGCGGTTTGTGCCGAATTGGGTCGTAAGCTTTGCTACGAAATCCCCGTGCAC
>VBQC01000171.1:0-31023 GCA_005887825.1 Verrucomicrobiota bacterium | reverse complement strand
CGGCTTGCCAGGTGCGTGTCACCATTTTTGGATCGTGCGCCGCGAGATATGCGCGAGCGAGATTGAGATTGAGCATCGGCTGTCGGTGCGATTCGTTCATCGCATTGAGCAGACGTTCGGCCTCGCGTCGTTCAGTTGTGCGAAGTGTTCCCTGTTTCTGCGAATCGTTCTCCTGCCAATAAAAAATGCCGTTACGCCGGCGATACAGTCGATATTTCAATTGCACGTTTTTCTCCACGTTGAGGAGAATGAACGCACCGAATTTTTTCCGTTAGCGAGTAGTCGCAGAGTGGTGGCAGAGTCCGTGCGAATTGTGTGTTCGCCCGTCGCTCTGCTGGCAAATCTGCTGGCATTTCTCTCTAAACCGGTCCTGCTAGCTGGAGAAATCGCTCGTGGTGAGCGACTTAAGTTTTGGCTCCAGCGGTAGGATTCGAACCTACGACCAATCGGTTAACAGCCGACCGCTCTACCACTGAGCTACGCTGGATCGATTTCGCGCTCGAATTGAGAGCCGTATATGTTGCCCACACGCCGTTGCGCGGCAAGTTGTACTTTAATCCAATCAAAATCGATGTGGAAAACAAAAGCCGTGTCTTGATTATTCAGATCGCTCGGCTCAGTTCTGACGCAACATCAGTGTGACCCGGCTAAATCGCGCGCGCGCGACGAATACAAATAAACTTTCTCGAAACAAACTTTCGTAACCTTTCGAATCCAACTGCTGTCTTTCCGTAAGGGGGTAACCATGGCCATTCGCGCGTTCTTTAGACGACTATTCTCCAGCGAACCCGTCAGGCGCGCTCTGGTTGCGTCTTTCATCGTGATGCTTTTCCTGGGCGGGGTTCAACTACGCCGCTGGGCTGGGGAAAAGACGAGGCACGTGCGTTTTCAGCACGACATCGTCAACGGGTTTTACTGGGGCAGCGAGACCTTGGCAGAAGCTCGTGAACTATCGCCCGACGGTAGCTCGGCCGATTCCTGGCCCGCATTTTTCCGAGGTTATTTGGCACTCTATGATCGGGTAAAAGACGACGCTTACGAGAAGGATTACGGCCTCGATTATCCGCCGTTGCGACTCCTCGTGATGTCAGTCTGGGCGAAGCAAGTGCGCAGTGAATTTCCTGGAGTCGATGACGGACACCCAAAGCTCGTCAACCCGCTGTTGAAGATGAATCTATTATGCGAACTGATTTCCGCAGTTGCAATTTTCCTTCTGGTCCGCTTCTGGGTGGAGCGCTCGGCCCGCGCGACGCGGTCACCGTTCCTGCGCGGTTTACCACCACGGCATCGCGCTTTCATTTGCGGTTTGGCAGCAGCCAGCGTTGCCTGGCTTGAACCGTCGATGATTCTCGACGCGCACGGTTGGCCGCAATGGGACGTCTGGATCGTGCCGTTTTATCTCTTCGCTGTGCTCGCAGCGTTAAAAAATCGCTGGTTCCTGTGTGGTGCTCTGCTCGCCGCGGGTGCCATGTTCAAAGGACAGCTATTGTTCGTCGCGCCTTTTTTTGTTCTCTGGCCTTTGTGGCAAAAAAGGTGGACCCGCGCGCTGCGCATGCTCGCGGGCTTCATTGCAACAGCAGCGTTGGTAGTTTCTCAATGGCTTCTGCGCACTCCGGCGGCCTGGATTGCCGTCGCGACTGTTGCCGCCCTTAGCTCGTTGTTCCTTCTGCGACGCGGGTTGCTCCATCGACGGGCGTGGATCGCCGGGGTGATCGGGTGCGCAGCATTTGTAATTGGCGCCTTCACCGGGGGAAGCTTCAGCTGGCTGCAAATCGGTTTCGTCTATGGCAGTGAGCATTATCCCTATCTTTTCATCAGTTCTTGCTACAATCTTCCATCGCTTCTCTCCAACGTCGGTTGGTCGCTGAAGGATCCCTTCTGGTCGGCGCATTTTGGATCTCTGCATTTCGATCTCACGCTGCAATGGACCCTGCGCCTGCTTTACCTCGGCGGACTGGCGCTCTGCGCGCGCGGCGTCGCGCGACATATGCGCGATCGCGATCCGCGCGCCCTGATTGCAATTGCTGCGCCGTGGCTCCTGATGTTTGCCCTGCTGGGTCAAATGCACGAACGCTATCTGATGTGGGGCGCGGTCATTAGCGCCGTCGCCCTGGGGGTGAGTGTTAGATTGAGTGTGATTCATTTTATCATCTCGGCCGCGAGTACGTTGATGATCGTGCACGTGATGCTGATCGATAAGAAGCTCGAAGCGACGCTCCCGGCGATTGATCTGCTCAACCACATTCGACCTTATGCGTCGGGCCTGGTGCTGGCTTGCGTAACTGTTTGTCTGTGGAACATGCTTTCAACGCGCATTCCGGTTCTCCAACGTCGACAGGCCGATTCGGCCAGGGTGCCTTCCCTCTCGTTGGGACCGGAGCCGGAGGAAGCCTGAGCTGCCTGTAAAACGTCAATGCCAGAAGTCCAAACGGAGTCTGTCAGGCGAACCTATCAACACGCCGATCTTTCTTTGCCATCTTGAGCAACTTATTGCCGAGCGAGTCGCCGGAATAAAAATGCTCCGAGCACGATAAAAAGGACGTTTGGAAACCAGACAAGCAGCTCGGGGTGGACCCTTGGGTTTCCACGCAGAGTGTCACCAATAATCACGAATAGAAAATAACTGACTGCAACAATCAAACCCATGGCGAAACCAATCGAGGTCTCGCGGCGATGCGCGGTTACGCCCAGCGGTACGCCGATAATTGCAAACGCGATGCAGGCGAAGGGAAATGAAAAGCGTTTGTTTATTTCTGTCCGGCTGGCGCTGCGCTCCCGCTGGTTTTCGCTTTTTAATTGATCGAGCAGTTGTTCGATCGACAACGCAGAACGGCTCGGCCGTTTTTTCTCCTTCTCATACAACTCCTCGAGGCTGATGGGCAGCGTGCCTTCTGCCATATTGATTCCATCGCGAATCTTCGTCAGGTCCGTCGGATTTTTTTCGTCGCGCTGTTGGTAACGCGCCTTGTAAAGGTGCATGAGGATCTGCTTGTTCGCCAAATCCGCCTCGAGCATGCCAGTGTGCGCATACGTGACTTTTATCGGAAGCGAATCTTGATTCAATTCAAAGACGGTGATGTTTTCGAGCTTGTTACCCTCTTTTTTCCCCACGTAAATTTTTCGCCCGGGAAATTGATCAATTACCTGATCGCTGCCAAAAAGCGCCATCGGATTGCGGGTCGCGAGATCGAAAATGGTGCTGCGCAGTTTTTCCTGGGCAGCCGGTGCGGCTTGGACGTTGAGCCAAAGGCAGATCACCGTGCAGGCGAGCGCGATCCCAGCGAGCGAAACGCAAACGCGCGAAATGCTCACGCCATTCGATCGGAGCGCAATCAGCTCGTTATCGGCAGAGAGCCGGCCGAAAACGAGCAGGATGGCAGTCAGTAATCCCCAGGGAATGGTGAAAATGAGCGAAAAAGGCAGCACATAAGCAATAAACGTGATGAGGTATTCCATCGGCACGTCGTGGTTCACCAGCAAAGGAAGAAGTTTGCGAAATATGTTTCCGACGACGAGAACCAGACTCAGCACCGCGATGGCAAATGCGACGTTGACCAGCAACTCGCGACTAACAAATCGGTCGATCAGTTTCATATCGCAGCGGCAACCCAAAGGAGGTGCTGCCGCAGGTGAACACAGATTAGCACAAATTGCGCTGAGGCAAGCACGCGCCAATCACGTCGCGGGCTCCTTCCATTTTGTCTCTGTTAATCTCCGGCTGGCAAAGGAGTTAATTTCCCGATAAGTTCGGCCCGCAATGAACGCGGATATGTACGATGTTGCTATCATCGGTGGAGGGCCGGCCGGTAGCACTGCGGCTGCACTGCTCGCTCGCGCCGGGCGACGCGTTGTCGTGTTTGAACGCGAAAAATTTCCACGGTTTCACATCGGCGAATCCCTTCTGCCGTTCAGCATGAAAGCGTTTAGCCGGCTGGGGCTGCATGAAAAGTTTTTGCGCGCCGGGTTCATGAAAAAATTCGGCGGCGAAATCTTTGGCGCGTGTTCCGAGCAGGGAACCAAATTTTACTTCAAGGACGGGTTCCGTTCCCAAACCGACCACTCTTATCAGGTTACGCGCGCCGATTTCGACAAGGTGCTGCTCGATCATGCCGCCGAATGTGGGGCGGACGTGCATGAGCAGACAGCCGTCGAGCGCGTCGAGGTTGCAAACGAGCATGTCGACCTGAGCGTGAAATGGGACAGCTCTTCGCAGAACGTTCGCGCTCGTTACGTGATCGACGCAAGCGGACGCAATTCCGTTCTTGGCACTCAATTCGGGATCAAAAAGAGCTACGATCATCTGCAGAAATTGTCGATCTTCGCGCATTATGATGACGTTTGGCGCGAGGAAGGTCGCGATGGTACACTGACGCTTTTAATCCGCGGAATCGACCGCTGGTTTTGGATAATCCCATTGACCGCCGAACGCACCAGCGTCGGCGTTGTGCTCGACGGTGAGGTTTTCCGAAGTTCGAAATTGAGTCCCGAAGATTTCTTAAAACAGGCGCTCGCCGAACAGCCCATCATCTCCAAACGGATGACGAACGCGAGGCGTGCTTCGAAAGTTTACGTTGCCACGGATTTCTCCTATCGCAGCAGCAAGCTCCATGGCGATCGCTGGCTGCTGGCAGGCGATGCCGCCGGTTTCATCGATCCAATCTTTAGCAGCGGCGTTTTTCTGGCTGTCTTCAGCGGTGAACAATGCGCCGATACTTTGAACGAAGCGTTGGATCATCCGGGCAAGGCGCGTCGGCTCTTTCGCCGTTACGAAAGGGCTGTCAATCGTGCAATGGATATTTACCTGCGTTTTGTCAACGCCTGGTACACGAAGGAATTCATCGAAGTGTTTTTGTCGCCGCGCAATGTGCTTGGGCTTGCGCCAGCAGTGAACGCGGTGCTCGGCGGAAATGTCGGCAATAGCTTTGCCATCCGATGGCGAATGTCGGTTTTCTATTTTTTGGTCTGGTTACAACGCCACTATCCAATCGTGCCCAGGCTCACGCTCGTGCCAAAGAAAGAAAAAGCTCCAGCACGATTCGAAACAGTTGGCGCGCCGCGATGACGGCGAAATCCCGGGCGATTGAGAGTTCTGCATTGAGTGAAAGTCCTGCCCTGAGCGAAGCCGAACGCGTCAATCGTCTCTACCTGATTTGCTTTTTAGCGGTTACTTCGTTTTACGTAATAAGTTGTGCAACTGTCTCGCACCATAAATTTTCAGACCCGACAGCCAATTGGCAGGCCAAAACCGGGCAGCTCATGTATCGAACGGCGACGACGACACTCATCGGTGATGTGCTTGTCCGTTTTTCAAAGGCCGGCGACTTTGAATTGACGTTATCAAAAGGCCCGGGTGTGGTGCTGTTATCTTTGAGCCAGGATGCAGGCTTCGCCGAAGTCAAAGGGCCATTCGTGCGCGGCGGTTGGTCGGGTCCAGTCGAACGGGCGCCGCAGCAACTACGCGGCTGGCTCGGCTTGCGCGACAAGCTCATTCACTCGCAAGATCGACAATCGGTGCGATACGTCGCCGGCAACGAAACTTTTCTGTTTCGGTTTTGACGCGAGAACCGGAGATCGGGCATCCTGCGTGATTCCGCCGGCGCGCTTGCCGCGTGCGGGATACGCCAGGCAAAATGCTTGTCAGCCGAGACAGCCTGGAAGGCTATCCTCCAGGCCATTGGCTTCCCCCGTCCGATTGCACTGTGTTTGATCCTGCTGCTATACATGCGCCATGCGCATCAGTGATTTCATCGCCCGAATCATAACGCAGCGACGCGCGCTGGTTTGGTGTGGCGCGACTGCGCTCGCGGTCGCTTGCATCACGATCCTGGTTACTTCGCTGCGCCTGGATTCTGATGTGCTCAACATTTTGCCCAGCAGTTTCCGCTCGGTGCAAGGATTGAAGATTTATGATCGCGAGTTTGAGCAAACCCGGGAGCTTACCTTCGCGCTTCTCTGCGATCCGAATGATGTTGATAAACTGGAGGATTTCGCCCCCGCCTTCGCTGAAAAATTGCGACAGCAACCGTGGTGCACGCGAGTCCTGGCGGGTTCGCCGATGGCCACACCGGATGGAATTCGTGATCTGCAATCGATCGCAGCACCGCTCCTCCTGAATCTTGAACCAGGCGCCTTCAACGAGACGATGTCGATCTTGCAACCGCAGAAAATTCGCGATCGGCTCCATCGATTGCACCAGCACATCGAAGCGGGCTCGCCCCGGGCAGAGTTCGAACTCTCATTTGATCCGCTCGGGTTGATTGCACCGGCGCTCAAGCCTTTTGCAGAAAGCACCGCGATCGAACAAGACCAGCCGCTTACCTCACCAGACCGGACGATGCGCATTTTCCTCGCAGTGACTAACCAGTCGTCGATTAGCGCGTTCGAATGTCAACGGTTGATGCGCCGCGTAAATGCATTCCGTGCGACTGCGCACGAGGGATGGGACGGCGGCCCCTTGGAAATTCTCGTGACGGGGCGTTCGGCGTTCGTGTCGGAAATTTCACTTAGCATGCGCTATGACATCCTCGCGACACTGGCGGGCTCAGTCGTGCTGGTGGGCACCATCTTCTTCGTCGGTTTTCGGCGATGGCTGCCGTTGCTGGGTATGGGATTTTCGCTTCTCCTCTCTTGTTTGGTGGCGCTCACACTTGGCTTGCTCATTTTTGGACGCCTCAGCATGGTGAGCGTGGGATTTTGCGCCATTCTCGTTGGCCTGGGCGTTGACTTTGCGATTCTCATCTTTGGACGGTATCAGCAGGCGCGCACCGATGGAGAGTCGCATGGTCAAGCCATTGCGACGTCCGTCGCAAAACTTGGCAAGGCGGTTTTTTTTGGCGCGCTCACGACCGCGGTCGGGTTTCTCGCCCTCGTGCTAAGCGGATCGATGGGTTTCTCCCAACTCGGAGTGCTGATCGCAATTGGCATTTTCGTTGCCGGCCTGTTTATGTGCTCGATTTTATTTCTGTTCATTCGGGAACGACAGGCGCCAGTTCGTCACGATTGGGTCTTTGAGATCATAAAAAAATATGTGTGTTGGGTTGTGCGGCGCCCCGCGCCGATGTTGATTTTTTCAAGCGCGCTCTTGTTGTTACTGAGTGCGATCGGCTTTTCGCCAATTCCGCCGCTTCACTTCGAGGCGAGCACCCGTTCACTCGAACCGAAAAACAGTCGGGCCAGTGTTGCCCTGCAAAAGATCATGCACAAAATGCCGATGCGCTGGGAACCCGTGCTGGCGGTCGTGCATGCGACGAATCCCCAGGAATTGCATGACGACTGGCAAAAAATTGCCGTGCATTGGAGTGACCTCCAAGCGGCGGGCAAAATCAAAAGCTTCTCCACACCAGCGGCCCTTTGTCTCTCGCCGAAGTCGATGCAGAGAAATCGGGAACAGTTGAGCGCGGTCAATTTTCCAGCCGCGCACGAGACACTTGAACAAACTCTCGACGCCGAAGGATTCAGCCGCGATGCATTCGCATCGGCTTTCACATTGCTTGATAATTTGCAGCATCTTGTCGATCCGGACACGCCTCTGCCAAACTGGCGCGCGCAATTGCCAAGATCATCGAGCTGGTGGTTTTTGGTCGATCGCTATTTCGGGCAGGATCCATTGCTCACCGCGGGATTCGTCACCACCAATCAACCAGTGTCGACGCACGCACAGCGCGAAGACCTCGGACGCAATCTGCCGGTACTCCTTATCATTAGCGCGTTGATGGCGTTTTTCGACGTGTCGCTGCTGGCGATCCTGTATCGCGACTTGCGTCTGTGGATCATTCAGGTCATCACCCTTGCATTCGCGATCGGGGCGATGATTGCTTCGATGAAGTTGCTGCACATCGATCTGAACATGCTCAACGTTCTTTCGTTTCGTCTCGTGCTGGCGATCGGCGTGGACTACGGAATTTATGTTGTGCTTATCTGGCAGAAAACGCGTGAGATCGAGCATGATGTCGCGGGCGTGGTCAAACCGGTCGTGCTCGCAGGATTGACGGCGGTCGCCGGCTTCGGCTCATTAGTGCTCGCGAAGAATCCTGCGCTAAGCAGTTTGGGAAGCGCATGTGCAATCGGCATCTTCTGGAGCCTGGTCGCGACAATTTTCTTTACGCTGCCGGCAATGGCGGCGGCTGAACCCAAGCCGCGGCACGAAAATAAAATCGACACCGATTAATCCACTGAAGCTGATGCGCACGGTCTTCTTTATTCTGATCGGTCTGATTTGCCTGCCGGGTTTTGCCAGGGCGGAAGCAGTTCCGGACGCGGAAGTAAAAAACCTTCTGGCCCGAATTCGGGAGAACCGGATTACGCAGGCCGATTTTCAGGAGGAAAGGATTATCCATTTGATGAAGAAACCGATCCTGAGTTCGGGGAGGGTCTGGTTTCAGCCGCCGAACAGATTCCGGCGCGAAGTGAAAGGCAGTTCGCCGAGCCTCACTGTGAGCGATGGTCATCAGCTCTGGATTTATTATCCTAACTTTAAATCGGCTGAGCGTTATCCACTGGGGAAACGTTCGCCGCTCGATTCCACGGTGGCAGCGATCAATTCCGCATTGAATCTGGAGAATGTTGAAAACACTTTCCAAATCGCGGCCGCAAAGATCGACAAAGGATACGAGCTAGCGTTGACGCCGCGCACAGCTTCAATGAAGCGAGTGTTTCAAAAGCTCGATCTGCGAATCAATGACAATCTGCAGGCCGATCGCACGAACATGTTGCTGCCGAATGGCGATCGAATTGTGACCACGTATTCAAATCAGACCCGCGCGCCCGTTCCTCCATCGACGTTCGAATTCACCCCGCCGCCAGGCACCGACATCACAACGCCGCTCGGCCGATAAGGAGTTGCGGCTGCAAGCTTCTGGGACAGCGCGCCCGCATGCTCAGCACATGGGTAACACTTTGTTTGCTGGACGACAGGCTGCGCGAAATCTATAACCGACTCGATCATGCTACGGATTTGGTTTGCGGTCATTGCTGCGACAGCAGGCACACTTGCGCCCACTTTAGGCGCCGATTCGACCCAAGCGGGTGATTCCCATCGAATCGTTTCCCATATTCCGCGGGAACCCGTTCATTCAAGCGCGATCGCAAAGATTGGCTACAGCAAACGCCGTCGCATCCTCGAAATCGAATTCGTAAACGGCGCTATTTATCGTTATCTCGACGTGGCCCCTTCGGTCTATCGCGACCTAATGTCGGCCGAATCAAAAGCACGGTTTTACGATTCCAACATAAGGAGGCATTATCGTTCCGTTCTAGTTCGGCCGCGGCAAAATAATTGACTCCAAAAGCTTTCGCGAGTTGAAAAAGCGTTGGCGTTTCAAATTCGATCAGGCGAGGCAGAGATTCCTCCTCACTTCCACCGAAAAGCGAGTGGCGCTTTTCGTCCTGGCGGCATTCGCGCTGGGCTTGGGCACCAAGTGTTACCGCGACGCCCATCCATCATCTCTCTCCCCCACCCCAACCCGCGACAAACCCCTTTTCAATCCGCCGATGTCTACTCCCAGTAGGACACGTTGATGGCATCCATTTCGACGAGCTGTCGTGCGGAACGTGGGCCTCCGCGAGCGAAACGTTCATGTGGCCCGGCATTCGTCCTGCCACCCTATGGATCGCGTATGCGGGTGGTTCTCGCCGCCGGGGATCACCGACCCCGGCTACAACCTCTCCATTTTCCCCATATGCCTGTTTGCGAAAGGCGTCGTTCCCACGGATCATTTCGGAGTGACGGAGCACGTTGACGCGTTCACAAAGCAGATTTGTGAAGTTATCGTAGGCAAGAATCAGGCGGTAAAACTCGCAGTCGCCTGTCTGCTCGCGCGCGGCCATCTCTTAATTGAAGATATCCCCGGCGTGGGCAAGACAACGCTCTCCCAGGCGTTGGCTCGCTCGCTCGCGCTAGCCTTTCAACGCATCCAATTTACGAGTGACCTGCTTCCGGCCGATATTCTCGGCAATTCCATCTTCGATCAGGGCGAGCAACGCTTCGTGTTTCATAGCGGCCCCCTCTTTTCGCAAGTCGTGCTGATCGATGAGGTAAATCGCGCGACTGCCAAAACGCAAAGCGCGCTGCTTGAAGCAATGGAGGAACACCACATCTCAATCGATGGCGTGACGTATGAGTTGCCCGAGCCCTTTTTTGTGATCGCGACGCAGAATCCGCAGCATCAAGTCGGTACTTTTCCGCTGCCCGAATCTCAGCTCGATCGCTTTCTGATGCGGATCGAACTGGGCGTGCCAGACCGCGCCAGCGAGCGCGCCATGCTTCTGGGCATGGATCGCCGCGAAATGCTTAAAGAATTGAAACCGGTGTTTAGTATACGAACATTGCTCGAAATTCAGGATAACGTACGAAAGGTGCACGCTTCATCCGCGCTGCTCGATTACTTGCAGGATTTGCTCGATGCCTCGCGGCAACGTCACAGCACCGGATTGTCCCCGCGTGCAGGCCTCGCTTTGTTGCATGCATCCGAGGCTTGGGCGCTGATGAACGGACGCGATATGGTGCTTCCCGAAGATATTCAAGCGGTGGGAATCGCAGTCATGGCGCATCGGCTGGGACACGATATCGAGCAGTCCGGACAGAGCGGGCGCACACTGGCTGATAATCTGCTGCACAGCGTGCCGGTCCCGTGAAAGAGAGAAAATTCTCATTCGTCTATCCGACCGCAAGTTTTGCCGGCCTGCTGTTTGTTCTGGCCGTGATGTGGTACGCGGCGTCCAGTCAAAATAGTCCAGCAGTTTACCTGCTCCTCTTCGCCCTGATTGCGGTCTTTCTAGTTTCAATTCCGCACACCCTGATCAATCTCGCAGATGTGACGATAGTGCTTGAATCCGTGAAGCCGGCCTTTGCGGGCCAGGAGGTCTCGCTATCGGTCGAAGTTATGAACCGATCCCGTGCGACACGCCATGGGATTAACCTCGCTCTGGCAGGCTCCGGCAGAGAGCGCAAACGCATCGACCACATTCCGGGCGGCAAAGCCGCCCGTGTGACCCTTCGATTTCCCGCACGGCAGCGGGGCGAGCATAAGATAGGAACGTTGTGCCTAACGAGTGCTTATCCACTCGGTTTTGTTCGCGTTTTAAAGAAATTTGCGGCCTCTCAAACCTATCTCGTGTATCCTAAACCTGCGGGAGATCTTCAGCTCCCGTTGGGTCGCGCACGCGCGCCCCATAGCCGGCCACAAGCGGACATCGGAGAAGGCGACGACTTTGCGGGAGTCCGTCCCTACGTGACCGGCGAGTCGCAACGTCACATTGACTGGAAAGCCGTGGCGCGCGGGCAGCCGCTCATGACCAAACAATTTGCAGCCGAAGCGGAGGACTTTGTGCGTCTCGATTTTTCTGCTTTCCATTTGGCAGACGTGGAAGACAGGCTGTCGCAGCTCGCGCTTTGGGTGATCGAAGCCGAACGCACTCGACGTCCCTACGGGCTTCGTCTGCCAGGCACTGAGATTCTACCGGCTGTTGGACAATCGCATTTTCAACAGTGCCTGCGCGCACTCAGCTTATTCCAGTGAGGACACGAAGGGATACGAGTATTCCACGGCGACCGCTGCTTTGGCTGGCGGCCGCATTGCTCTTCACGTTGCCTCCAATGTTTGGTTCTCTCGCGACGTGGGTCCCATGCCTGTTTCTGCTCGCGCTCGCGATGAAATTTTGGATGGAACCAAAAGGGTACCGCCTTCGCTTTGCAACTTTAAAACTGATTCTCGCGGCAGTGGCACTCGCCGGGATTTTCTTCAGCTACGGATCTCTGAAAGGCGTTGCGCCGGGCGTGTCCCTTCTTGTCGTTCTAATGTCGCTCAAGATTCTGGAAGCGCACACAGCGCGTGAATTCCAGGTCATGGTAATGATGGCTTGGGTGCTTTGTCTTTGCGGATTTTTTCTGTCTCAGGACTTCGCGATCGCGCTTTGTCTCCTGGCCGCATTCGCGTTGCTACTTGTCGCGCTGATACAGTTTCATCGCGGATCGTCACCTGGGTCTTTCTGGTCGCCGCTAAGTGCGACTTGCAAGCTCCTTGCTCAGGCGGCGCCGCTCGTCGTCTTGCTGTTTCTTTTGTTTCCCCGAATAAATACCGGTTTCCGGTTTGAAATCCTCGATGCCCGTTCGGCGACTTCCGGTTTTCCTGGTCGACTTTCTCCGGGCAGCATCGCATCTCTTGCAAATTCGTCGGATATCGCTTTCCGCGCAGAGTTTCCTGACAGTAGAACTCGACCGCCTGGCGCGATGTATTGGCGCGGGATAGTCATGTGGCATTGCGAAGGTATGGAATGGCGAGGTCCGTATGCTCCCACACCAATCCCTCATTCCTCCAGGCTCGGCGCGCCCGGCGGTCGCGCCCTACCAGCTCAATCCTCGAACGGTAAGGCGATTCGACAGCGAATTACGCTCGCGCCGCATGGTGCACACTGGATGTTCGCGCTTGATCGGCCGTTTGAAGCCCCTCCTGGCGCAACGCTTGCGAATGGCAATTATCTCTGGAGCGTTCCGCCGATTCGAAAAGTGCGCCGGTATCAAGTCAGTTCATCTCCTGAGATTACGGAAAAGGAACTTCAGCCGCATGAACGTCAGGCAGCGCTCAAGCTGCCGGCGTCGATCAGTCCGGCCGTGCGCGACTTAGCACAATCCTGGACCGCCCAGAATTCCAATCCGCGTGCTACAGTAAACAACGCGCTCCAGTTTTTCCGGACGAATGGGTTTCGGTATTCGTTGTCGCCGGGCGAATACAAGAAGAACGATCTTGACGAATTCCTCTTTCATCGTCGAGTTGGCTTTTGCGAACACTACGCTGCCAGTTTCGCCACCCTGATGCGAGTGGCCGGAATTCCCGCGCGTGTTGTCGTCGGTTATCTGGGGGGTGAGTACAACGATCTGGGGCGATTCTTTCTCGTGCGGCAAGCGGACACCCATGCCTGGTGTGAGGTTTGGCTCCCGGATAGCGGATGGACACGAGTGGATCCAACCAGCGCAGTTGCGCCTGGACGAGCGAGTCTCGATCTCAACTCGTTTCTGGAGAGACGCACCGCTTCCGGAGAAATGGAAACTCGCCGAAGCGCGTTCGTCACAGAGCTGACCCGGTCGGCAATATTCACCAACGTTCGGCTCGCTTGGGAGGCGGTCAGTTACGAGTGGGACACTCGCCTCCTTGGTTTCGATGCCGACGTACAGGAGGCATTGCTGGCCTCCGCGGGAATCGCCAACCGCGGCTCGTTCTTCCTGATTACCGAAATCCTGGTTGTCGCCGCGGCTCTGCTCGTAATTTATGCCGGCTGGATGCAACTGCGGACGCGCTCGCGCTCCGACCGGGTTAAAGCGTTGTATGAGCGCTTTTGTCGCAAGGCTGCCCACCTTGGCGCGCGGCGCGATGCATGGGAGGGTCCATCAGATTTCTCGAGGCGGGCCGCCCAATTGTTGCCTAAGGAATCCGAGCGCATCCGGCAGATCTCGAATACGTACATTGCGCTGCGCTATTCGCCCAAGTCAGCCACTATCATTCTCGACAGGTTCGCGAAGGAAGTAAGTGCATTTGCCGCCCACAGCCGTCGCTGAGGGCTGATTCCCTTCTGAATTGCGCGTTGAGGGTGTGCTTGCCTACAAATATTTTGCCGGAATTGGATGCGCGGTACTTTCGTGCTGCCAATAGATGGTCACGATCCACCAGCGAGTGCCGTCGTAGAATAGCTGAATGCTGTTGATCCCGCGCATGAACGGTTCCGGATCGTCTACGGTGTAGCGCGATTCGTACGTGCTCCAGACGTGCGCGATATGCCCGAATTGTTCCGTGCGCCGCGCAATTTCGCGCTCGAAGAATCCGTTCTTCTCCAGGTAATCCCCGACGCGCGCGATGAAGCCGTCGATATCCAGCATGTGCGGCGTGATCTCGCCGCCGGGGCTCGTCTCGCCGGCATTTTCCGCCATCGGTATCAAACGCGCGCCGGGAATGAACAATGAGCGCTCACGGTTCCAATCACGCTTACCTGGCGGGCCTGAAATCGAATCATAAGCGGCCGAGATGATTGCGTCGATTGACTCGACATCAAGCGGATTAGCTTCTGACCTCGACATTGAACATTGAGCGTTGGCCGTTTGCTTTCAGCGCTTCGTTTGAAGCACCTTCATTGCCGCGTTATGTCCGGGAATACCGCTGACCGCACCGCCGCGTAATGCGCTTGAGCCACAGAGAAACACATTCTCGTACTCCGTTTCGACCCCCCACCTGCCGACCTGTTCTTTTCCCTCGACGAAAGGAAAAGTCGGCGCGTTCTGAAAGATGTTTCCATGATACATACCGAGTGCATCCTCGATATCGACCGGGCTTTTGCTTTCAATACAGAGACTGCCATCACGCGCAACCGCGAGATACTCTTCCAGCGGCTCTTCCAACCACTGATTCATGCCTTCGATGAATTTCTTCTCCGCGAGTTTTCGCATCGTATGGTTGTCGCGCGCAAACAAACTCCACGGCGTGTCGAGCCCGAACAATGTCATGGTGTGAAATCCCTGTTTACGCAGCTCTGGCGCGAGAATGCTGTCGTCGGTCAGCGTGTGGCAATAAACTTCACACGGAATTTTGTCCGGCAGTCGCCCTTGGCACGCTTGATCGTAGCTCACATTCATTTGCCCGTAGCCTTCGTCGCAATGAAACGTCCCGCAGAACGCCTCGGCCGCCGCGTAACGCGTCGCCTTCAGTTTCGGCAGGCGGCGAAGGAGCATGTTAATTTTAAACACGGACCCCTCATCCGTGGAGTCGGGCTGAAATAGTTTTCCAACGAACCTCGCCAACACGTTCCGCCCAAAATTCACCAGGAGATATTGCGCTCCAACCGTCTCTCTCTTTCCATCAACCTCAAATTCCACGCTGCGGTTTTTCCCCTTCACGTCGAGCGCACGAACATCGACGTTCGTTAACATTTCTGCGCCAGCTTTGCGCGCCGCCTGTTCCAACTCGCTCGCTACCGCACCCATGCCTCCGACCGGCACCTTCCATTCGCCACTCTTATTGCCAATCACGTGGTAAATGAAACACCGGTTCTGCACCAGCGATGGATCGTGCGGATGCGTGAAAACGCCGATCTTGGCGTCGGTAAACACGAGCCCGCGCACCAGATCGTTTTGCAAATAACGTTCGATCGCGTTCCCGATCGGTTCTTCGGCCAGGCTACGCCAAGCTTCGCGCGAAACACCATCGACATCGAACCGCCGCCGGAACTCCTCCTTCGCAACAAGCGGCTCCAGCATCGTGTCCCAGACCTGCTCGGCGAAGACACGAGAGAGGTTGTAAAATTTCTTCATCTGGTCGTACTCCGTGTTATTCCCGGTCAGGTCGAATATCGAACGACGACTCATCTCTTCGGAGACATTGCTCAAGAGCAAACCGTCGTGGCGCTCATTCTGCACATACGGCGTGAACGATGCAGTGACGCGTCGGCGCAGATCGAGGTTCAGCCCGAGATCGCGTATGATCTTTTCCGGGAACAAACTGACGAGATAGGAATATCGCGACAGCCGCGCGTCATAATCGGGGAAGACCTTCTGAGAAGTCGTCGCCCCGCCGATATAATTGTTCTTCTCCAGAAGCAGGACACTCAATCCTGCGCGACCAAGATAACTCGCGGCGACGAGCCCGTTGTGGCCGGCGCCCAAGATTACGACGTCGTAAGATGATTTCATTTAGTGATTGATTCGAAGACGGGTGCTCATGTTCGCAATCGTACTTCATTCCCGTTCCCAATTGCAAAGGCGATCTCAACGAATGACGGTTTGGGCGCCCGTCGCCTGAAACATGACGGCTGGGAAGCCGTCACTCCTTGCTCGTTCGCAGCCGCATTCTCGAGCGCGAAAGCGCTACACAGTTTTTAAATATTTCCTCAGCAAACCCAACAGTTAGGAAATATCACCTTCAGCAAACGAATGCCCCGCACGGACTAGTCATCATCACCGTGACTATGCCCATGCCCATCACGATTCCCCCGCTCATTTTCATCAGCGTATTCATCACCGCGCCACTGATGCTTTTTCCACTTCGCTTTCCACTTTGCATGTTTGAATTTTTTGTGCACCCATACTCTGCTTTCATACGACGAAGGTGCCGACTCCCAATACGCCATGTTCTCTGCAGGCAGCCCGAGCGCGTCGAGTGTGCGTAGGTCGAGTTGGCCGGTCGGCGAAATTCCCGAATGCAATTGGAACGTGCGCAGTGCGAACGCTGTGCGACGCCCGTATCTGCCGTTAATTCCGCCTCGATAATATCCGCGGCTCCCCAGCTGACGCTGCACTTCCGCCATAATGCGCACGACCATTTCAGCCGGCGGTAATTCATAGGGTACGCCCACGAGAGATCGGTTCACCTCCGCCCGCCGCTCAGGCTCGCCAAATGATCGGGGCGACGAATCCAACGGGGGCCGTGATCTGTCATCACGACTAGGGCCAGTTGGCTGAGTGACAGGAGAGGAAGCGGTGATCTGACGCGATGAGACTGAACTCGAAGTCACGTTAAGCGAGCGGAGTGTCTCCGAATTGAGCTCGCCAGTGACTTGCAAGCCGTTGCGAATTTGATATCGCCGAACCGCGGCAGTTGTCTCGGCGCTCTTTTCGCCAGTAACGTTGCCGTAGTAAAAGCCTTGATCCGTGAGAGCTTGCTGCACAGATTGGATCGTCTCATCGGCGCGGCCTGAGCCCACGAAGGATAGGACGACGACAAGTTGCAATATTGTTCGTTTCATGGCGGGCCCGTTAGAATCAGCGGGCTTCCTATCTGTAATTCGCGCGGCTGTGTCAGTGCGCGTGTGCAGCCAGATATATCGCCGCCGCGAGGCCATCGTGCTCAACCGCGAGAATAACCGCGTCGTAACGAGATTTTATTTTTTGGGTTCGCTGGTTCATGTTTACATCAAATATCAGCCTCCTGGATCAAACATTTCCTAACCCGATGGGTGCATTCGAGTATCTCTCTGTTCTTATCTCAATCATTCTCGCCTTGGGCATGACGCGAGTGCTGGCCGGCGTCGGCGAAATGCTGCAAGCAGGCTCGCGCCGTCACATTTACTGGGTGCACGCCATCTGGATCGTTAACCTCTTCCTGTACCTCGTGGTCGCTTGGTGGATTTTCTACCGCTGGCGCAACCAGCAGCCGTGGACGTTTTTTCTGTTCATCTTCGTCCTGATCTCACCAACAATCTTATATCTGGCGTCACTCTTACTTTTTCCGCGAGAAGGCGATGTCGATCTTGCCGTTGACTACAAGACGCATTATTACGCGAACCATCGCGCCTTCTTCATCCTCTTCGCTTTGTTTACGCCGGTCGATCTCGTTGACTCGCTGCTTAAAGGCGTCCCGCATTTTCTTCAATTAGGGCCGCAATACGTCGTCAGTACCTTGCTATATTTCGCCGGCCTCATGACGGCTGCGATCACACGAAAGGAGCGCTATCATCAGTTCTACGCCATCTTCTTTTTCGCCCAAACCGTTATCATCAGCTTCGCCATTTTCCATACGCTTGTGTAAGCGCAAGGGCGCGCGTTACCCTTTCCCTGCGAAATAAGATTTCGGAGGCAGCATCGCAAATGAGGACAGTCGTACTGGCGGATGGCGAACGCGTTCCGGCGCTGGGGCAAGGAACCTGGCGCATGGGCGAAGATAAAACCGTGCATGCAGTTGAGGTCGCGGCGTTGCGCCTAGGGATCGATCTCGGCATGACTTTGATCGATACCGCCGAGATGTACGGCGAAGGCGGCGCGGAAAAGGTCGTGGCCGATGCGATTGAAGGTCAACGCGACCGCGTTTTCGTTGTCACCAAAGTGTATCCGCACAACGCGTCGCGCGCGGAATTGCCAAAAGCATGCGAGGGCAGCCTCAAGCGTCTTCGCATCGAGGTCATTGACCTGTATTTGTTGCATTGGCGTAATAACAGGCCGCTCGTGGAAACAGTGGAAGCATTCGAGAAACTTCGGTGCACCGGGAAAATTCGGCGCTGGGGCGTTTCAAATTTCGATATCGATGATATGAAAGAACTGCTAGACATCGAAACCGGTTCCGCGTGCGCCGCGAATCAGGTCCTCTACAATCTCGAACATCGCGAGATCGAATCCGGTGTCCTGCCTTGGAGCCAAAAGAATAAAATTCCGATCATGGCCTATTCTCCTGTCGGCCACGGGCGAGGACTGCTGAAGAATGCAACGCTCAAGAAAATTGCGAAACGCCACCACTCAACCCCGGGACAGATCGCGCTCGCCTGGGTGCTGCGTCAACCGGGCGTTATCGCTATTCCAAAAGCGGGCAACCAAGCACACGTACGTGACAACGCCGAATCTCTCGAGATTCAATTAACCCACGAAGACTCTGCGGATATCGACCGTGAATTCCCGCCACCAACATCGAAAGAACCGTTGCTGACGTTGTGACTCATCACTTGCCTGGCAACACCGAAGCGGGCGAAGGCGGGGTTCCGTTTTATTCGTACTTCCTACTTTTTTAGCGCCATCAGCCACCGGTTTTCGCTTGCGCTACGTAACTTTTGACCTTGTCGACATCGGCGCCGACAACGGTGCCGACGAGTCGGCCACCGCGATTGTAAACATTAACCTGCGGAACCGAGTGGATGTTGTACTGCTTCACCACCGCCGTCTTCCAGTTGACGATGTCGATCTTGCGCAGCACAATCTCCGGATCGGTTCTTGCCATCTGCTCCAAGCTTGGCGATAGCTGTTTGCACGGGCCGCACCAGTCTGCATAAAAATCGACAACGGTCACGTTGCCAAGCGCGAGATGTTTGGCGATGTCCACCTGCGCGCCGTGAGAGATCACTTCGACTTGTTGGCCGCGACCAGCGACGGCCGCAGCAGGTGCCTGAAGTTTATCCTGCGTGTTTTTGGCCGGTGCTTGTCCGGTCCAATATCTGTTTTTTTCTTCTGCCAGTTTCCGTCGTAATTCCGCTTGCTGGTTTTGAAACGCCACCTGACTCGCAGTTTGTTGGGCAGAGTATGCGGCGGCGTTCGCGGCATCGTAATGAAAACGATCCTGAACCTCTTTGGTCAGTTCGGTGAAGTAAACCTTCGCGATTCCCGATTTGCTTATGAGCACAATGCCGTCGGGTTCGACTCGGCTGACTCTGACGTTTTTGTATTCTTTCCCATCAATCGCTTCGAAGGTCTCTGCGAAGGCGGCTGACGCAAAACCTAGGATTAAAAATGTGAGAATCTTCATCTTGCGTTCGCTCCGAAAGATCACGCGCGCCATGGCTTCCGGATCATGTGATTACGGGAACACGTTTGCGGCTGATACAGTTTGATACAAGACAAAAACGACGCCAGAGAGCGCGATTCTTTACTTCGCTATCTGGTACCGCACCTTGACCAGCGGTGTCAGGTCATTCGCTTTTCGCGCAAAAATCTCATTATCCCACCCCTCATTTCCATGCGGCGTTACTCGCGCCACGAACTCGGCTGTCTTTCCGTCCGGCTGTGTCTCCTGAAATTCGTGCACTAGTTGTCCATCTTCCATTCTCACCGTGCCTTTGGTGAGACTTCCTTCTGCGCTCACATACCAAAAGACGATTACACGCTGCTGCGGGTCCCACGCGTAAAGCCCGTCAATGTAAGGGCTCGCTTTCCCATCAGTGACAAGTTCGTTGCTGATGCGAATGGCCTGACGGTTTTGTGTCCACGTAAACCGCGCGTGAATCTTTTTCTTCTTTCCCTCCGGTGAATCAGGCAGCTTGGCGTCCCATTCATGTGCCGTGAAGAAAGCGATTGGCTCCAACGCCGCGGCCGACGGCGCCGGCGTTTGCGCGTGAGCGTACACGATCGCGAATCCACTCGCGCCGATCAACGCAACTATCTTAAGAGTTTTTGTCCGTTTCATGAATTGCACGGTGCCAGAATGCGCCGTGCTAGGATTGTAGAAAATTGACATTTATTCGCGCGCAAGGGCGGATTATTCGACTTCGAGATAATTCAGAAACGGCCCACGCTTGGTCAGATAGTTAGCCGGAGTCAATCCGCTGAACGCGCGAAATTCATGGATCAAGTGCGCTTGATCGTGATAGCCGCACGTTGCGGCGGTGTCCGCCCAATCCACTTCCGCAGTGTGTCCAACGGATCGAATCACGCGTTGAAACGCGCAGAGCCGGGCAAACAACTTCGGAGATAATCCCACACACCGATCGAACTCGCGGAGCAAATGTTTGTGACTGATCCCAATCGTGTCCACAATCTTGCCAATCCGCACCGCGTCTAATTCGCCGTGGATTATTCGTAATGCATAACTGACCGAGCGTGTCGGTTGCGTTCGCGAGCGCGCACGTTGGGTAAGCCACGCCTCCACCAGATCAAACCGCGAATCGTCATCCGGCGCTTCGCCTAACTGGTCGCGTAGATCGTTAATCTCGCGACCGAAGATCGTTTCCAACTCCACCACGTGATCGGTAAATTCGCGCAACGGAATTCCGAGAAACGGCCACGCACCGCCGACTCGCAGCCGGACGCCGACCAGATGTACATAACTGATTTCATCAATCACGATCGGCGCGGTTCTTTCGCCCGAGATCCAGCTATGTCGAAAAATCGTATGTTTTGCCGGATTATCCAGCGCGCGAAGGTTTTGCGGATCGCCGAGATTGATAATTAACTCCATCGCCCCGTCGGGCAAAATCATATTACGCCAGCGCACCGGCAAATAACCACGCGCCACCCAGAGATGTTCGACATGCGGCGCTAAAGCCGGCGAAACCGGTCGGATGCGATGAATCAACACGAACCCTAGCGTGCGCACCGCCCTTCCCGCCGTCAAGCAGCAGTCTCTCAAGGCTCGCTGAAGAAGGGGTCGCGATCGCTGCCGGGCCCTGTTTACGATCGACATCTGAACTGCCACGCGGACTTCACTCCATTCTCCTTTTCATCTCCTTCTTGCCCGCGCCTTGAGCGTGTGGCAGAAGCCATGCGATGAATCCGAAGTATTTCTTCGGGGAACTGAAGCGGCGTAATGTTTACAAAGTTGCTGTCACTTACGCGGTTATCGCGTGGCTGCTGATTCAGGCAGCGTCGATTCTGCTTCCCACCTTTGAAGCACCCACCTGGGTGATGAAAGCACTCGTTATGTTCCTGATTTTTGGCTTTGCCATGGCGGTATTTATTTCCTGGGCTTTCGAAGCGACACCGGAAGGAATGAAACGCACCGAGGACGTCCCTCCTGACGAGCTGCTTCCGTCGTGGAGTCCCCGGAAGTTTGCCGCTCTTATTATCACTATCGCGATGCTCGCGGCCAGTCTGCTTGTGTTCAATCTTCTGCGAAGCCGGAGCAAACCAGCTTCGCCTTCGCCAACCAGCGCACTAGATCTTCCAGCGAAATCGATCGCGGTGCTTCCTTTTGAAAACCTGAGCCGCGATCCGGACAACGCCTATTTCACTGAAGGGATACAGGACGAAATCCTCGCCCGCCTGGCCAAGATCGCGGACTTGAAAGTCATTTCGCGCACTTCGACCCAGCGTTACAAAAGCTCGCCCGATGATCTGCCGCAGATCGCGAAACGGCTCGGCGTATCGAACATCCTCGAAGGCAGCGTTCAAAAAACCGCAGATCGTGTTCGCGTGACTGTCCAGTTAATCAATGCCGCTAGCGATGCGCATCTTTGGGCGGAGACGTACGATCGAAATCTCACCGACGTTTTTGCGGCCGAGAGCGATATTGCCAAAATGATCGCCGACACGCTTCGAGCGAAACTCACAGGCTCCGAGCAAGACGCTCTCACCGCGCGTCCCACCGAGAACACAGAGGCACATCAGCTCTATCTCAGGGGCCGATATTTCTGGAACAAGCGCACCGGAGCGGACTTTAAAAAAGCGATCGGTTATTTCAACCAGGCGATCGACAAAGACCCGAACTACGCGCTCGCATACGCCGGGTTGGCGGACGCCTACGTTTTGCTTTCCGCTTACGCCGAGGGCAGTCCAAAAGATAGTTTGCCGCAAGCAAAGGCGGCCGCGCTGAAAGCCCTCGAGTTAGACAACACCCTCGGAGAGGCCCACGCGACGCTCGCAAACGCGCTTGTTGCCTACGACCTCAATTTTGCGGAAGCGAATCGTGAATATCGGCGCGCGATTGAACTGAATCCTAACTACGCGACCGCCCACCAATGGTATGGGGAGACTGGACTCGCGCCGCTCGGCCAATTCGAGGAAGCCATCGCTGAGGCGAAGCGCGCGCTCGAGCTCGACCCACTCTCCATCGTCATTAATGCCGATCTGGGCACCGCACTGACCAGCGCGCGCCGCTATGACCAGGCCATTGAGCAGCTGCGCAAAACTGTAGAGATGGATCCGGGCTTTTACTACGCCCACTGGACTTTGGGAGACGCCCTGGAACTGAAAGGCCTCAACGAAGAAGCCATTGCGGAATACAAGGAGGCAATCGCGTTAAATAACGATCCGCTGCCGCGGGCGTTGCTCGGCCATCTCTATGCAAAAATCGGTAGGAAACATGAGGCACTGGCGATACTGAAACAGGTGCGCGAACTGCGCGAATCATCAAAGCAACGTTACGTTTCGCCGTCCGATCTCGCCTTGATCCATATCGGACTCGGCCAGAAAGACGAGGCGATACAGTTGCTCGAAGAAACTTACGAGGAGCGGGACGGATACAATATCGCATTCATCAAGGTCGAACCGATGCTCGATCCGTTGCGCGGTGATCCGCGCTTCGAAGCGCTGGTTCAGAAAGTGTTTGCCGGACCACGATAAAGGCGAGATCGGTCGCACCTCACTGTCCTGCCCGCCTGAATCCACGGCTCGCTGTTCGCTGCGCGAAGGCGGCTCAGGTCTGGCCTCCGACGATTCTCAGATACCCATCGCGCTCAAGAACGCGCTGTATTCAGTCACAAAAGAGACGAGGTCCGGATGCGACGCCTCAAAGGTTTCCACGGATTGTTTCAGTTCGTGCGAAAGTCTCTTGATCCGTTCCGGTTTTTTCTGGGTGCGAATCGTTTCCTGGGCCGAAGCCTCCACCAGGCGGGCGATGCTCTGGGCATCCTCTTGATGAGTCTGTGAAACCTTGGCGATGGCTGGCTTGAGCTTCGACAGCAAGCCCAGCAACTCGGCTTTCTTATCGGCCGGGATGTTTCCGGCAGACTCAACAGCTGATTTGGTCTTCTCGATGCGCTCGTCAGTCATCTATGGATAGCACCGCTTGCGCGCGCCCTTCCCCCGCGCTTTCGCCTTTAGATCGCGCGGTTATGCGATCCCGAAATTGCTTGTCGCGCCGTGGGTTTGCCGAAGGCGGGAAACATCCAGTGGCGATGTTGTGAAATGTTAAATAATGATGCGATCTCAACACAGCGGTTGTGTTTTGCGCCTGCTTCCGATGTAACGCTTTAACGTTATATCATCTCAATAGCGGTTGTGATAATGATGGCGATGATGCCGGTGGTACGTTCGACGCCCATTATACCAGGAGTATCGGGTGCCACTGTAATAATATGAATACGGCTGAGAATAAGAGTAGTACGGTCGTCGGTAGTACCCATAGGGATAATAATTGTAGCGCGTCGGATAGGCATAATAGCCGCCCGGAAACCCAGCGCTGAACCCCCCAACGCCGGGAAGTCCGGCGGTGATCTGAGCGTCAGAACGCTGCCCGGGAACGAAAGCCAATCCGCTTACCGCCAATGCAATTAAGAGAAGCTTTTTCATAGATTTTCCTCTTCTGTTTGTTTCCGTTCTTGTTTGTTGTTTTGCGAGGGATGAGACTGCGCATTCCCCTCTATCGTGGAATCGGATACGACCGGTCGCGCGGTTCCCGGGAGCGCGATATTCCCGCATCGCGCCGACACGAATCACTTCGTTGTGTGGGCGGATGATCGACATGACAAACGCGAGGGCGTGATCGCGTTACAATCTCACCTTCCTAACACCGTGTGTGGCAGAAATTTGATGATCATTGTCATCGCGGCAAGTGACGTGCCGCCGGAAAGTTGTGTCATGAAAGAACAAACAGGCACGACAGATCAACTAGAAGATCAGCACAAAGAGTCCACTTACGCGCTTCTGATTCGCTCGGAAGAAAAGAGCCGCAACGTCATCGAGATGGCAATTTATCCGATCTTGATTCTCGGTGCGGTCATCGCCATCTGGCAGTTCGCGCAGCAACCGGTCAACATTCCGGCAGCTGGATTGAAAGGAGCAGCGTGCGTCGCTTGCGTCGACGACCTTCGGGCACTGCGTCAAGTGCGACATCCGGAAGTCAAAGGATAAAGAAAAGTAGCCACCTGGCAGAAACGTGGTGATTATTGGCATTGCTGCCAATCGTGGTTGCGAGATGATTGCTGCCATGAATGCACGAACAAGTTCCATAAATCGAAAAGATCTAGTCAATGCCGCGGCGAGATCCGGTTTGATCGCTGCGCTTGCTCTCTTCGTTATCGGTCAGCTTTCCGCGAACGCAGCTCCGATGGAAACCACGGGCGGTTCCGGCGATAACAAACAAGCGGGCAAAGCAAATTCGCTCAAGCCCCCAGCCAAAGGCCAGATCCCGGTTGCCTTCGTTATTTCAGACGGTGCAGTCATCATCGATTTCTGCGGGCCATGGGAAGTTTTCCGTGACGTCAACATCCCCGGCCTCGAGGACGGCCCGTTCCGTCTCTACACGGTCTCCGCCACGACTTCCCCTATCCACGCCGGTGGCGGAATGCAGATCATACCTGATTACACTTTTGCCAATGCGCCTGCGCCAAAGGTCATCGTTATCCCCGCCCAAAGTAAGCCGAGCGAGGCGATGCTGAAATGGATTCGTGAATCGACCAAAAACACTGACATCACGATGTCGGTCTGCACCGGCGCGTTTGTTTTGGCCAAGACCGGACTCTTGTCCGGCAAATCCGCCACCACGTTTCATGCGGCGTTTGGAAATTTTGAGATGCAGTTCACCGATATTCACCTCAAGCGCGGTGCTCGCTTCGTGGAAGATGGCAATCTGGCTACCGCCGGCGGGCTTTCCTCCGGCATTGATCTCGCGCTTCGTGTGGTTGAACGCTACTACGGTCGCGAGATTGCGCAGAAGACCGCCTACAACATGGAATATCAGGGGCAAGGCTGGATAAATCCGGATTCAAATCAGGTTTACGCGAGCGCACCTGTATCCACCGCTGAACATCCACTCTGTCCTGTGTGCGGAATGGATGTCGATCCAAAGACCGCTCCAAGGTCTGTCTACAAAGGCACGACTTATTACTTCTGCTCCGACGACGATAAGAAGACTTTCGACGCGGCCCCGGACAAGTTCGTGACCGCCGATAAAAAGCTGTGAGTCCGAGGCGGACTGACCTTATGACTAGTAACAAGAAACTATGACCGAGCTCCGAAATGGTGGCCGTCCGCCTCGGACCGAATCGCGGCGGATCGTGTTCGTGGCCGCGCCGGGGACAGAGATCATCGATCTGGTCGGGCCGCTGCAAGTCTTTGCTCGCGCTGCGGAAATGTTTGGCAAACAAAACCCCGGATCGCCGCCAATCTATTCCGTCGAAGTCATCAGCGCGTCGTCTCAACGATCGCTTGTGACGAACTGTGGATTGCGAATCACCGCACATAAAACTTTTCGAGAAATGAGTGGAAAGATCGACACCCTACTCGTAGCAGGCGGCAGCGCGATCGAGCAGGATGAAATAAACAGTGACGTCGTGCGCTGGCTGAGAAAGATCGCCGGACGGGTCCGGCGAATCGGCTCGGTTTGCACCGGCGCAATGCTGCTTGCTCGAGCAGGTTTGCTCGATGGCCGCCGGGCAACAACGCATTGGAACTGGTGTCACGTTCTCATCAAACGGGCCCCGCGCACGGACGTTGATCCCAACCCGATATTTGTCCGTGACGAGAATGTTTACACGTCGGCCGGAGTCACGGCGGGAATGGACCTGGCATTGGCGCTGGTCGAAGAAGACTACGGTTCGCGATTGGCGCTGCAGGTGGCTCGCAACCTGGTGCTCTATTTGCGCCGGCCAGGTGGACAATCGCAATTTAGCGCCGCGCTGTCGCTGCAACTAACCGACCGAAAGCCGTTGCGCGAACTGGAGGCATGGGTGCTCGACAACTTAAACAAACCGCTCAATGTGCCGGTGTTGGCGCAACGGGTAGCGATGAGCCCTCGTAATTTCGCCCGAGTCTTTACCAAGGAGATGAAGACCACGCCCGCGAAGTTTGTGGAACGCCTGCGCGTCGAAGCGGCTCGCCGGCGACTGGAAGAAAGTCACAACAGCATGGAAACGATTGCTGGCGAGTGCGGCTTTGGAAACGTCAATTCGATGCGCAATGTTTTTCAGCGGACACTGAAAATTGCGCCCGGACATTATCGTCGCCATTTCCGAAGCATGTGACGCGGGCAACGGCGACGATAGGCCGGGTCCGAACGGCATTATGAATCATTCGCGGCGTTGGAAGATTACTTTACGGGCGGCGGTCTTGTTGCTCATCGCTTCTGCGTGCCATGCGCAAGTCGGTGCACACATCGCCGGGATATGGGCAAGCGAGGAAGTGATTCCATCCGCGATTCACGGTGTGCTGATCATCGACGGACAAAAATTGGAATGGCGTGCGACGATTTCGAAAATGAGCACGCCGGTTCAACGAAACAAAGATGCGGTGGCATTCGTTTTGCCGAACGGCGCCGGTGAATTTCGCGGCCGCGTGGTCAATTCAAATACAATTCGCGGTCATTGGATTCAGTCACCTGATGACATTAATAACAATCGCTACGCGACGCCGGTGGAACTGAGACAAATCGGCGACAAAATCTGGCGCGGAGAAATCGCTCCGCTCGTGTCGACCCTTTCTTATTACATGTCGATCCAGCAAAGCGCAGAAGGTTCACTCACGGCGGTAATTCGCAATCCGGAACGCAATCGTTTCGGGCGCAACGTTTATCAGATCGACGTTCACGGAGATGCGCTGAGCTTTTCAGAAGTGAAAAATCCGAGTCAGGGATTCACCGGGAATTTCGATCGCATAACCGGCCGGCTTTCGGTTTCTTTGCCTGACTCCCAGCCGAGGCAATTTGGCCGAATAAAGAACGAGCACGCCCGTGGGTTCTATCCGCGCTTTGCGCAAGATGAGACCTATCATTACCTCAAACCTGTGGCGGAAGATGACGGATGGTCTACCGCTTCTTTATCCGACGTAGGATTAGATCCAAAACCGCTGACGGAGTTGATCGAAAAAATTCTGCATGTCGATCCAGCGAACAACGCGCTGAATATTCAAAGCCTGTTGATCGCGCGTCATGGAAAGCTCCTGCTGGAGGAATATTTCTATGGATTCGGCAGGGAGCGGACCCACGACATGCGCTCGGCCAGCAAGACGTTTGCACCGATGCTGTTCGGAATTGCGCGCGAGCATGGCGCTAAGATCGACATCGACACGCCGATGTATTCGCAGTTTCCAAAATACAAGGAGTTTGCGAATCCGGATCCGCGGAAAACGAAGATGACGGCGCGCGACTTAATGACAATGACTTCCGGCCTTGCTTGTGATGACAACAATGACGATTCGCCTGGGAATGAGGACGTGATGCAGCAACAAACCGCGCAATCGGATTGGTATAAGTACACGCTGGATCTTCCAATGGAACGCGATCCCGGAGGCGAGAAGGCGGTGTATTGCAGCGCCGGAATGAATTTACTCGCGGGAATGGTGGAGCATGCGACAGGCAGATGGATTCCCGAATTCTTTGATGATTACGTGGCGAAGCCGCTGCAGATCGCGACGTATCACTGGAATTTGATGCCGACTGGCGAAGGCTATGCTGGCGGCGGATTACAATTACGACCGCGCGACGAGTTAAAGCTCGGGCAACTTTATTTGAACGGCGGAGAATGGAATGGGCGGCGCGTGGTTAGCAACGATTGGGTGACAAGATCGACATCTACGCAGTCGCGCTTTGAGCCGGTGTTTGGAGTCGATCATGAATACGGATATGGCTGGCACATTTATCATCTCAAGAACGGCGACCGCACATTTCGCGTGTACGCCGCCGGTGGAAATGGCGGACAAATTGTGATGGTCATTCCCGATTTGGATATGGTCGTCGGGTTTAACGGCTGGGCGTACGGCGAATTTCCAAAATGGTACAAGTGGCAAACGGAACTCGTGCCGCAATTCATCATTCCTGCAGCAAGATCGCGCTAAGAGTATGCAACGCGTGAAACGCCGAAAGGCGCAGTCCAACCGAAAGTGAGATGAAATGAAGAAAATAATTTTGTTAATCATACCGGCCTTTTTGTTGAACAGCGTTGCGATTGCGCAAATCACGTCACCGGATGAGAGCGTTGCGATCACCAAGACGGCGCTCGATTACATCGAAGGTTGGTATGCGGGCGACGCCGATTCCTGAATTACATGTTGGCGAAGGGCCACATGTTCTGGTCGCCGGACAGCGAGGACGCGGCTGTCTTCTTCATCGCGCTGGTGGTTTTCCCCGGTCGCGCTGGTCGAGTGTGGGGAGTCGACTGGTACCTCGCGAAGCGCTGGCCGAAATCTCCGCTTTGGTAACGCAAAATCCGCAGTAAGGGATACGCGCTTTTAGAAAATCCTGGCCGGTCCCAGGCCGAAACAATTCGCAGATAACGCGAAATCGGCGCGGATGCACGCGAGGCAACGCCCCCTTCATGTTGCTCCAGTCGAAGCCGCCGTGCATATTTTATCGTCAACAGATCTCGGATGCCAAAGACGCCGCTTACCCATCATCTCGTCGCTATCTGGTTTGCCGACATCGCGGGGTACAGTGACCGGGCCGCGGAGGATGAACGCAGTGCCCTGCAGCTGATCGAAATCCTTCAATCACTGTCTCGCGACACGGTCCGACGCTATGAAGGTCGAGTAGTCAAATTCATGGGCGATGCGGTCCTCGCGGAATTCCCAAGCACCGAACTGGCCGTGCGCGCAGCAGCCGCATTGAGCGAACAGTATGCGAAGGAATCAGCCGGAACCGGGCGCGGGCACAATCTGAGGGTCGGCGTTCATGTCGCGGATGTGGCCGTGGGCCCCGATGGCGACCTTTATGGTGACGGAGTCAATGCTGCGGCGCGCGTCCAGGAAGCGGCGGAACCGGGCCAAGTAGTCCTGAGTGAAGACGTCTGGCGCCAACTGCGCGGTCGTACGGAATTTCAGTTCGAGTCGTTAGGCGACCGTTCATTGAAAGGGGTGGGTCCCATCGGCCTGTATCTCGTTGCTTTAAAGGAACCGCCGACAACACGACAGCCCTCGAGATCTGGATCAAACACCACTCAATCCGCAGAAGAAAGAAAAGCAGGGATTCGCTCGATCGCCGTCTTGCCATTCGCCGATCTCAGCGCGCAACACGATCAAGAATACTTCAGTGATGGCGTCGCAGAGGAAATTCTCAATGCGCTGAACAAGGTCGCCGGGCTCCGCGTTCCGGCCCGCACATCTTGCTTCGCGTTTCGCGGAACGAGCGTGGACGCGCGAGAGATTGGGAAACGTCTCGGCGTTGAGACGCTTCTCGAGGGCAGCATCCGCAAAGCCGGAAACCGATTGCGCATCATCGTCCAGTTGGTCGACGCGCGAAACGGGTATCATCTTTGGTCTGAGCGGTTCGATCGTGAGATCGAAGATATCTTCGCCATTCAGGACGAGATTGCCCGCAGGGTTCTCGATGCGCTGGGACTTTCGCTTACCGAGCGGGAGGAACGTCGTTTCCTCAAGCCATCCACAGCGAACGTTAAAGCATACGAATTTTATCTGCGCGGACGTAAGCTGTTTCACAGTTGGACTCGTCAAAACATGGAGTTTGCGCGGCAGATGTTTTTGCGAGCGGTTGCGATCGACCCGGATTTTGCCTTGGCTTGGGCTGGGCTGGCCAATACTTATGTCGATCTTTATCGATGGGGTCGCAATTCGCGCGATTTGGAAGAGGGGCAACGCACAAGCGCTCACGCGTTGAAGCTCGATCCGAATCTGGCCGAAGCACATGTTGCCATCGGCCAGGCACTCGCCATTCAACGACAGTTCAAAGATGCCGCAGCCGAATTTGAGCGGGCTATCGAACTGGATCCCACTCTCTACGACGCATATTATTTTTATGCGAGGTCTTCATTCGAAGCTGGAGATCTCGAGAAGGCGGTCCAGCTGTTTGAAAAGGCGCACCGATCACGGCCCGAAGATTATCAAGCAATGGCGTTACGCGCTCTGGCGCTGCACGAGTTAGGACGTGCAGACGAAATGCGCGAAGCCGACCAGCAGGCCGTGGACCTGATTAATAAATATCTCGAGCTAAACCCTAACGAAGCACGCGCCTACAGTTTGGGAGCCAGTCCGCTGGCGAGACTGGGAGAAAGCAAGCATTCAATGCAGTGGTCCGAACAAGCCATGGCCCTCGCGCCTAACGACCCGGTAGTCCTTTACAACGCCGCATGTAATTTGGCCCAGTTAGGCGAACATGACCGTGCGCTCGACGGACTGGAACGATCAATCGAGGCGGGCGTATCGGTGGGAGACTGGATCAAACACGATCCGGATTTCGAAAGCCTCCGCGATCACCCGCGCTTCCAAGCCATCGTAAAACGGATCACGCCATCATAAGACCTCTAACGCTATAAACCATCCATTGAGGTCAGAGATTAGCGGCCGAGAATCGATTCCAAGGGAAGGTCTGGATCGAGATGATTGGATTCCAGCCAGTCGCGATTGAAGAGCGTTGATTGATATTTGTGGCCCGAATCGCAAAGAACGGTGACGACGGTTTGGCCCGGGCCAGATTCTTTGGCGAAGCGTACCGCACCGGCAACGTTAATGCCGCTTGATAAGCCGAGGAACAGGCCTTCTTCACGTAGAAGCTGGTAAACGATCGTCAGGCCGCTCTGATCCGGAACACGATAAGCTCGATCGACCTTGATGCCTTCGATATTCTTTGTGACGCGGCCCTGACCGATCCCTTCTGCAATAGAATCACCGTCGTTCGTCTCCAGATTGCCATTGGTAAACCAAGACCACATCGCCGCGCCATACGGATCAGCGCAGACGATCTCAATCTT
>VBQC01000361.1 GCA_005887825.1 Verrucomicrobiota bacterium | reverse complement strand
AAGAACGTTTTCGATGCTGCGGTAATCCATCTCTTCGAAGTAACGGAGCGTAAGCGCTACACGGTGGAGCTCTGGCAGCGCAGCTAGCGCGGAATGCAATTGCTGATCCAACTCTGAGCCGTTCGGCTCCGGAGCAGAACTTGGCTCAATTACTTCGTCAATTGTTGTGGACAGCGGCACTGTGCGGCGTTTCCGAAAAATGTCGTGAGCGCGATGACGTGCGATGGTTGCGAGCCAGGCGGGAAATTTTTCCGGGTCGCGCACGCGCCAGCGTGTTTTCCACGCCTTAACGAGCGAGTCTTGTACGACGTCTTCGGCTTCCTCGCGGCTTTGAAGAATGCCGTATTTTCAAATGCTTCTCCATCGCCATGAATGGCCGCTCGATACTGTTCGCGTTCACTGGCATCCATTGGGTTGATCTAAAGCCTAGACGTTTGAGATCGCGATTCCGCGCGAAGGATTTTTTGGGGGGGAATCTCGCGAACGTGGATCGGCTTCTCCGAAGACGATGGTAAAACTGGCGGCAAAGCCGCATTGTTTGGCAACGCGTTGAGGACAACGCGTTCCACCTAAAAGATGATCACGGTGTTGCCTACGCTCACGAGGTCCTTGACGCGTGCGGCGTCCCAATTCGCCAGTCGAATGCAGCCGTGGCTAGCGGCGCGTCCGATCGTCTCCGGATTGTTCGTGCCGTGAATACCGATGCCCGGCTTGTTCAAGCCTATCCACAGCACGCCGACGAGGTTGTTCGGGCCGGGCGGAAGATTGTAGTAGTTTTCGGTGCGCACACCGTAGTTGAGCATCCCTTCATCGTAGCGAAACCACGGCCAAATGGTGGCGCCGAGAATTCTCCATATGCCAACAGGCGCGGGTAACGTTTTCGATCCCGGCGTAATCGGAAAGACGCAGACGAGCTGATCCTTGTCGAAGACTTCAAGCAGATGTTCCTTGGTATCGACGAAAATCTTCCGCCCGGCGAATGCCGGATTTTCAGGAACTTTGCCTTCCGTGAATTTTTCGATCTCGAATGGTAAGACGTTCGGCACCTTGAGAACTTCGCCTGGTTGCAGATGCTCCCAATTCTTTCCGGGATTGAGTTTCTGAATGTAAGACTCCGCCGAATGATAACGCTCGGCGATGAATTCGAGCAGTGACGTGTAAGGCAGCCATTTCAATTTTGCCTGCTCGGCATGACCGCTTGGAACGTTCCCGATGGATTTCATATCTTCCTCTCTGATTGTGTACGTCGTGTAAGTCACCGGAACTTGATCAAGCAGCCAGGAATCGACCGCGCCAGTCTTTGGCATGGCAAGTGCATGTTTGTAGGAGATAAGCCCTTTGCGAAAAAATTCGCCCATTTTTCCATCGATTTTGCCGGGCCCGAAATCACTGTTGTCCAAAAAAATTTGCAGCCGTGTAGCGGTTTCCTCGTCGTAATTCGGCAAAGCGACGGGATAGACTCTTGGCGGCGGGGTGGTGCTTTCCTGCGCGAAAGCGAAGATCGACATCGAGCCAAGTGCGAGAATCTGAAAAGCGAATTTCATCGGACAAAGTTATGCGCTTTGAATGCAGAGGGCGCAAACGCGACGTGACTTCGCTGTTTTGCCGCCGCAACCACTATTCACGCTGTTTTTGACCAGGCACGCAAAACTTCGGCAACACTCCATGCTTGTGCGATACAGCCGCCCGGATTGTGTGGCGTTCGTGCATCAAACACTTCGCTGATTGTGCCGATGCCCGCTTCGCTTAACTGTTCCGGAAAACGCTCCAGGAATTTGCGCGCCGTAGATCGGTCATGCGGATGAATTTTCAGCCAGGCGTCGATGAACGGCCCAATAAGCCACGCCCACACCGTGCCTTGATGATAAGCGCCATCGCGTGAGCGCAGATCTCCGGCGTAAATCGGCTTGTATTCCGGATCGTCGGGCGAGAGCGTCCGCAGGCCAAGCGGCGTGAGCAATTTGTTCTCCGCGATTTCGATCACTGACTTCCAGTGTTTTGGATCCAGGACCGGATGATCGAGCGAGATGGCGAACAATTGATTCGGTCGCAATGAGGAATCGTTGTCCGATCCGCCGTCAACATCGACAACGTCGTAAAGATAAGAACCCTCGGCGAACCAAAGCGCGCTCGGCATGTTCCTCGTAACGCTGCGCGGCAGCATCGTCGCCATCCTCGCGCAGCCAACCCGCGAGGAGGCAGAGGGCGTTATGCCAAAGCGCATTGATCTCGACGGCTTTTCCGCGGCGCGGCGTGACGACCCAATCGCCCATCTTGGCATCCATCCAGGTGAGCTGGTAACCCTCTTCACCTTGCACCAGGAGACCGTCGTTTGGATCGACATGGATATTAAACTTCGTGCCACGCAGATGATGCTCGACGATATCGATCAAGCCCGGCAAAAGCAGTTTCAAGGTGTTGCGATCTTTCGTGAGCGCGAGATAACGACCCAGCGCGTGAAAGAACCAAAGGGTAGCATCGGCGGTGTTATATTTTCCTTCTCTGGCACCATCGGGAAACATGTTTGGAATCAAGCCATCGCGAATGTAATGCGCGAAAGTGCGCAGGATGTAGCCTGCCTCGAGCCAGCGTCCCGTGATCAGGGTTAGACCTTCAAGACTGATCATCGTGTCGCGTCCCCAATCGGTAAACCAGTGGTATCCGGCGATGACAGTGCGCACTTCGTCGCCGGCGGCATGTGCGCGCGCGGCTTCCTCAAATCGCCCAGCGGGCGTGATGACAAATTGATCGGCCGCAAAAACCAACTCTGCGGAAAAATTCTGGCGTGCTTTCGGAAGCGCATCATGCAGCAAGCGAGCACGCCGTTCGCGCTCGGCGGCGAGAACATCATCGGGACCCAGGACGTCGATGATGTCCCATGGTTCGGTCGAGCCGACAAGGGTCGCTGTGCTTTGTTCGGTCAGATCAACCTGAAAAAATCCCGGGCTCCAGAGCTCGCCTTCGTGGGCATAACCGCGCCGCTGCTCGATGCGATAAACAACCTGAGGAATTTTCGATGGCGCAATCGTGAAAGCGGATTCACGGCCACGAAGACACATCCGGAGCGGCGGAAGCTTTCGCCGCGCTGCCGCAATTTCGTAACGGCCATC
>VBQC01000170.1 GCA_005887825.1 Verrucomicrobiota bacterium | reverse complement strand
AGCCAACCGCGCGCTTCGCACGAAACTCCGTCCACACTCAAATGAAGAAAAACTCCACATCTCAATCCGCGCGCGTCTTAATCGCTCTTCTTGTTTGCGGAGCCGCATGCTCAATCGTGACAGGAACATTGCTGGCTTTCTTCCGTACGGAAACGCCGGCAAGAGTTTCCCATCCGGCAGCTGCCGGACTCAGCTTCACAGAGCGCGTCTCCTATCAACGAGCTATCGAAGAAGTTTACTGGCGTCACCGGATTCGGCGTAGTGTCAGCGCCAATTCACAAAAACTGCACAGTCTTTGCCAAGATGCGGAGAGCCAAGCGGCAACCGAATCTGCTTAATTTTGAAAAAACCGAGAATGTCCAGAGAAGAATGGAGAAAGAGATGAAGACCAAAAGCAAAATTACCGCTTATATCGTTCACAGCATCGCGGCGGCGGTGCTCGTGCTGACTGCTCAAATTGGCCTCGCAGGCAGTGCGACGTGGCTATCCTCGCCGCAGGACTCGGCTTGGGAAAACGCTAATAATTGGACGCCAGGTGGGCCGCCGAATGGGCCCTCCGATATTGCGACCTTCGCTCAGTCCTCGCAAACAAGCGTGAACGTCTCGACATTGGAGGAGGTGAACAGCATCGTGTTCACTTCCGCCTCCAACTCTTTCACTTTAAACATCCCGGCGGATTGCTTCGGGTGCTCCGGAGGCGAACTGATAATAAGCGGCACCGGCGTCACCAACAATAACAGCGTTTTGCAAACCTTTGTAGTTGGTGAAGCAGGCCAAATAATCTTCAACAACACATCGACTGCGGCCACCGCTCAGATGCGCATTGTTAACTACGATCTGGGATTCGGAGTTGGCGGCCAGACGATCTTCAACGATACGTCGAGTGCGGCCGGCGCTTCGATCGAAAACGCTAGCGCAGAATTAGGCTTAAACGGCGATATCGGTCGAACGATTTTCAACGACGCATCGACTGCCGACCATGCCTCGATCAGCAACGACGGAGCTCAACTTAGTCATGGTATTGGCGCCCAGACAACTTTCAACGGCACATCAACTGCGGCCAACGCTTCCATCGACAACCAGGAAGGCTTTGGCTTCGCTGATGGAGCGGCCGTGACAATCTTCAACGACACATCGAGCGCCGGCCACGCGACCATCACCAACCACGGCGAGCTTGAGGAACCATCATTAGGCGGCGTGACCATCTTCAATGATTCATCGACTGCCGACAGCGCGACTCTTATCGCCAATGGAGCGAGTAATGGGATTGGGAGCGGTGCGATTGCTTTCGAAGGTGGTTCGACCGGTGGTACCGCGCAGGTGATGGTTTTTGACTATGGTTACCTGGATATCAGCGGCCACCAATCCGGCGTGACCATCGGCTCTATTGAGGGCTCCGGAAATGTTTTCTTAGGAGCTAATAGGCTGACAGTAGGCATAAACGACATCGACACGTCTTTCTCCGGCGTGATCTCGAGTGACGGCCAAGGCGGTTCGCTGGCCAAGATCGGCAGCGGGGTAATCACTTTGCAAACTAACACCTGCATCGCGGATACCGTCGGTCTAATTCTCGTAAGCGACTCAATTATCAACCTCGACTTTACTGGGCCTCCCGACGTAATCGCCTCATTAGTGGTCGGCGGCGTTGCGCAACCGCCGGGTATATATGGAGGTCCAATGAGCGGCGCCCCACATATCCTCTCTGAGTTTGGGAGCGGCCTTGGAACAGTGGAAGCGGGCCCTATCTCAACTCTCGGAAACATTTCTACGCGTGCCTTTGTTCAGACAGGCGACAACGTGATGATTGGCGGCTTCATTGTTCAAGGGGCTGAACCAAAGAAGGTAGTTATTCGCGCGATTGGCCCTTCGCTCACTCAATACGGCGTTGCCAATCCATTGTTAAATCCAACCTTGGAGCTGCACGACGATACCGGAGCTTTAATTGCCTCTAATGATAACTGGGGGACAACGATCATCGGCGGGATTATCACCAGCGATCAAGTGACCGACATCCTGAACAGCGGCTATGCTCCAGGTGACATAAGGGAGTCGGCGATGATCGTAAGCCTGCCACCGGGTAACTACACTGCGATTGTGCGTGGTGTGGCTAACATGACCGGAGTTGCTCTCGCGGAAGTGTACGATCTCAGCCCCGCGCCTGACTCTACACTAGGCAACATTAGTACTCGCAGCTTTGTGCAGACGGGTGACAACGTGATGATCGGCGGTTTCATCGTTCAAGGGACTCAACCGCGGAGTGTGATTATTCGCGCAATTGGCCCCGAGCTCACTCAATACGGTGTTCCCAATGTATTGGCTGATCCGACATTAGAGCTGCACGACGCCACTGGAGCTTTGATTGCGTCTAACGATAACTGGCAGCACACGATAATCGGCGGGATCATCACCGCCAGCCAGGTTCGCGACATCTTAAACAGCGGCTACGCTCCAGGCGACCCAAGGGAATCTGCGATCATAGCAGACCTGCCAGCGGGCAACTACACCGCGATCGTGCGTGGCGCGAACAATACCACCGGCGTTGCTCTCGTAGAAGTATACGATCTGCACTAATACTCCGTTCTAAAGCCAGCCACGCGCAGCGAGTGTCTTTCGGTTAGTCGAAGCGCATGGGCGCGATGCAGCCAAGGAGTTGATCGGGCGAGGAGGGTATTGGCAGATCAGTATTGCCGAGGCGCGCTTGTCGGCTGGGCGATATGGCCAGTCGCGTGAGCGAGCAAGGCTCAGTCTCCTTCAAAGACCCGCAGCGCAACTCCGCGTCTTGACGATCGTGCTCACATCGAAACCGTGAAAGACGTTGATTTGCGGTTGCGCGCTCCTCGGTTGCATGGTCATGGTGGCATTAGCTTTATGCCGGTCCTCAGCGGAACGCAGATGCTCTTGGAAGGATTGCGCATCTTCTATGAGAAGCTGATCGATGCGCGGAGCAAGATCGACATGGAATCACAAAAATGAACGCCCGGGTTGAGACGCCGCCGAAACGAGGAAAGGGCTGTTTCGCAAAAGGCTGCCTGATCCTCATCGCATTCGGGATCTTATTCGTCGTAGCAGGGGTCGGCGGAACTTATTGGAGTCTCCGTCACATCTATCTTTCCGATAAACCCGCACCGATCCCTGAAGCTTCTGCGCCCAGCGAAACCAGCGCTGCGACTCCTGGGGAAACAAGCGCGGCCACGCCGAGCGAAACAAGCGCTCCGGTTCGCGAACGCTTGGATACGATCAAATCAGCGGCGCGCACTCACGAGCGAACCGGGGTGGAGTTCACTGCCGGAGAGATCAATGCGCTGATCGCGGCCAATCGAAAATCGCATGGCCTGGCGTTTGTTCGGATCGACGGCAATGTCGGGCAGGTCCAGGTATCCATTCCGTTGGAACGACTGAAGGTTCCATTTCGCGATGCATTTGGTCTGGGCGATCGGTATTTGAATGCCACTGTCACCGTGGCAGCGCCGCCGGGAACCAACGCGAATAACGTGCAACTGAGCGAGGTGACAGTTAACGGCCACAGCTTTCCCACCGATCTGCTGGACCGGCGATTACTCGGAGCCGGACAATCACTGCGAAGTTACGTGATCAAATATGCCAACCAGTATGGCGTAACGGGCGGAGAAATCAGCGACGGGAAAGTAATCTTGCACACCAGCGGCTACTAATTCTAGCAGCGACGCGCTCGCATGTGACGAACACGCGAGCGCTCACAGCCACAGCCCTCGGCTTTTCCCGGTTTTTCGACTTGGCGATCAGCATTGTCCAGTTAAACTAGCAGGCTTCATGGGGAAACGATGCAATGGCCGGGGCTTTCCGATAACGCGTTCGATTATTTTTGCTGCTGATGTCGTGTTGGGACTGGCTGCGTTCGGCGGCAGCACAAGTTTGCCAGGGCAAAACAGTATCGCGAACGCATCGTCTCCATTCGCAGCGGGCACCGCGACGCACGTGACCCGGGCAGAGTCGCAAATCGCGCCCGGGGTTCCGAGCGTCAGCGAAATTCCGGCACAAGCTGACATTGGGTTGCGGCAGGGGCCAGTGCCCACACGCAGCAGCTTTAGTGCTAACTGGGTTAGCGTAGGTGGCGCGACCGGCTATCTGCTGGATGTCTCCATGAGCAACTCGTTCGACAGCTACGTGGACGGTTATCACAACTTGGACGTGGGCAACGTAGCCGGACGGGTAGTGACCGGCCTGAATCGGGGCACCACCTACTATTATCGAGTGCGCGCTTATGATGCAATCGGTCCAGGCGGCTACTCGGACGTAATGGCCGCCACAACGGTAGCTACTACCGGGCTGATCATTCACGCAACGTTCGACAGCTCCATTACCAGCAACCCAAACGCGGCGGCCATCGAGGCGATGATCAACCGAGCCATTTCGATTGACGAGTCGCTGTTTAGCGATCCAATCACGATCCAGATCTTTTTCCGCTACTCAACCACTGCACCGGATGGCACTCCACTGTCGGCGGGGACTATCTCGCAAAGCGACTTGGTGGTCTACACGTTTCCGTGGAGCACGTATATCAATGCCCTGAGGGGCGATGCAAAGACGAGCAACGACGATCTCGCGAACGCCAGCCTGCCAGGCACTGCATTATCCTCTAACATCAAACCGTCGAGTGCGAACGGGCGGGCAGTGGCGTTGAACACGCCCCCGGCGATGTTTGCAAACGCCAGAGTCGGCAACGGCGGCCCATACGATGGAATAGTTACCCTCAATTCTGCAGTACCGTATCAGTTCACCCGACCTACCAGCGGCAGCAACTTCGACGCGCAGCGTTCGACGGAGCACGAAATGGACGAGGTCATCGGTTTTGGATCGCAAGTAAATCTTTCTGATCTCCGCCCGCAGGACCTGTTCAGTTGGTCCTCTGCCGGTCACAGAAATATCAGTTCGACTGGCACGCGCTATTTCTCGATCAACGGTGGCAGCACCAACATCGTCAATTTCAGTCAGGATTCGAGCGGCGATTTGGGTGATTGGTTGAGCACCGCGTGCCCTCAGGCGCATCCGTATGTCCAGAATGCATTTGGTTGTGCAGGACAATCTTCCGACGTCACGGCTACATCGCCGGAAGGGATCAATCTCGACGTCATCGGTTACGACCTGAATCGAGTCACGCTAGGCAACATCAGCACTCGGGGCTTTGTGCAGACGGGCGACAACGTGATGATTGGCGGTTTTATCGTCGAAGGGACCGGACCAAAGACGGTCATTCTGCGTGCCATTGGTCCTGAGCTATCTGCGCCGCCATTCAATATTCCCAACGCCTTGGCTGATCCGACATTGGAACTGCACGACGGCACAGGGGCTTTGATTGCCTCTAACGACAACTGGCAGACTACGATAATAGGCGGCATCATTACCACTAACCAGGTCAGCGCGATCCAAAACAGCGGGCATGCTCCGATACAGGCAAGCGAGTCTGCGATTATAGCCACGCTACAACCGGGTAACTACACCGCAATCGTGCGGGGAAGAAATAACGCCGTCGGAGTTGCTCTTGTAGAAGTGTACGATCTCAGCCCTGGGGCTGCTTCAATTCTAGGCAACATCAGCACTCGGGGCTTGGTGCAGACGGGTAACAACGTGATGATTGGCGGTTTTATCGTCCAAGGGACCGGACCAAAGACGGTGATTCTGCGTGCCATTGGTCCTGAGTTATCCGCACCTCCATATAATATTCCCAACGCCTTGGCTGATCCGACATTGGAACTGCACGATGGCACAGGCGCTTTGATTGACTTTAACGATAACTGGCAGACTACGGTAATAGGCGGCGTCATTACCACTAACCAGGTCAGCGCTATCCAGAACAGCGGGCATTCTCCCAGTCAGCCAAGCGAGTCTGCAATTATTGCAACGCTGCCACCGGGCAATTACACCGCGATTGTGCGTGGTGTGAACAACACCACTGGTGTTGCTCTCGTGGAAGTGTACGATCTGCAATAATATTGCCGTCTGACAACCGGCTAAACGGAGTTCATGACGATGGTGAAATTTCCAAAAACGCGCCACTCGCTCACACCGCGGTTCAACGACGGTCGGCAATGAAACTGCAGACCGATTACGAGCACGAGCATGAGCACGAGCAGGATCGCAAAATGTGTCCCATCGATTTGCGAAATGGTTTATTCTGGCGAACGCGCGGATTTCTCATTAGCAATAAGCGGTCTTAAAAGATCGATATGAACAAAGACGAAACGAACTTGTGGACGGGCTTGAGCGATGAGGCGCGAAACGCGCTCACTGCGCGCGATTATAAAGCAGGCTCCTTGGCGCAACGCATCGCGTATTCCGGTATTGATGCCGGCGAACTAGCCGTAGCAGACCGGTCGAGGCCAGAGGTAAAGCGCGCCTGGATCCCCGGCGTGGAAATTTTTCCACGAAAAATTCATTCGCAGCGTCATCGTGGAGTTTTCGGCGAATTTTGCCGGCGCGATGAGGGAATCCTGTCGAAAATCGGATTTTGGCCAAAGCAATGGTCGGCCGCGCGCATGTTTGCACAGAGCGCGAAGGGATTTCATGTGCATCCACCGAGCATTCCGCCCGATACGACCGCCGAGAAATGGCTGCGACGTTTGTTCGTACGCTCGCCCGAGAATTATTCGCTGCGTCGTTACGATGACGAGCAGTGGGACGTCATGTTTTTTCTCCAGGGAACCGTGGAGATGATTTTGTGCGATGTGCGTACTGGTTTTTCCAAGCGCATCATGCGTTTCTTCATCGATGGCGACAATCATCGCAGCAGCAACAATGTGGGAGTGGTCGTTCCCCCCGGTGTCGCGCACGCGATTCGCGTAGAAGGCGCCGAAGATGTCATTATGGTTTACGGAACAAGCACTATTTTCCATCCCGAATTCGAGGGACGCATCGCAAGCGAAGTCGAGACTGCGGAGTTGCCCGATTCATGGCGGGAATTTTTAGGTAGGGGCGATTGACCTCAATCGCCACGCACGCGGTATTCGGTGAGCCGCTAGCATAATCTAATGAAGCGAAGCTTCGATCCGGCCGTGTTCGAGATGATGGATCGTCCGCAACCGGTTTCTGCAGAGCTGGAGCGGGATCTGAAACGAATTCGGCAACTCAACCGCTGGTTTGGCAGTTATCGCCTTGTCTTGCACTTTATAAATCGCTGGATCAAACCTGGTGCTGCCCGCATGCGCATTATCGACCTTGCCACCGGATCGGGTGATATTCCGCGATTGATTGTCGATTATGCACGAAAAATTCGTGCGAACGTTGAGATCGACGCGTTAGACCGACAACCTGCCACACTGGAGATCGCAAGACGATTGAGCATCGGTTATCCGGAAATTTCGCTCGTGGAAGCGAACATTTTAGAACGGCAAGCTAATGCGCCCTACGACATCGTCCTCAATTCTCTCGCGCTGCATCATTTCAGTGAAGAGGATGCGATCCGGCTCTTGCGTCGATGCCGCGAACTCTCCCGAAGATTTGTCCTCGTTTCTGATTTGCGGCGCGGGTTCCTTGCGACCGCCGGCGTCTATCTTTTGACCGCGCTGATTTTTCGCGAACCGATGACACGTTATGATGCGCGACTCTCCGTCAAGCGGGCATTTTCTTTTGCAGAATTGGATGACTTAGCGCGACGAGCCGGCTGGCAAGATTTTGGGCGCAAAAAATTTCGGTTCGCGCGGCAAGCCATTTGGCTCGAATAAAATTCAACTTGGAGTGACTTTGTTTGCGGCTTGGAATCGGCTGAACAATGCCTTGAAATTTCGCCCGCGAAGACGTAATCAAGTGAAGCATAGAACCTGAAAGGCATTTATGCCGCTCTTGAAACCGGACCCGACGTTTTATCCGTCGCCGCGTTTGGCGATGGAGGCTCCCGCTGAAAAGCATGCGTTTGTAGCGGCGCTTAATGCGCCAGGCAGCAACCTCAACGACGCGCTGTTGGTTGTGGATATTGATCCCGGGTCACGCACTTACGGCCAGCGCGTTGGGGAGGTTAAGATGCCAAAGTTTGGCGACGAGCTGCATCATTTCGGTTGGAATGCGTGCAGTTCGGCCCTTTGCCCGTACGCCCCGCATCCGCACGTCGAGCGCCGCTACCTGGTTGTCCCTGGGCTGCGCTCATCTCGCATTCACATTATCGACACGAAGCCCAATCCGCGAAAACCGAAGATTGTTAAAGTGATCGAACCGGAAGAAGTCTTCTCGCGGGCTAATTATTCGCGTCCGCACACGATTCACTGCGGGCCGGAAGGCATTTACGTCAGCGCGTTTGGGGCGCCCAATGGTGACGGTCCGGGCGGCATCTTCATGCTCGATTGCGAAACGTTCGAGATTCTGGGCCAGTGGGAAATGGACCGCGGTCCGCAATTTCTTCATTACGATTTTTGGTGGCATTTGGGTTTCGACACGCTGCTGAGCAGCGAGTGGGGCACGCCGAACATGATTGAAAGCGGATTGCAGCCGGACCTGCTTCTGGCCAGCAAATACGGCCATCAGATGCACGTTTGGGATTTGCGCCGACGACGCCATATCCAGGCGCTCGATTTGGGAAAAGAGCAGCAGATGGTCCTTGAGATGCGTCCTGCGCACAACCCGACCAAGGCGTACGGTTTTGTTGGAGTGGTCGTTTCGCTCAAGGATTTATCCGCATCCGTCTGGCTCTGGTATCGGGCCGATGGTGCGTGGGATCTAAAGAAAGTGATCGAAATCCCAGCCGAACCCGCCGACCCGGCGAAGCTGCCGCCGATGCTCAAGGATTTTAAAGCAGTGCCGCCACTGGTATCGGACATTAATTTGTCGCTGGATGACAAATTTTTGTACGTTTCCTGCTGGGGAACAGGTGAATTCTTGCAGTACGACGTGTCCGATCCATTCAGCCCGAAGAAGACCGGGTCGGTGCGCATCGGCGGGATTGTTAACCGAACGTCCCACCCGAAAAATCCGAACCAGCCGTTGGCTGGCGGACCGCAAATGGTGGAAGTGAGCCGCGACGGGAAACGAATCTATTTTACGAACTCGCTCTACGCCGCGTGGGACGAACAATTTTATCCCGACGGCGTGGGCAGTTGGATGGTCAAGCTTGACGCGGGCCGGAACGGCGGCATTGCCCTCGACGAAATTTTTTTTGTCGAGAGCAGCGATTATCGGGTTCACCAAGTCCGCCTCGAAGGCGGCGACTCATCGAGCGATTCCTATTGCTTTCCGTGAGTGAGCTCTGGCCCTGGCTGACGCTGTTCGGCTTAGGCGCTTTTCATGGGATCAATCCGGCGATGGGATGGTTGTTTGCTGTTGGACTCGGATTGCAGGAACAGAAGCGCATAGCAGTCCTTCGCGCTCTGCCGCCGATCGCTCTCGGGCACGCGCTTTCCATCGGGATCATCATCGCCGCGGTTCTCCTGGCTCGGGTTGCCGTGCCACCATTCGCTCTAAAAATTACTGCTGCTGCGATCCTATTTGCTTTTGGATTGTATCGCCTCTTTCGCTCACGTCACCCGAACTGGGTAGGCATGCGGGTTGGTTTCGGCGATTTAACTCTTTGGTCTTTTGTGATGGCATCGGCCCATGGCGCGGGTTTAATGCTAATCCCGTTATTTCTTAAATCAGCCCCACAGACGCTTGCACAACACACGGGTCCAATGGGCTTACACATGCACGCGACCTGCGCCCTCGAATTCGCCAAGTTCAGCACGCCTTCGCTCCTGACGAGTTCAGTTGCCGTCCATACCTTGGGCTATCTTCTGGTAACTGGCTTGGTGGCGATGTTGGTTTACGAGAAGCTCGGTGTCGGAATGTTGCGCCGAGCTTGGTTCAACATCGATTTGTTCTGGATGCTCGCGTTGATGGTCACTGGCGTATTTATCCTCTTCCTTTGATTTGGGGTCGTGTCCGACCCAGATATATTTCGTGATTCGCGGATTGCAGGCGATTGGGTAATGCTGCCGGCGTGGAAATTCTCACCACCGTCGCCACCGCTAGGTCACTGGTAAAAAACAAACCTCTCGTGCTCGTTCCAACGATGGGGGCCTTGCACAAGGCGCATTTGCAGTTGATTCGGATAGCGCGTGCGCACGCCGGCCCCGATGGCGAAGTGGCGGTGAGCATCTTTGTGAACCCGCTCCAGTTTGAGCCGGGAAGCGATTACCAACGATATCCGCGTCCGGAAAAAGCCGATGAGGATTTTTGCCGGGACGCAGGGGTCGATCTTTTGTTTCGGCCGCCGGTCGGCGACATGTATTTTGATGATCGCTCGACATTTGTGGAGGAAACTTCTTTGTCGAGTGTGCTTGAGGGCAAATCGCGCCTCGGACATTTCCGTGGTGTTTGCACGGTGGTCGCGAAGCTTTTCAATATTCTTGCGCCGGACGCGGCGGTGTTTGGCGAAAAAGATTTTCAACAGCTTGCGATTGTTCGCCGAATGGTGCGCGATTTGAATTTCAACATCGACATCATCGCTGTGCCTACAATTCGCGAGGACGACGGGCTCGCGTGCAGTTCGCGCAATCAATACTTGAACGTGGAGGAACGAAAACAGGCGACGGTTTTGCGAAAGGCCCTGATGAAAGGAGCCGCGATGGCGGGCGACGGCGAAAAGTCGGCTGCGCGAATTGTCTCCGCAGTTCGCGAGACAATCGAGCAGGCGGCGCTCGCCCGTATTGACTATGCCGATCTTGTTGACGCAGAGAGTTTGCAGTCAATAGAAGTCGTCAGGCCAAATTCGCTGCTCGCGCTTGCCGTTTTTTTCGGCAAAACTCGTCTGATCGACAATATCCGCCTGCCATGAAGGAGTACGATTTCGTTGTGATCGGCAGCGGTATCGCCGGTCTCAGCTTTGCGTTGAAAGTAGCGAAGTATGGCTCGGTTGCCGTAATCACGAAACGCAAAGGGGCCGACACCAATACGGCCTGGGCGCAAGGCGGAATCGCGTGCGTGACCAGCGATGAAGATTCATTCGAGCTACATGTGCGCGACACGCTTGTGGCTGGCGCAGGCCTGTGTGATGAGGCGGTGGTGCGCACGGTTGTGACCGAAGGTCCGGAGCGCATCCGCGAACTGATGGAACTCGGGTTGCAGTTCGACGAGCGGGATGTTTCCGGACATCGTGAGCTCGATCTTGGCCGGGAGGGCGGCCATTCGAAGCGCCGCGTGTTGCATGTACAAGACGTGACAGGGAAGGAGATTGAGGAGACTTTGTTGCGCGAGCTGCGTCGGCAGTCAGAGGTCGAGCTTTTAGAAAATCACATGGCGGTGGATTTGATCACCGCGGCCAAGCTCGGCTTCGCCGCAGAAGACCGCTGTCTTGGCGTTTACATGCTGGACGAAAAAAAAGGAGAAGTAGAAACGATCCGTTCGGATCGAATCGTGCTCGCGACCGGCGGTTGCGGCAAAGTTTATTTGTACACGACGAATCCGGATATCGCGACGGGAGATGGTGTGGCGATGGCGTGGCGAGTGGGCGCCGAGATCGCGAACATGGAATTCATCCAATTTCATCCAACCTGTCTTTTTCACGCCCAGGCCAAATCATTTTTAATTTCGGAAGCAGTGCGCGGCGAAGGCGGAATCTTGCGCAACAATCGAGGCGAAGATTTTATGAAACGTTATGACGCGCGTGGCTCGCTCGCGCCGCGCGATATCGTGGCGCGAGCGATCGACGCGGAGATCAAGCGCTCCGGCGCGAAGTGCGTGTTTCTAGATATCACGCACAAGTCCCCGGAATTTATTCGCGAGCGATTCCCGCACATTTACGAGACATGCCTGCGGTTTGGCATCGACATGTCGAAGCAGGCGATTCCGGTCGTGCCGGCGGCGCATTATCAATGCGGTGGAATCAAAACGGACATGAATGGTGCAACGAATTTGCCAGGGTTGTATGCGATCGGCGAGGTGGCGTGCACCGGGTTGCACGGAGCAAATCGTCTGGCGAGCAACTCCCTGCTGGAAGGTCTGGTTGTGGCGCATCGCGCAGCGGTGGCCTGCATCGACATACGATCGGGTTCAAAACAAAGAATTTCGTTGCCCGAATGGAAATCGGGAGATGTGCAGGACGTTGATGAAATGGTCGTGATTTATCACAATTGGGACGAGATCAGACGTCTGATGTGGGATTACGTGGGAATTGTGCGAACCGACAAGCGGCTGCAGCGCGCCAGCGCGCGGTTGCGAAATCTCCAGCGGGAAATTCGCGAGTTCTATTGGAATTTCAAAATATCCGTGGACCTGCTCGAGCTGCGTAATCTCGCAACGGTGGCAGCGTTGATTGTCGATTCTGCGTTGAGTCGAAAAGAGAGCCGTGGTCTCCATTACACGCTGGATTATCCCGAGACGGAAGATCGACAATTCAAGGGCGAGACGGTGCTTAGCCGCGGTTGAGCCCCGGATCGCAATGTGTGGTCCGCCCCGTCGCGCATCGAAAATTCGTCTTGCCTAAAAGCAAGTGATCAGATAAAGGGTGGCGGTAAGTTCTGCATGAAGAGACTTTTTGCGGCTTGTCTGACTCTAGCGATAGCTGCCGCAGCTAGAGCCGACGAACAATCCACTTCGCCCTACGCGACGGCGGCAGACTTTGCCAAATATGCAATGAAGCTGCGCGAGCAGGCATTGCTTAAAGTTGAGCCGCAAGTGTTTGTCCCGACAAGTTCGCGCCCTGCGATACAACGTTTCCAATGGAAAACGAATATTGTAACCACGGTGTTTTGGGTTGGAGAACAAGCCGGAGGTAACAATCCGGTGCCCAATTACAGAAGTTCCTGGGACGCGAATTGGACCGGCAGTTACGGTGGATTTGACAACCCCGAGTCGTCGGCGAGACGCAGCTATATTCCGGTGGCGTTTATCCCGCGCCAGAATCCCTTCTATTGCGCACTGCCGTACAATGATGTCACGCACGGCCAGTTTAAACCGGAAGCGCCGCTTGTTATCCCATGGTTCAAACAGGCCTACACGGGGCCTGGTCAATCAGTGTGCAAGGATCGCTGGATCGCCATTCGAAAGGGGAATCGCACTTGCTACGCGCAATGGGAAGATTGCGGCCCCTTTCGCACGGATCACTTCCAATATGTGTTCCAAAATGAACGGCCGAAGCCAAACCTGAACCATGGAGCCGGCCTGGATGTTTCCCCGGCCGTGCGCGATTATCTCGGGCTCGCGCCAACCGACGTGACCGATTGGCAATTTATCGAAGTTCGCGATGTGCCTCCGGGCCCATGGCGGAGCTACGGCGAAAACAATCACTTCGTCATTGCCCGCCGCCAAACCGAGCAGCGTTTGGCTGAACGAAATTCCGGTGCAGCGAAGAAGTAGCACTTCTTCCTGGCTTAGCTACCTGGTGAAGATGCCGGAGACGGTGGTGGTGACGGCGATGCAGTGATAGCTGTCGGAATGCTCCCGCCTGTCCGCGGCGAGGCATGTGGCGGTTGAGCTACCGCCGTGCGAATCAGCTCCGATACGGTGACGAATTTGAATCCCTTCGCTTCGAGCGCATCGAAGGTAGAAGGCATGGCTTCGATTGTTCCCGGGTGAATATCGTGAGACAACACGATCGAGCCAGGCCGAGTCTCTTTAAGAATGCGAGTGCGAACCACAGCCGGACCTGGTCGCTTCCAGTCATTCGGATCCACGTCCCAAAGAATGATCTGATATCCGAATTCATCATGGATCCAACGTTTTTCGCGTGCCGTGATCGATCCATAAGGCGGCCGGAGCAAAGTCGGACGAACACCGGTAGCGCTTTTAATTGCGTCGTCAGTTCGCCGCAGTTGGCTGCGAACGCCTTCCTCCGACATCTTAGCGAGGTTGGGATGCGACCAGCTGTGGTTTCCAATTTCGTGACCTTCCCGAGCAGCCCGCGCAACAATCTCGGGATGTTCCGCGACGTTCTCGCCGATCACGAAGAAAGTTGCCTTAATGTGGTGAGCGGCGAGCAAATCGAGCAGCTTCGGGGTAAGCGTTGCGCTTGGCCCATCGTCAAAGGTCATCGCTATGTAAGGGCCGTCCACATGGACTGAGCTGAACGTGATACTCGACTCAGCCGCGGGGCCCGGGTTATCACGCTCCGCCTCGTGCGCTGGAACTGCTGACTCCGCTCGAAACTCATGTACGATCAGTCCGGCGAGACAAAAGAGAAGCAGACGGCAAACAGACATAAGCGTGATAAGGAGCGAACTGAATGCGTGTATCTAGCAGAGGTGGCCAGTTACGCAGGAAGCGGCCACGGAAGACGCCAGACTGACGAATATCACAGTAGATTTGCGCGTTGCCGCAAACAATCGATGTGCATTCAACCTTTGCGCAATTTCTCTAGTAGCGCAACGAAGGCGGCCGGCCCGTCGGGGAAATAGCCATCGTATTGCCAGACCTTTCGGCCATCGCCATTGAGCACGACGATAGTGGGAAATCCCTGAACTTGGTATTGCTGCGCGAGCTCTTGATTCTGCTTTCTCAGTTCGGTGCTTTGCGGCTTGCCCCGCGGGAAATCGAGTTCCACGAGCACGAGATTCTCACGTGCGTAATCTTTAAACTGAGATTGCGATAGAATCTCCCTGTCGAACTTTTTGCACCAGCCGCACCAGTCCGAACCAGTGAAATCGAGCAGGAGAAATTTATTGCTCGCCTTCGCCTCTTGCTGGGCTTTCTGGTAATCACTTAGCCAGCCGGCCGACTCGGCGCGAGCCAGCGGCGCAGCGAGAAAAACAGACGCTGCGGCAGCAAAAAGAATCAAACGATGATTTTTCACGCCGCCAACTTCAACCAGATTGCAGCCCGGCGCAAGAGCGGTACAACGCACCGTCGGTGCGGGAATTATTCCGCGGGCTGTGTCCGCAGATAGCCCGGCGCACGAACGCCGGGCTATTGAACGGATTTGAGATCTAGTGCAGATGCTTCGAGACAAGCTTGGTCATCTCGAACATGCTCACCTGGCTTTTACCATTAAATACCGGCCTTAGTGAGTCATCGGCGTTGATCATGGTTCTTTTCTTCTTATCTTGGCAACCGTGCTTCTTGATGTAGTTCCAAAGCTTTTTGGTAAGCTCGGAGCGTGGTAACGGCTGTGACCCGACGATGGCAGAAAGCTTATCGTCAGGTTGGACCGGTCTCATGAAGGCGGGATTCGGTTTGCGCTTGGAAGGTTTCTTTTTGGTTTTCGGCATGGACGCTGATTAACGTTTCCCTCGCAAGAGAGCAATACTAATTTTAAGCAAACGAAAAAAATATTACTAGGCCGCCCGACGGACCGCCAGGGCCGCCAGATCATCTGGCAGAGCGTCCCCGGCGTTATCTGGCGCTACTTGAGTTAGTATTCCCTTGAGCAGCGCCTCTGCACTGGGCGCGGAATGATCCAGCATTTTCTCCAAGCGTTGCGGAGTCAGACGGCGCCGCTCGTCCTTCGCCGAGCCAAACAGACCATCTGTATAGAGAAGAAAAGCGTCCCCCGTTTCGAAGCCAATGACGGTTTCTGTAAATTCGGGATGTTCGATTAAGCCCAATGGCGGCGCGATCGAGGCTATTGACTCCGTCGCCCCGTTGTCGCGGCTGACCAGCAACGGTGGGTGACCCGCGCCCACGACGCTCGCGTGTCCGCTCGCGGGATCGAGGGCGACACACATCGCCGTCATAAAAGAGCGTGCGCCAAAAATACTGCGGAAATCACTGTTCACCCTTTCCATTACCGTGGCTGGCGCGTCATGTTCCACGCTGCCATAATGAAAAAGGAGTTTCGCTAGCGTGGTAAGCAACGCAGCAGCGGCCCCATGTCCGGTGCCATCTGCGATCCAAAACAAAATCCGGCTATCCTTCATAGGCAGCCAGCCGTAGATATCACCGCCCACCTGGATTACGGGGCGGTAACAGGTGGCAACTTGCCAACCGGGGAGCGGCGGCGGCTTTTGAGGAATCAGTGATTGTTGCGTCAAACGCGCAGCGGCCAGATCGCGCTCGAGATTGCGACGCCATTCTTCGAGCTCATCATTTTGCCGCTCTAATTGGCGTCGCATGGAGCGCAGGCGAAGCTGGGTCTCAATTCGCGCCAGCAGCACCGCGGCATTGATTGGCTTGGTCACAAAATCATCCGCGCCAGCTTGCAAACAGGATACCTCGCTTTCTTCACTCCCATGCCCAGTCAACATAATCGCGGGAATCTGCGCGACTGCCGGATCGGCATCCGAGCGAAGGCGTCTTAGAACCTCGGCGCCGTTTAGCCCCGGCATATCGAAATCAAGAAGAAGAAGTGAAGGCGGCTTGGCGTGAATTAGTTGTAACGCTTTGGCCCCGTCCTCGCACTCGCGGCAGTCGTGACCAGCGGAGGCCAGAAGTTGTGCCAGGATCTTGCGACTTATGGCATCGTCGTCCACGACCAAAATCTGTGCACGGGAGTTGTTCGACATTCTTCTTTGGATTCGGATGAAAACCGGTCCGTCATTGTATTCAGGTCAATCTTTACCGAAGTGCCCCCAGGGCTTGCGGCGAAAAACGATTTAGTGATTGGCAATGGGTTGGACTGCAGATAGGATTGCAACAGCATTTTCAATTATGAAATTCTCACTGTCCCTTGCCCTACTCACCACCTTCTTCGTCGCCTCATGCAGTGAAGAGCCGCCGCAACCCACCCGCCATCGCGTCGCCAATTATCCGCCAAGCCGTACTGAGGAATATCCGCCGCAGCAACAGCCATTTAATCCCAATGGGCCCGTTCAGCCGATGGGGACGCCGCAGACGGAGACTGCAGCCTCGCCTCCTCCAACGGCCGCGCCGACAAAAGTCGCCAAGGGAGATTATCCGTACGGAATACCCGTTCCTGGCAAACCTCATCTGGTGGAAAGTCCTTATTCGCCTGGCAAGTACGTCGATGTAGAAGGGTTTCCGCCAGGAACAGAAGTAAAAGATCCCTACACAGACAAAATTTTTCTTGTTCCGTAATTTTGCCAATGCTCGTCGCGCTGGCAAAGTTCAGCTAAAAATCTTCGGATTTTTGGCCTTGAGGGAGCGAAGCTGGACAACCGCGTCTTATATCCGATGCTGATCATCGCGCGCGGATGAAGCGTTCGCTTCGGGAAAAATTTCACACTTGTCTATGGAATTACGAATCAAACGGGCGTCTCGAATTGATATCGAAATTACCGTACCGGGCGACAAAAGCATTTCGCATCGCGCGGTAATCATTGCGGCCTTGTCGAATGGTGTATGCACGCTGCGCGGTTTTCTCCCGAGCGAAGATTGCATACATACAGTCAATGCCATGCGCGCTCTGGGTATTAAGATCGAACAGCCCCAGCCGGACAGGCTGATCGTCCATGGGAAAAAGCGCGTCCTTGCACCGCCTAAAAAGGAAATCGATTGCGGAAATTCCGGCACGACCATGCGACTTCTCGCTGGGCTGCTTGCCGGACAGACATTTGAGAGCCGCCTCGTCGGTGATGCGGCGCTTTCGCGACGTCCTATGGACCGCGTGATCACGCCGCTTCGCCAGATGGGTGCAAATATTCTCGCAGAGGGGCCGGAACAGACGCCACCGCTTCGCATCCATGGAGGCTCCTTGCGTGGAATTCGCTATCGGCTGCCCATTGCGAGCTCGCAGGTTAAGAGTGCTTTGCTGCTGGCGGGCCTTTTCGCCAAGGGCAAGACGACTGTCGAGGAACCATCACCGACGCGAAACCATACGGAGATGATGTTTAATTATTTTCTCGTTAGCACGGCAAAGGATGGCGACGGGAGCGTTACTGTCTTCGGCGACCAGGTGCCGGAGTCTCGCGACTTTACAATTCCGGGCGATATTTCCTCGGCAGCCTTTTGGCTGGTCGCCGCGGCGGCGCAACCGCGAGGTCATCTGCTTGTGCGCGAAGTTGGCCTAAACGACACTAGAACGGCCTTACTCGGCGTGTTGCTCCGAATGGGCGCGCAAGTGCGAGAGGCGATTGAAGAGGTCGATCAACTTGAACCGCGGGGGGTCGTCGAGGTCACGGGAGTCCCCCTCAAAGGCACCGTTATTCAGGGCAGAGAAGTGCCGCAGCTCATTGACGAACTGCCGATCCTCGCAGTCGCAGGCGCCCTGGCAAATGGTAAAACGATTATTCGGCATGCCCAGGAATTGCGTGTGAAAGAATCCGATCGCATTGCCGCTATCGCGCACAATCTGCGCACTATGGGCGCGCAGGTCACGGAAATGAACGATGGCCTCGAAATTCATGGTCCGGCTCCGCTGCATGGGGCGCGCGTAGCAAGCTTCGGCGATCATCGCGTTGCGATGGCATTTGCCATAGCGGGTCTGTTCGCTGACGGGGAAACTATCGTTCAGGATGCCGAGTGCATTCGTGAGTCTTATCCGGGATTTGAAGCCGTTCTGGAGGAGTTCACCAATCCGAAACGGATGCAGATAAGCACTCCTGTGATCGGTTCGCTTACTCCTGCCCCGGTCGAGGAAGCCTAATTCGCAGGCCACGTAGGTTACACACACCTTATGAGGCGCATTGCGTCGCCATGAAAACGATGGCTAAATTTGCCTCGCGTCATGCAGTCCGGCCAGCAATCCTCCCATCGCGTCGTTGCCATTGATGGGCCTGCCGCCTCTGGGAAAAGCAGCGTTACGCGTGAGCTTGCTCGTCGGCTTGGCTTTGCCTATCTCAATTCAGGGGCGATTTATCGAGCGATCACCTGGCATATCCTGCAAAAGGGAATCGATGTGGGAGAAAGCGATCGCGTTGCGCACGCTGTCGAATCTGCCCAGATCACTTGCTGCCTCCGAGATAACGAGTTGTGCATCTTTATTGATAATGTCGATCCGGGCGATTACTTGCGCGACGATCGCGTAAACGAAAGTGTTTCCCGCGTCAGCAGCATTCCGCGAGTCCGTGAAATTGTCGTCGAGAAAATGCGCGAGCATGCACAGGGTCGCGACTTGGTTATTGAAGGCCGGGATATCGGCTCGGTCGTTTTCCCAGACACTGCCTACAAATTTTATGTCGATGCTTCGCCTGAGGTGCGTCTGCGCCGTCGTGCGGCGCAGGGGCAACGCGATGAAATTACGATGCGTGACCACGCCGATTCGTCGCGACCTGTGTCGCCGCTCGTCGTCGCCAAAGACGCCTGCATAATCGATACGTCGCACTTAACAATCGAACAAGTTGTCAACGAGATCATCGGCCGGCTGGAACAAAACGGCCTCCTTCCTTCTGCCGCCTGATCCTCCGCTTTTTCCGCCGTTTCGATACTCGACGCCTTAGCGCCTTAACGATGAACTTCTATTACTGGCTTGGCTACAATTTTTCTCGCCTGGTTGGCCGATTTTTTTTTCGTCTTCGCGTAATTCATCGGGAGCGCATGGTTCAAAGCGGTCCGGTGATTCTCGCGATGAACCATCAGAGTTATCTCGATCCGCCCCTCGCGGGCACTACATGCGATCGCGCGATTTATTTTCTGGCGCGGCGAACGTTGATGGACGTGCCCTTGCTTGGCTGGCTTTTGCCTAAGCTGAATGTGATCCCAGTTAATCAGGAGGGGATCGACCGCAGCGCCCTGAAGGCCCTTATTCGCGTCCTCGAGTCCGGAAATGCAGCGCTGGTTTTTCCGGAAGGCTCGCGGACCCTCGACGGCAGCTTGCAGCCCGCCGAGCCGGGGTTGGGGCTCGTAATTGCAAAGACGCTCGCCCCGGTTGTACCGATGCGGATCTTCGGCGCCCATGAAGCTTTGCCGCGTGGCGGTGGCGGTTTGCACTTTGCGCCAATCACCATCGTTATTGGAGAACCGATTTTTTTTACGTCGGCCGAGGTCGAATCGCGAGGGAAGAATCTCTACAGACGCCTAAGCCAGCGCGTCATGGATTCAATCGCGGCACTAGAGTTGACGTGATCGGATTTGCGCGCGCGAGATCGACATCGATACTTTAACTGTGAATTCGGCACAGCCGCCTCGCGAAAAATTTCGGTCGTCCCGAGTTCCAAAGAGTGCTGTTGTGCTGATGCTTATAATCGTCGGATCAATGGCGCTGTTGGCCGTTTACGCCAACATTCAGCGTTTTCGACGTGACCGGGTCGAAACGGTCATCGTGAAACCGGCAACTTCACCAACGGCGCCGGCGCGTTAACTTTCCTTTGATCGGCGGCGGTCCTTTGTTCCTCTCTCGAATAACGAAAACGAATCGCGGTTTCGCTGTCCGCGCGGTCGCATTGACTCGCGCTAGAAGGCGTGCTCGCTTACTCGCTTAGTTCGAACAACAAGAATCAACCATATTACCAATCCTGACATGAAGAACTCGTTTGCCCTGCCGCTGATCCTTGCCTTGGCCACATTTTGTTCCTGCCAAAAGCAGACAACCAAGGAAGAAATAAGAGCCATGGTCAAGCAGGAGGTGCAGCAACAATTGGCTGCGGAGCAGGAGGCCCAGAAGCAACAGCAGATCGAGCGGCGCCAAGCCTGGCTCGAGAACCGCAAGAAGGCGTTGGAGAAAAGAAAATCAGCCGGACCAGATGCGGCGCCAGGTTCCCCACCGGGGGACTTCGCCATCCCGCCTATCCCTGGGCGCGCCGGGGTTCCGCCGCGTGGTCTTCGGCACAGTCGTTTTGCGACACCATCATCTTTGCCGGAGGCGCCGGGCTCATCTTTGCCGGAGGCGCCAGGCATTTCGGAAACGTCCGCGGGTTCATCAGGAACGCCCGGCAATTCAGAATCGACATCGTCTTCGCCGGCGTCTGATCAGTCGGAAAGTGCCTCGCCCGCGCCATCGCCAACATCTTCCGATGGAACACCGCAGTAGGGGTGCGGTCGCATAGTGAAGTATTGGCGACTTCGCTTCACTCGGGATGGCTCAGTGTAGGAATCCGCCTAAAGCATTACTCCAACACTCCAACCTCTGATCGCTGCGCCGCGAGTTGTCGCGCGTATTCGAGGGTGTCGATGGAATCGACATTTTTGTCGCGCCGGATCGCTTTGATTCTGGGAAAGCGCAGCGCGAGTCCACTGGCGTGGCGCGTACTCGGCTGGATTGAGTTGAATGCGACCTCGAGCACGATGTCCGGGTTCACTTCACGGTATCGGCCATGATCTGCAATCGTGTTCTGTTTGAAGTGCTCGGTTAAGTCCGCAATCTCCGCGTCAGTCAGCCCACTATAGGCTTTGCCTATCGGCAAGAGCTCGCCCGTTGTTTCGTCGCGCACCGCGAATGTGTAATCACTCAGCACATTATTGCGTTTGCCATGGCCAAGCTCGGCGGCGACGACCACTACATCGAGCGTTGCCAGCTCTTTCTTGAGCTTAAACCAAAACATCCCACGGGTGCCCGGTAAATAGACGCTTTCCGGGTCTTTGATCATAAGACCTTCGTTCAAGCGACGCCGAGCCTGTTGGAAAGTTTGCTCGATCTCACTCGCGGAATGCGCGGACATTACTTCCGCTATCTGAAATTGCGGCGGTAATCGCAAGCCGCCGAGCCGTCCGCGTCGCTCGCGCAGCGGAGTTTTCAGCAACGAGCGCCCATTCAGCCAAAGAAGATCAAAGATGATAAAAGCGACCGGCACATCTGCCGCGACACCATCGAACAAATCCGCGCCATCACTTTTGCGACCGAGCCGCTTTTGCAGATCAAAGAAGGTGAGTCTGCGACCTTGTTCATAGGCGATAATTTCACCATCCACGATCAGCTCTTTCTCGAAGTTCCTTGCTTGCCTCGCCAGTTCTGGAAATTGATCGGTGATGCGCCGCAAATCGCGCGAGAAAATTTCGACCCGTTGTCCGCTGCGATGAAGCTGCGCGCGAATACCGTCGAATTTGTCTTCCAAATAAACTGTAGCCGCGTTGCCTGCTGCGTCATAGGTCGCCGCGGCGACCGAAAGCAGTTGGGCCGCAGGATCCTTCCCTTCGACGAACCGTTCCCACACTGCTTCTGCTGTTGGTTCCGGAGTCGCCAGCATGCACTTGATCGGACGAAAGATCGATAATTCCGCGCGGTGCAATTCTTTTCGTGAAGCAAGCATTGCGGTGGCGCCGATATCGCCCAGGAGCATGTGGGCTTCCTTCACCTGATCCAGCGGCATCTCGAAGCCGTGGGCGATTGCTTCTTCCACGAGTCCCTCCCGCAAGCCGATGCGCAAGTCTCCCGTGAGAATCTTGACCACGTACTGAGCCTCACGCGCGGACAATTTGGCAAGGCGTGATCGCAGCAACTCGGTCTTCGCAATGGGGCCACGGCTTCGATGCAATGTATCGAAGAAATTGCACGATTCTTCGAGCGCGAACGGCTCGGGATTAGTGCGCCCCTCCAGCGCTTCGAAGGCAGTTTTGCCGGCGTCTCCGTGCCCGTGGGCAATGCGGTGGAACTCTGCGTCGCTCAATTTCGCCGCTGCCATCATTGCGCGGTAGATGATCGATCCTCCCACTTGCAATGTGCGCGGATCGCTCTGCGCAAAAGCCCGGCCTGTAAAGTAAATCGCCGCGATGGGAAGCTGTTCTTGACCGAGCGTCCGCAAATAATCGGCAAGCAAACGCACTTTCTGCAGCTTTGCGGCAGCGGCGCCGATTCTTTCGCCGACGTGAGCGAATGCAAAGAATTCCGATTCGGATTGAGGAGCGCGGGCATGCTGCCCGCTCTGTCCGGCACTTTGCCGGACAACTTCACCGCGCGTTTTGCCAGAGGCTTCCGGCAACATGCCCGCGCTCCCCAAGCTCAGTTCCATTTGATTTTCTTCCGTGAGCGCCCAGGCCTCGATGCCGCGTTCGCGCAAATCGCGCGCAAACTCGGCGGCGAAACCATGGAGGGTGAACACGCGCCTGGGCCGCACAAGATCGACATAGCGAAGCAGGTCGTTGTAATCAGCGTGGTCCGAAAGAGGAAAAGCGGCATCAACCTGATAGCGATAAACCGCGTTGGGATCAGTCGCCCAGCCACTGATCATCGCAACGCGTTTGTGCGGAATTTTTTCCAGCATGCGCGATCGATTTGCGCTGGGTGGACAGATGAGGACTTTTCCCGCGACATCATTCACGTTGTAGCGCACGTATTTACAGAACGATTGGCCGAGCTGTTCGTAGATGCGGGTCATCTGATAGACGGAGCCGTGCAGCATGGGCGTTAATCCTGCTTCGTCGAGCGAGCACAATATCTCCTGCGCCTTACCTAACGAGTAGCCGAGGAGCACTGGCACCTGGCCATCGTCCAGTGTTTCGCGGCAGAAAGTGACGATTTGGTCAATAACTTGTTCCGTTGGCGGAAATCGATAGCGCGGCAGGCCAAAAGTCGTCTCCATGATGAGTGTGTCGGCCTCGCGCCACTCCGCGCGCTCGGCGGATTTCCCCGGACGCAGCTTGAAATCCCCCGTATAAAGCAGCGTCTCGTCTCTCGCGAAAAGAAAAAATTGCGCCGAACCGAAAATGTGGCCGGCGGGCAACAACGTTACATCGACATCGTGCACTGTTCTTCGTTCGCCAAACGACAATGCATGTTCTATGCGTGTCCCCGGTAGACGCGCCTGCATCAACCGAGCGGTGCGCTTCGAAACGATGATCTCATCATGTGGCGCGATGTGGTCGCTATGCGCGTGCGAGACGAATGCGAAACGCTTGGCGTCCCACGGGTCGAGCCACAAGTCCTCGTGCGACAAGTAAACGCCGCGCTGATATTGAACGTCGATCACGGTGAAAATCTAGGCGGGAAACAGGGCAAGTGAAACCATGGGACTGATTGCGTCCGATACGACGTATATTGACATGCGGCGCGTGAACCGGTTTCATTAGGGGATGAAGTTTAAGGCGGTGGCGGCCGGGTTGATCATTATCGCAAGCGGATTAGCGCGGGCGACGGAAGAACCCAAGATTGTCGAAAAAGCGGCGCCGCTTCCAGTGGCGTTGAGCAAAGACTTCCAGTTTCGAAAGACGAAACTTTTCTTTTTAAGTGAAAAAGCACCCGTACAAGCGCCGGCGCGACAGACATCCAGCACTCTCAAACCGGGAGCGCTTACAGGCGGCGGCAGTACATCGTCTTCCCAGAAGACAGCGACCCTTCAAGATGCGCCCATCACATTTGAGCGGCAATACCGGCTCTTCGGCGCCGTGACTGGGGTGGATACGCGCCAACGTTTCGGCGATTACTTCGATTTCTTTTGGCGGGCAAAGCGGCCCGCCGATCTCACAGTGCGTCTGGAGTATCGCCAGGAGAAATTGCACGAACACGTCCAGGCACAGGAGATTTCCTACCGAAACGTGCGGGGCACTCATAAAACGGAATTCAAAGTCATTGGCGATGATTACCTTGATGACGGGCGAGTGATTGCCTGGCGATGTTTGTTAATCGAAAACGGGAGGATCGTGGCGGAAAACCGCTCCTACATGTGGGAGCAGCATCAGATTGGCTCTCTTTGAGATATTCGGCTTTCTGCGTTATCCATTTCGAATCAATTCTTAGAGGTTTTCGTGAGCTGGGAAGGTTTGACAGCGTGCCTCCCGGTCTTGTATCTTATAGAGAGAAAACGTGGAGTCATCGATTCAAGTAGGGATAAACGGTCCAACCGTATGGGTGAAAGTAGAGGGAAAAGGTAGTTTCCTGAACAGCGGCAACCTGAAGGAATTCGCTCGCGAAATGTTGGACCGCGGTTATCGCGAGTTTGTCGTTGATCTGGCGGATTGCGCCATGATGGATTCCACATTCATGGGAACAATGGCCAGCGTGGCGTTGCGCTTGAAGGAACTCGGTCGAGGTCATCTTCACGTCGTCCACTGCCGGAATCGCAGCCGGGAGCTCCTTTCCGGGCTGGGCCTGGATCAGATATTCGATATTCGTGCCGATGGCACGACTGCGCCTGAATGTGAGGCGCTCGATCGCGCGTCCAAGGATCTATCGCGAGATAGCAAAAAACAGGAGCAAACGGAAACGATGCTGGAAGCGCATGAAGCCCTTTGTGAAGCGGCGCCCGAGAATCTTTTTCGCTTTAAGGACGTTCTCGATTATCTAAAACAAGACCTTCATCACAAGACGTCTTCGAAGTAAGCTGGCCCTGCATCATGTGGCCGACTCTTCTCTTCGGACTGCTTCTTGCGTCTGTGGCCGGTTGGATTTTCACCGCCTACTACCAGGCGCGGCGAATTCGAAGTCTGGAACGCTCCCATGAAGAAATTCAGGTCGAAGAAACGCTCGTTTTCGATTTCCTGCACGGGCTTGGCGAGGCTTTCAGGGAAACGATTCGACCTCAAGAACTGCACCGGCTCATCGTCGAAGGCGCAACGCGTATCCTCGACGCACACGGAGGCGCCCTTTATATGACTGACCGTACAGGCGGGAGACTGACTCCTGCCTTTATTTCAAAGGGGTGCCCGCCGTTAGTGGATGTTCCACTAAATATTTTGCAGCAAGCAGCCGCCACGCCTATTGCCTTGGAAAGTTATCTGCGGCTGCATTCGGTTACTCCCGGCGAGGGGATACTGGGACACGTCTGGCAAACCGGACAGCCCGGTTGCTTCACCGAGCTCTCGGAGGCGCCGGAGTTGGCGAAATTACATGGCAGCGCTTTCGGCGCTGTGTCGGTGATGGCCGCACCGCTACGATACGGAAATCAAGACCTCGGTGTTCTCGCTCTCGCGAATGGCCCCACGGGTGCGCCATTTTCGCAGGCCGATTTCGTCGTTTTTAAATCGATCGCTGAACAGTCCGCTTTTGCTCTTTACAACGCCATTATCTACTCGATGGCGAACGAAAAAAAGCGGCTCGATCACGACCTTGAAATCGCAAGAGATATTCAGCGTATTTTGCTTCCAGCCGAAGCGCCGGCCATAAACGGGTTTCAGATTAGCGGCATTAATGTGCCTGCGCGTCAGGTCAGCGGCGATTACTTCGACTACATCCGCGTCGATGACGAACGGCTCGGCGTAGCGATCGCGGATGTTTCGGGTAAAGGCGTTCCCGCCTCGCTTATCATGGCGATTTGCCGCAGCGTGTTGCGTGCTGAGGCAGCGCGAAACCCATCTCCGGCAGATGTATTGCGAAAGGTAAACCGGCAACTTTATCCCGACATTAAGGAAGACATGTTTATTAGCATGGCCTATCTCATTCTGAATCATCAGAGCGATGGCGTCACGCTCGCGCGCGCAGGGCACGACGCGCCGTTGCTCTACAAGCGACAGTCGCAAACCGTTACACCGATAAAATCGCCGGGAATGGTCGTGGGAATTGACAGTGGAAGTGTGTTCGATAGGCTGACTACCGATTTCGCCGTTCCGCTCGAGCGCGAGGATTGCCTGGTTCTCTATACTGACGGCGTGACCGAAGCACTCAATACTGAGGGCGATGAATTCGGCTTTGATCGTATGGCTCAATCGGTTCGCGCCAGCGCGACCGATGGTGCGCAGGCGATTGTAAGGAGAGTCATCGAGGACGTGCGCAATTTTACCGGTTCCCTTCCACAAAATGACGACATCACTTTGATTGCCATCCGCAAGACATGAAAAAGCCTTCTGCTACCGCACAAAACAAAGAAACCGAACGATCGGCAGCGACATCTTCATCGGCTGCACCTGCCGCAACGGATCGAAGCGAGGCGGAAGACCCAACTGCCAGCTTGCAAGCCGATCTTGACAGGTTTCGTGATCTCGCGCTGCGCAGTCAGGCCGATTTCGAGAATTACAAAAAGCGCTCTGCGCGCGAAAAAGAAGAGGCGATCAAATACGCGAATAGCTCGTTACTTGAGCGGCTGGTGGCAATTATTGATAATTTTGAGCTTGGTCTGGAAGCTGCCAAAGGAGACAGCGAACAGTCTCCGATTTATTCCGGAATGACTCTCGTTCTCAAACAACTCCACGATTTCCTGGCCGAAAATGGGCTGCAACCAATCGAGGCAGAGGGCAAAAGATTCGATCCAAACCTGCACCAAGCAATTGCGCATGAGCCGAGCAATCAATTTCCCGAAGGGATTGTCCTGCGCCAGACTCGCCGCGGTTATCGGTTTAGAGACCGCTTGCTGCGACCATCGAGTGTGGTCGTTTCAAGCGGACCGGGAAAATAAGTGAGGCGTCTTGCCTGCCTCGCCGATTAGTCCCATAGGTCACATAGGACTCAATTCGTCACATGGCCACGAAGAAACGCGACTATTACGAAGTGCTTGGCGTCGAGCGAAACGTCGCCGACGAGGAGATCAAGCGCGCTTATCGCAAGCTCGCAGTGAAGTTCCATCCGGACAAAAATCCGGAGGATCCGCATGCGGAAGAAAAATTTAAGGAGCTGGGGGAGGCTTATGATGTTCTCATGGACCCCGATAAGCGTGCCGCCTACGATCGCTTCGGCCACGCCGCCTTTGCCCATGGGGGCGCCGGTTTTGGCGGGGGTTTCCATGATCCGTTCGACATTTTCCGCGAAGTCTTCGGTCAGGGCGGATTTGGTGGGGGAATTTTCGAGACGTTTTTTGGAGGCGCCGGCCCACGCACGGAAGATCCGCAACACGGGTCGGATTTGCGTTACGATATGCAGATCAAGCTGGAGGAAGCGGCTTTTGGCGCTGAAAAAGAGATCGAAATCGAAAAGCTTGACACCTGCGATAAATGCCACGGCAGCGGTGCTGAGCCAGGTTCGCGTACCGTTAGTTGTCCCACCTGCGGCGGACGCGGCCAGGTGATCAGTTCGCGCGGATTTTTTCACATTTCGCAGACGTGTCCCCGGTGTCGCGGCGCCGGCAAAATCATCGAGAAACCGTGCCGGCACTGTCACGGCGATGGACGCGTGGAAAAACTAAGCCGTGTTAAACTGAAAATTCCGCCTGGCATCAGGGAAAGCTCGCGACTGCGTTCGGCGCACAATGGCGAGGCCGGCATTCGTGGCGGCCCGCCCGGTGATCTTTACGTAGTCATTCATATCAAGGAGCACAAAATCTTTCAACGCGACGCCGATAATCTTTATTGCGAGGTGCCCATCCCTTTTTCAATCGCGGCCCTGGGCGGCGACGTTGACGTTCCGACACTCGAAGGTAAAGCGTATCTGAAAGTGCCGGCCGGCACGCAAAGCGGACAGATGTTTAAACTGCGCGGGAAAGGAATCATGAACATGAACGGACGCGACCGTGGCGATCTGCTTGCGCGTTTGATTGTCGAAGTACCGTCCCGCCTAAACGCTGAACAGCGTCGCAAGCTTGAGGAATTCGCAGAGCTTTGCGGTGAGGAGAACACTCCGCTGCGCAAGAGCTTTTTCGAACGCGCAAAAGAATTTTTCCAGTGATAGACCGCAAGAATGCCGGACGACGCTGTAAAACTGATCGAATGCCCCCGCGACGCCTGGCAGGGTCTCAGGAGACAGATTCCGACGGAATTGAAAGTACGATACCTGCGCGCGCTCATGAGCGCCGGGTTCAAGCACATCGATGCCGTGAGCTTCGTCTCTCCGAAGGCCGTGCCGCAGATGGCCGATAGCGAGAAGGTGCTGGAGCAAATCGGTCCGCTCCCCGATGTCGAAATCATCGGGATTGTGGTGAACGAGAAAGGCGCGGAGCGCGCGATCACAACTGGAGCAGTGACGACGCTTGGTTATCCCTGCTCGGCCTCGGAGACGTTTCTGCGCAGAAACCAGAACCAGAATCCTGAGGAGTGCTACAAAGTTTTACGATCAATCAAAACAAGAGGTGACGATTCGGGACTCGACATAGTCGTTTATCTTTCCATGGCATTCGGAAATCCCTATGGCGACCCGTGGGATGAGGACCATGTGTCCGACGCAATGAAAAAAATAGCCGAACTCGGGGTCCGATCCATCTCGCTCGCGGACACCGTCGGTTTAGCCACCGCCGATCTGGTTGGCCGTGTGGTGCGATCGGTGACGAACGAATACGCCAATTACGACATCGGAGTGCACATGCACAGCACACGTACCGGCGCTTCAGCCAAAGTGCTCGCCGCATACGACGCCGGTTGCCGCCGCTTTGATTCAGTTATTGGTGGGCTCGGTGGGTGCCCCTTCGCGCAGGACGCGCTGGTTGGGAACATCCCGACTGAGAGCGTGATCGAGGCGCTGCAACAACGCGGTGTGGAGCCGTCGATCGGTAAATCGCTGGAGAATGTACTGGCGATGACTTCGGATATCGCGTCCGAGTACCAATAAAGAAAATCGGGGGTTGCTTGCCCCACAGGTCTTATTAGTCCTATAGATCGAATGCGTCACATCGCTCTCTTTCGAATGCAGAAAAGGAAACGCCTCAATGCACCGCTTCTATATCTCGCCCGAGAATTGGAGCCCTGACGCGCTTGCGCTGACTGGATCGGAAGCTCACCATGCGCGCGATGTCCTGCGCATGAAGCGCGGCGACAAGCTCGTTCTTTTCAATGGGCGCGGGCGCGAAATCACCGCGGAAATTGTCGACCTTGGCGACGAAATTCGATTGCAGAAGTTACACGAAGCGGAGACGCCGCCTTTGCGCTGCCGGATTGTTCTCGGACAGGCAATTCCCAAAGGGAAAAACATGGAGTTGATCGTGCAGAAGGCGGTCGAGATCGGCGCGGTCGAGATTGCGCCGATCATTTCCGATCGCACTGTTGTGCAGGTTGATTCCGAAAGCGCCGCGCAAAAACAGGCGAAATGGCAGCAGATCGCAGTTGAAGCGGCCAAGCAATGCGGGCAGAACTGGCTGCCGCGCGTGTACGCGCCAAGAAAACTCGCGGAATTTTTTGATGCTGTAGAGGCAGGCGTGTCGCCTGCTGAGTCTCCAGTGTCGCAGCCGACATCCGCCTTAGGTGGACCACTACAGAAAGATATTGCTCGATTTGACCTGCGCCTGATCGGTTCGCTCCAGCCCGACGCGCAGCACTTGAAGAAAATCCTCGCAGATTATTTAAGCGAACACCAACACCGCCCCGAAACCGTATTGATGCTCATCGGCCCGGAAGGCGATTTCACGCCTGCGGAACTTGCGCTCGCCCGGCGGCATGGATGCCAGCCGATCACTCTTGGCCCGATTATTCTGCGGGTGGAAACCGCTGCGATCTATTGCCTGAGTGTCCTCTCCTACGAATTGCTGATGTAGTAGCGCGCGTAGCGGTGCTTTGTGTCAAGCACCGAGCTGTCAGCCGGGCGTATGGCACAAACGCCTCTACAGTGGTCGGAAGAATCTACTCCGCTATCGCCGCTTCTACGGCAGATTCTGTTGGAAGAGCTGGAGGTGGCGGGGTTTCGTCTAGTGGCGCCGGCTGAATTGAAACAATTGTAAGTTGAGCGGAGCCATCATCGGTGCTGAAGGAGATCACTTCGCCAGCTTTATGCCCGAGTAATGCCTGAGCGATGGCGGTTTGATAGGAGATAATGTGCCGGTCGGGGTCGCCGTCCCACGCGCCTAGAATAGTGTAGGTTTCTTCTTTGTTCGTCTCCACGCTACGCAGTGTGACGATTGTGCCGATCGAAACGCGTGATATATCGACATTCTCGAATGAAGTGCCACGTGCGTTGTGCAGCATTTGTTCGAGCTCCGATTTGCGTCGCATCAAGACGCTTTGCATTTGCTTGGCGGCTTTAAATTCAAAATTCTCACTGAGATCGCCATACGACCTTGCTAGCGCGATTTCTTTGGTATTCTCAGGAATTTTTACTTTCACGAGCTCTTCGTATTCGGCCTTGCGTCTTTCCAAGCTGCTCCAGGAAACGATTAACTGTGCGGTCTTTTCCTGCGGTTGCGCGCTTGTGATCATGCCTTCCAACTCAGGATAGACCTTGACGATCCGGGCCAGAAGCGAGCGTTTCGTCAGTTCGTCAAACAGTGGGCTTAGTTGCAGTCGCCGCATCGCGTCGCGTGCAATAGCGACATCGGTTTTCTTAAAAATGTCTCCAAGCAATTGCCGGTCTTCAACCAGCACACGGTGCAACTTGCTGGCGCGGCCCGGAGCGTTGTGTTGCTCGCGTTCGAGGGTCGCGAAAATCGCGCTGAGCAATTCCGGAGTAATCAGTTCGCTCCAGCGCTGGCGTTCGTTACACAGCCAGGCCAGCATCTCGCCCGTGGCCGAATGTTCGCGAATGCCTCGTTCAAGCATTGCCCGAAGTTCGGCATGTTGTCCCGCCTCGCTCAAGACGCGCGGGATTTGCGCGACCATGCGACCATGACTCCCTCGCATCAATTGCAAGGCGCGTTCCGTCCAGCGAGGACCGAGCGCGGATGGCAACGCTTGCAAAACTCTTTTCTCTTTTGCCGCCGGCAATTTCGGCAAGACCGACATCAACCGCTTCTCTTCCTCAAGAATTAATTTTGACAGGGTCAAACCGATGTGCGTCGTGTGCAGTTGCGACACGCACCCGAGCAAATCGTCGCGCGCGATGATCAGCTCGAAAGCGAGCTCGGGATGCATCTTCTGGTTGCGCACCGCCATGTTCTCGATCGTTGCCACGATTGGCTGTAGTTGTTTTTCCGGCTCTTTGAATTGCTGATGAAATTTTATGAGCTGGTCGAGCGCCGCGATTTGCTCTTTTGGCTGCCGCGCCTTGTTGAACAAAGCGATTAATTCGTCAGTATGCGACAGACCTTCGCCGTGCAGTCGAATTGGGTCCGTCTTTTTCGAAGGGACGGAAAACGCGCCGCTCGCTTTGAGTAACTTCTTGGTCGATTCCCACCAGCGTTTCCATTCCGCTTCCGTTAAAACGTCGCCTACCAGCCATTCGCCGATCTGGGCGACCGTTGTCTGCCCATCCAGACTCTCGATAATATTTCGCGCCAAGGCTACAGGTTCTTCCCTGGCAAGTTTTTTGATTGATGCCAGATCGTTCGCCTTGCGTGCGAGAAAGTGTTGGGGCGCGAGCGGCGTAAGATTTTCCGCCGCGTACTGGACCTGCATGGGATGCGACTTCTTGCTCGCAAAATCAATCACGATCTGATTGAGGAGAAGATTCCATTCTGTTACCCGACCGAACCCCCAGCTCTTGTGCAAACAGTAGGCGCCAGGCTTGAGTTTCTCGAGCTGTTCAGCGCCTTTTGCCGTGAGCTTGCCAGCGTCCACTAGTTTTTCCAATTCCGCGTCCATTTTCAGGAGTGCACAAATTACGACGAACGGTCGAGATGGCGAGGAAAAAGTCTATTGGGCGCATGTGTCGAATGTGAGCTTTGGGACGTATGCGTTTCATGCGACGCAGCGAACGCGACGTGCGCGTCTTGCAATTTGCTATTGCCGCGCGCCTCGCGGCGTGAAAACCTCCCCGCACCGTGACGACCAGTATTTGGTTTTGGATCGCCTTTCACATCGGCGTCTTCATCGCAATTGGAATCGACCTCATCACCTTCAAGCGTCGCGATCGCGAACTGAGCATGCGCGCGGCGGCGCAGAGAACCATATTATGGGTGGTCGTATCGCTCGGATTTAACGCGCTCGTGTGGCGCCTTAAAGGTCCTCATCATGGCCTCGATTTTTTTACCAGCTATCTAATCGAGTATTCGTTGAGCGTCGATAACATCTTTGTGTTTGTATTGATTTTCGCGCATTTCCGCGTCCCTCCGCTGGCACAACATCGTGTCTTGGTCTGGGGAGTCCTCGGCGCGCTTATCATGCGCGGAATTATGATTGTCTGCGGCATCGCATTGGTGCAGCGGTTTCATTTCGTTCTCTATCTCTTTGGCTTGTTCCTCCTCCTCACTGCATTGCGAATGTTGTTTCGAAAGCATCCGCCGCGAGAGCTTGCGGAGAATTGGGCGATCCGGATGTGCCGCCGCATCTTTCCCATTACCCGCGAATTTCATGACGTACACTTTAAAGTGCGCCTGGATGGTCGCTGGATGTTGACCCCGCTCGCCTTGACCATGATCGTAATCGAGCTGACGGACCTGCTCTTTGCGGTCGATTCGATTCCCGCGGTCTTCGCTA
>VBQC01000026.1 GCA_005887825.1 Verrucomicrobiota bacterium | reverse complement strand
GATCGATACGCCGGGCGCATTTCCGGGGATCGGATCGGAGGAACGCCATATTGCGGAAGCAATCGCGGTGAATCTTCGCGGAATGATGAGACTGCGCGTGCCCATTATCGCCGCGGTGATCGGCGAGGGCGGCTCGGGCGGCGCGCTTGGGATTGGCGTCGCAGACCGCGTGTTGATTCTCGAGAGCGCCTACTATTCGGTTATAAGTCCCGAAGCGTGTTCCGCGATTTTGTGGCGAGACCGGCGACATGCTGCCGAAGCGGCCGAGGCGCTCAAACTGACCGCCCAGGATTTATTGAAACTTGAAGTGGTTGACGAAATTGTCCCCGAACCGGAAGGCGGGGCGCATCGGGATTATGACTCTGTCGCGGAAAATCTGGGCAGCGCGCTGCGCGGGAATCTGCAGCACATCTCCAAGACTCCGATCGACGAATTGGTAGAGAAGCGCTACGAAAAATTTCGCCGGCTCGGTATCTTCACTCAAGGCAAAACTACAACCGCTTCCGCGCCCTCTTGATGTGATTCCGGGTAATTGGTTCACATCTGCGGGTTTTTGCCGCCTCGGCATTCTCGTCGCTCTCGCGCTTGTCGGAACCAGGGCAGTAGCGTCGGAGTTTCGTTTCGATCGCGACACCTTCGCCTTCCAAAACGCCACCGTCCTCAAGTATAAGGATGGTCTTCCCTATCTGCAGGTAAAGGCGAGCCGCGAGGATCCGGCTAACCGGTACACCCGCCGCTGCTTTGTCATGTCGCGCACGGCGATGCAATTCCGCAAATTTGCCCGGTTCGATCCTCGCGGCGCTCCCTTGAACGATCTCGAACTTGCGGCGCGCATTCGCGCGGTCGCGCATCGCGCCCCGTGGGACGAATCATTGCCGGAGAATCAGCGAATCGTTTTTCCCGGTTATGCAAACCTTCGCCAGATGAGCAAAGCGCGCGCGCACGTGTTTCAAGAAAACCTCGGCAGCGGGTTCATAACTTATTTTCGGCCCAGCAATGTTCGAATGTTTTTCCAGCACAGCCGGAAGTATCAGGATACAACTCACGCCAACCTCGAGGCCGCCCTCTCGCGTGGTGGCCTGTTCGTCGGTTTTCTTTCCACTTATCCGAAACTAAGCATTAATCACGCGGTGCTGGTTTATGCCCGGAACAAAAGTGTCCCCAGAGACGAGCTGGAGCATTATCTTGCTTATGATCCGAACCATGCGGAAGCACCGCGCGAGCTAACCTGGTCGCCTCGTGAGCGCGCCTTTGCTTATCAGAAAGACATAGACTTCATCGGGGGATTCATTCGCGTTTACCAATCTTACGGCAAGCCGTTGCAGTGAAAACGATTCGACGCCTTTTTTGACGTGATTCCCAGCAATTCGCGCACAGCAGCAGGTTTTTGGCAGCTCGGCGCTTTCGTAGCTCTCGTCCTTCTACGAAGCAGCGCGGCAGCCTCGGATTTTCGTTTCGACCGCGATACGGTCGGCTTCGCCAACGCAACTGTCTTCGAGTATCGCGAAGGTCATCCCTCTTTGCGGCAAAGAGAGAAAGGAGAGCCGAAAAGGTACACTCGCCGCTGTTTTGTCCTGTGCCGTACGACGATGCAGTTTCAGAAGTTCGCTCGCTTCGATCCGCATGCCGTTCCGTTGGACGACAGGGCGTTGGCCGCTCGCATTCGTAATGTCACTCGTCGGACGGCTTGGGGAAAACCGTTGCCGGCGGATCAGCGCGTCGTCTTCCCGGGCTACGCCAACTTGCGCGCAATGAGCAAGGCGCGTCGCGAAGTTGTGCGGGCAAATATCGGCCTTGGTTGGCCGACTTACTTTCGGTTCGGAAATTTCCGGATGCTCTTCGAGCACGACTCTAGTTACCACAAGGACACCCACACCAACCTCAATGCAGCTTTGGCGCGCGGTAAGTTATTCGTCGGTTTTCTCACAACTTATCCTCGTCTCAGCATCAATCACGCGGTCTTGATCTACAAACGAAAACCTGCCTCTCAGAATAGTGGAATTGACCGTTATCTCGTTTACGACCCCAATCATCCGGAATCGCCGCGTGAGCTCACCTGGTCCTCCCGCGCCGGTGCTTTCGCCTATCAAAAAGATTGGGATTTCATCGGCGGCTTCGTTCGCGTTTATCAAATTTACGGCAAGTGGCTGCAGTGAAAACGATTCATTCAATGGAGACCAGCAATGCCAGATAATCCATCGCCGCCTGCGCCAACTCCGCCGCGACCGACACCGCCTCCTGAACCGTTGCCGCCCAATCCGCCGCCGGTTCCGGCTGTCGGACGGATGCTGAGCGAAGGCGGGTGCGGAGCGCGGCGCTGAGCGGAATAAGTATCCGCGCGCCGCGCCGTCCAGAGGCCGGCGACTACAGACGGGGCGGAAACAAAAACCGCAGCGCAGGCTCGATGCGCCTCGCCCAGGCGGCTTCGCTGTGATCGGCGCCTTTGACTTCCAAATACTGAAGATCATCCAAAAGTTTCCAATCTTTCCCGATGAGACGATTGCGTAGCTCGCGGCCCTGTTCCCATCCCGGCTCGGCCGTGCCGGTATCGAGCCAGATTCTTAGCGGCGGTTTTTGTTCGATTGAATCCACCAGCCGATAAATCGCGAAATCGTCCCACCAGATTGACGGCGACATAACGATGAGGCGGCTGAATGCCTGCGGGTACAAAATTCCAATCGCAAGAGTGGCGAGACCCCCCAGGGACGAGCCGCCCAATCCGGTGAATGCCGCTTCGTGCTTTGTCCGATATTTCCGATCGATGAAGGGCTTGAGTTCGTTTATGAGAAAATGGCCGTACATGCGCGCGACCCCGCGGCTTCTTTTTTTTCGCTTCGCCCGGGCATCGATGACCCCACGCGTCGGCGCATACTCGTGAATCCGTTCTTCACCCGTGTTTGCAACCGCAACGATGATGAGTGGCTCGATTAGTTTTTTTTGAATCAATCGCTCGGCCGTTTCATCCACGCCCCACTCCACGCCCGCGAATGCAGTGGCAGCATCGAAAACATTTTGACCGTCATGCAAATACAACACCGGATAGTCTTTCGTCGAAAATCGTCGATAACCCGGCGGCAGATACACCAGCACGTCGCGCCGATTGCCGAGAACCTTCGACGGAAAGGCGCGATGCCGTTTGATGTTTCCGGTGAGCGTGTGTTTGGGCATGAATCGACACGCATCGCTGAGGATGAAATGTAGCGCAAGTCTCCGGTCCGCCGATTTTGGACGGACTCGTCCCGGGACGAGCTTGCGATTTAAACGGGTCGCAACCAAAATGGTCGCGCTACTATCCTGTCATGAACGAACGCTACATCAGATGGCACACGCCACATTTAAGCCGCGAATTTGAAATGCTCGCCTTCGGGAACGGCGGCGGTCTTCCGCTGATTCTTTTTCCGACTTCATTCGGCAGCTACTACCAAAACAAAGACTTCGGCCTCGTCGATGCCGTTGCCAGTTACGTCGATGCCGGCCGAGTCACGGTTTATTGCCCGGACGCGATCGATCTTGAAAGTTTTTATAACAAATCGATTCATCCTGCCGATCGGATGCGGACGCATAACGCTTATGAAAATGTGATTGTGCGCGACGTATTCGATCTCGCGCGGCGCGAATGCTCATCTCCTCGCGTCGCGGTCTGCGGCGCGAGCCTCGGGGCCTATCACGCCGCCAATATCGCTTTTCGTCATCCCGACACCGTGAGTCATCTCATTAGCTTGAGTGGCTCATTCGATATCAATTCTTTCTTCGATGGGTATCACGACGACAATATTTACTTCAACAGTCCGTATGAATATCTGCCAAACACGACTGATCCTTGGAAATACAACCACATGGGCATTATTCTCGGCACCGGCGAATGGGACAACACCCGCCACGAATCGTATCGGCTCTCGGAGATTTTGAATTCAAAAGGCATCAAACACTGGCTCGATGACGGAAAATGGCGCGGCCACGAATGGAGTTATTGGCGCGACATGCTGCCGTACTATTTATCGATCTTGTGATCGACGGCGCGAGTGCCGCTCATGCTCTTCCTTGTCATGTCGAGCGGAGTCGAGACATCTCTTACTGTTAATCTGAGCCATGTCACGTGATTACAACTTTTGGATTTACATCGTGACCAATCGCAACCAGTCCGTTCCCTATATCGGCGTAACAAACAGTCTCTCACGGCGAACTTGGGAACACCGCGAGGGAACTCGGACTGGGTTCGCATCTGACTATCGGTGCAAAAAGCTAATTTATTACGAGCATTATCGGGATATTCGCGACGCACTTGCGCGCGAGAGCCAACTGAAGAAATGGTCACGGGCAAAGAAAATTGCGTTGATTAATCGATTCAACCCAAGTTGGCTCGATTTGGGTATGGACGTTCTGCGAGATAGGTAACAACAAGAGATTTCTCGACTTCGCTCGAAATGACAAGAAGCTGGTTATTTTATCCATATCAATCTGCGTAATCCGCGGCTGGCTGCTCATGAAAAAAATCGGGAATCCAAGCTGGCTCGATTTGGGTATGGACGTTCTGCTAGATAGGTAACAGTAAGAGATTTCTCGACTTCGCCTTCGACTTCGCTCGAAATGACAGGAAGACAGTTATGAAAAAAATCGGAATCCTTTTTGGTCAGGAACACAGTTTTCCGCCGGCATTTGTCGAGCGGGTGAATCAGAAGACCGGTGGCAAAGATATCCGCGCGGAATTCGTCAAGATCGACAAGGTCATCCAGGGCGAGCCGTGCGGTTACGATGTGGTGATCGATCGCATCTCGCAGGACGTGCCCTTCTATCGCGCCTGGCTCAAAAACGAAGCGCTCACGGGATGCGCGGTGGTCAATAATCCTTTCTGGTGGAGCGCGGACGAGAAATTTTTCAACAACGCGCTTGCGACCAAAATCGGCGTTGCTGTTCCGCGTACTGTATTGCTGCCGTCGAACCAGCCGCCGACGGACACAAACGATAAATCATTTCGGAATCTGAGTTACCCGCTCGATTGGGAAGGGATTTTCAGTTATGTCGGCTGGCCGGCATTTTTTAAACCGTTCGCAGGCGGCGGTTGGAAGAACGTCTATCGCTTGCATAACCCGGAGGAATTTTATCGCGCCTACAACGAGACTGGCGAGCTCGTGATGATGTTGCAGGAGGAAGTGAAATTCGACATGTACTTCCGCTGCTATTCAATCGATCAACGGCACGTGCGGATTATGCCGTACGAGCCGCGGCATCCTTATCACTTGCGGTATCAAACCGAATGGCAGGCGCCGAAAGACATCCTCGAAAGAGTCGAGCAGGATGTGCTGACGCTGAACCAGTTTCTTGGTTACGATTTGAACACGGTTGAGTTTGCGATTCGCGACGGCGTGCCGGTCGCCATTGATTTTTGCAATCCCGCACCGGATGCGGAAGCGGCCAACGTCGGTCAGGCAAATTTCGAATGGGTGGTCGAAGCGGTCTCCGAAATGGCCATCCGCAAAGCGCGCGAGCACAAACCCGGGCGTGATAATTTGAGCTGGGGTAAATACCTGCAAGCGGCAGTGACAAGGCGCGAGCTGCGCGAGCTCGCGTAAGATAGACAATTCGCGCCGAATCTGTAGGGGAAGCGGTTCGCTTCCCATGGGACGCCAACGGCGTTCCCCTACACCGGAGACAGGATGACACGGAGGCGTTTTTGAGAGAGACTTGTGCCCCTGATGAGCGCAAAGCAGCATACTTTTACCCTCGGCATCGAAGAGGAATTCGCGATCATCGATCCGGAGACACGCGAGCTTCGGTCGCACATCCAGGAAATTCTCGAGGGCGGGAAAGTTACGCTCAAAGAGCAAATCAAGCCGGAGATGCACCAATCGGTCGTTGAGCTCGGCACGGAAATTTGCCAATCCATTGTCGATGCGCGTGCCCATGTTATCGAACTGCGTACCAAACTCGCGGAACTCGCGGGTCGCAGCGGACTAAAGATTGCTTCGGTGGGCACGCATCCGTTTTCGCACTGGCGCGATCAACTCATTACTCAAGGCGAGCGCTATCAGGAGATCGTCAAGGACATGCAGCAGCTCGCACGCGCCAATCTCATCTTCGGATTGCACGTGCATGTCGGCATCCCGGATCGGCACAGCGCGATTCAGGTCATGAATCAAGCGCGCTATTTTCTCCCGCACATTTACGCGCTCTCGGCCAACTCGCCGTTCTGGGTCGGCCAGGACACGGGCTTGAAAGGTTATCGACTCAAAGTGTTCGAGCGTTTTCCGCGCACCGGGATTCCCGACGCGTTCGAGAGCCTTTCCGAGTACGAAGACTATTGCAAGCTGCTGGTCAAGACCGGTTGCGTCGATAACGCGAAGAAAATCTGGTGGGACATTCGACTCCATCCATTTTTCGAGACGCTCGAAGTTCGCGTGTGCGACGCGCAATCGCGCGTGGACGACACGCTGGCGATTGCGGCTTTGATTCAGGCCGTGATCGCAAAACTGCACACCTTGCTCCGCCAGAACATTACCTTCCGTGTTTATCGTCGCCGGTTACTGGATGAGAATCGCTGGCGCGCTTCGCGCTACGGCATCGACGGCAAACTAATCGATTTCGGCAAGGAAACGGAAGTGGAGGCGCGCAGTTTGTTAAACGAATTGCTCGAGTTTGTCTCGACCGAGGTAAATGACCTCGGTACTCAAAAGGAGATGGCGCACATCGAGCGGATCATGCGCGAAGGCACTGGAGCGGATCGACAACTCGCCGTGTGGGAACGCGCGCAGGATATGAAAACAGTGGTCGATCATATCGTCGCAGAAACGTACGAGGGATTGAACGTGTCGCGGCCCGCCGCGATCGCGGGTTAATTCGCTTGCCCGGTTGATCAACGGATTTTTTATCCGCCTAACGAGACAGAGCTGGGCCACCGCTGGCGAGGGCGAGCGTGGCAAACACTGAGAACTGTTTTATAAAATCAAATGTGGACTTCACAGCGGCCAGCGGTTGGCTCCAGCGATTGGTTAGGCTTTAGACGGGAAACGCGCCGATCAGTCGGGGCTTCACGCCCGTTTTCATTTGTGACCTTAGGTTAGCCTTGAGTGCGATCTACCTCGTTGTAATCAGCCCTCGCTTACGCAATAGAATCGCACCATAAATGCACAGCGGCACTGGCGCAAAAGCTAGTGCCGCAGCTCGTAACAGCGATGGCTCAATCTCGATCCCGATCCGGTTCACGTGAACGAATGCGTTC
>VBQC01000025.1 GCA_005887825.1 Verrucomicrobiota bacterium | reverse complement strand
GGAATACCCACCCGCAGAGATGCGGAGAGGACAGTCTCTAAATCGGAAGCCTCAACGTATCGCTGATCCGGTAAGAGGAAGATGCGAGGCATACCTTTATGGTAAAATACGAATCCCCAATCATCGAGCTAAAACACCTAAATTTACGACCGTATGCCGGCTTAAACCCGGCCTAACCACGCGATGCAGCCAACCGCTGGCCGGCGTACAGCCTCGCTCTACTTTATGAAAACACGTCTATTGCAGGCCACGCTCGCTCTCGCCAGGTGTGGCTGATCGTGGTCTCGTTCGGCACCTTGAAGACGAGGAGGTCAGTCATGGGAAAATGGAAGGTTTGGCTCCTGATCGCACTGGGCATTCTGGGTAGCTTTGTCGCCGGGGCACTACTTGGCCCGAACGTTTGGAACGCAACAACCACCCCAGTTGGGTCAGCCGCACCTGGTTCGGCGACGGGACAACGCGCGATGAACGATGTCTGCAGGTGTGATACTTCAGGACATAAAGTCCGTTTCGTCACGGTCGAGCCGGGCGTCCAGCTTGAGGTCTTGGATTGGGGCGGCACAGGCAAGACTTTGGTTTTGCTCACCGGGCTTGGAGACAACGCGCACGTGTTCGATCAGTTTGCATACCAGTTCAACGATCGCTTCCATGTCATCGGCATCACGCGTCGAGGTTTCGGGCGCTCAAGCCAGCCTGCGCACGGCTATGACGTTGACACGAGAGCGCGCGACGACATCGCAGTCCTCGACAAGCTGAACATACGCGAGGCCATATTTGTTGGGCACTCCATTGCCGGAACGGAACTGAACAAGCTTGGTGCAGTCTATCCGGATCGCGTCAAGAAACTTGTCTACCTGGATGCTCTAGATATCGGGTCGGGTGGATGGGCAACTCTCCCTCAACCGCCGCCTCCCCCAGCGGATACTGCAGAGGACCTGGAATCGGTGCAACGTTTTGCCGCAGCCGAAGCACGTTCCGATGGATACCGAAAGCCTCTCGCAGCGATATGTAATATGATCCGGACGGACCCCTCAGGCAGAGTTGTTGGAGCGATTACGCCTCCTGAAATTTCCAGCAAGATATATGAGGGTTTACAGCAGGCTGAGTACGACCGTATCCAGGCTCCTGCGCTCGGCATTTTCAATAAAATCACACCTCAATACCGTTTGCCCTACTACTGGTATCTGGACCCTGCCGCGCAAGAGGAATTCAATCGCAACATCAAGTCGCTCGCGAAGTGGGTAGAAGGCGCAATCCAGCGCTTCCGCTCTGGCGTCAAGAACTCGCGAGTCATCGAACTGCATGACACTAACCACTACGTGTTCATAGTAGACGAAGCGTTGGTCGTTCGAGAAATGCGCAAGTTCTTGCTTGAAGAATGAAGGTGCTGATGGGTTAGATAATATAACACCATGGAAAACAATATAGAAGGCAAGGTCGTCGTAATCACGGGCGCAAACAGCGGGATAGGCGAGGCGACTGCTCTCCTCCTCGCTGAGCGTGGTGCGAAGGTCGTACTCGGCGCGCGCGGATTGGATCGCCTTAAGGCTCTGGCGGCCCGCATCGCGGGAGCGGGTGGCGAGGCAGCCTATGCACGCACAGACGTAAAACGTCGCGAGGACCTAACCGCCCTCGTCAAGTTGGCATGCGAGCGCTACGGCAAACTTGACGTTCTCTTCAGCAATGCCGGCGTTATGCCAATTTCCCCTCTCGACGACCTGCGGGTCGAGGATTGGGAGGAGATGATCGACATCAACATCAAAGGTGTGCTGTACGGCATCGCCGCAGCGCTGCCTGTCTTCCGCAAGCAGGGTTTCGGACATTTCGTTAACACTGCTTCTACGGCAGGACTTATCACTAAACCGAACCAGTCGGTCTATTCCGGCACGAAGTTCGCCAGGCGTGCCATCTCCGAAGGTTTGCGGCAGGAGGCCGGCGACAAGCTGCGCGTGACGATCATTTCGCCGGGCTTCGTCCACACGAACTTCGCGGAAGCTGTGACAAATCCGGAGGTGAAAACCCAGCTCGAACAGTCCCGGGACAAGTTCGCCATGCCGCCGGAGGCGATCGCCCGCGCTGTTGCGTTCGCGATCGAGCAGCCGGCCGATGTTGATGTGGGCGAGATTATAGTCCGTCCCACTGCGCAGAGTTAACTCCGCCATCTAACCCCTCGCTGCAGCTTGTATTTTCTTTAAGGGGGTCCTGATTTGGGGTAAAAGGGAGGCAGGTGCGAGATCCACGATGCAGCTGCTTTTGATCGAGAGATTACGAGCGCCGGTTAGTTTGATCCGCGGCTGCCCTTGGGCGTGTGAAGTAAACTCGAACAGTTACTGGAGCGACCAAGCCGGCCGACCCCAGGGGCAGACCGGCCTGGCCAGCTCGCATTTTACAAGCAGGAGTTATCTATCACGTGAAAGAGGAAGTTGTCTACTGCGGAGTGGATGTGGCCAAGGCCTACTTGGACGCAGCGATGGGAAGTGAGAAGCGTCGTTTGGCTAACGATGGAACAGGCCATCGGCAGTTAATCAACTGGATCAAGCAAATGGAAGCGCAAGTGCAGGTGATTTGTGAACCCAGCGGTGGCTACGAGCGGATGTTGATCCAGGCGCTGGTTGGTGCACGGGTCAAAGTCAGTCTGGTCCAGGCCAACCGGGTCCGGCAGTTTGCCAGAGCGGCGGGTATTTTGGCCAAGACCGATTCAATCGATGCCGAGGTGCTCCGCGCCTTTGGACAAGCCATGCGGCCGCAAACCCTCACCGCGTCGAAGCCACAACAGGAGCAGCTGCGCGAACTGGAGAGTCAGCGCCGGCATTTAAGTCGCTTGCTGGTGATGGAACAAAATCGAGGCGCCCGGTTGGGTGACTCTTCGGTGCGGATATTAAATCGCAGCTTGAACAAACAGATCCAAAAGCAGATCGAGCGAATCGATCTGCTCATTAACGAGCACATCGCAGGGTCCCAAGAGCTCTCGGCCAAAGCGCACAAACTGACGGCAATCAGCGGAGTGGGTCCGCGCACGGCGGCATTGCTCCTGGCTCAGATGCCGGAACTGGGCCAACTCAACCGACGTGAGGTAGCAGCCTTGGTTGGAGTTGCACCGTTTAATCGCGACAGCGGCAAATTGCGCGGCAAACGTACGATCTTTGGCGGCCGCCGCCACGTCCGTCACGGCCTTTACATGGCAGCTTTAGTGGCCGCTCGACACAACCCAATCCTGCGCGCTTTTTAACAGCGATTGCGCGCCGCCGGCAAACCAGCCAAACTTGCCCTAACCGCCACGATGCGAAAACTTCTCATTGTCCTCAACAGCGCTCTAAAACCCGACCCAATCTATGCTTGAACTCAAGGCAGTTACTAACCACTGGGCGATTTACTTATAGACGAAGCTTCAGCCCGTCGTATGCGATGTGTGTGTCAGCGGGGAGCCGGGATTCGGCAGATTGCGGAAGGTCGTGGCAGATGTGCGTGAAGTAAGTCGCTTCAGGTTTTACCCGCGCGGCCGCTTCCAGCGCCTGGCCTACGCTCAAATGCGTTGGATGCGGTCTGTCCCGCAGCGCGTCGATGATCAAGACTTTCACGCCGGTGATAAGATCGACAATCGCATCCGGTACGGCGCTGCAATCGCTTAGGTAGGCGACAAGTTTCTGATCCGCGCGCGAGAAAAGATAACCGTTCACGATGGAGTCGCCATGCGGCACCGGCAACGGGGTGATCAACGTGTCGCCCAGTTTGAACGAGCCATTAATAATGTGCGGCTCGGGCTTCAGATAATATGGAACCGGATTGTTGGTGTTGAACGCGAACTGAAACACGCGCTCCAGATCCCGCATCGTTTCGGCTGATGCATAAACTGGCATCGAGCCCCGTGCGTGCGAAAATCGCCGCAGATCGTCAAAGCCCATGATGTGATCGGTGTGCGAGTGCGTGAAAACGACCGCATCGACACGCCGAATATTCTCGCGCAACGCTTGTGTCCTGAAATCAGTCCCAGTATCCACGACCCACGAGCATTCTGGCGTTTCGATATAGATCGAGGAGCGCAGCCGTTGGTCGCGCGGGTCGGGCGACCGGCACACATCGCAATCACAACCAATCATCGGCACCCCTTGCGAGGTGCCGGTGCCCAGGAAAGTAACAGTCAGTTCAGAGTTGAGGCTTTGCAGTTGAGTTGGCAAGCTGAACTTTCAACTCTCAACCACTAACCATCAACTCTCTGCGATGCCCGTCATCCTCTCTTTGCTGCGAATCAAGAATCTCGCGCTCGTGGAAGAACTCGAGTGGCAGATTGGGCCGGGCTTCGTTGCTATCACCGGAGAAACCGGCGCGGGCAAATCGATCATCATCGGGGCGCTACAACTCTTGTTAGGTGAGCGCGCGGACAAATCGCTGATTCGCACCGGGGCCGATCTTTGCACAGTCGAAGCAATTTTCAGTGGCGAGGATCTGCAAAAGCTGAACCCGCAGCTTATCGAGGCTGGAGTCGAACCGTGCGAGAACGATCTCATCATCAAGCGGAGTTTCTCGGCCAGCGCCGGCACGCGCCAGTTCATCAACGGTTCGCCAACCACGTTGTCGATTTTAAAACATCTCGGCGACGAACTTGTCGATCTCCATGGCCCGCACGATCATCAATCTTTGCTTTCGCCGGAAACGCAATTGAGCTTGCTTGATTCGTTTGCGCGCGCCGACGAGCAGCTCGCCGAATATCGAAAGCATTACCGGCAATTACAGATGCTGCTTGCAGAACATGCCGCGCTCAATACAGCGGAAACGGCCCGCGAACAGGAGATCGATCTTCTTCGCCACCAGATTAACGAGATCATGTCGGCAAATCTGGTCGCGAGCGAAGAAGAAGAAATCGAGGGGCGCTATCGACTGGCCAGCAGCAGCAAACGGCTGATCGAGCTTGCCTCGGCCATCGCGAACAAACTGGCAGAAGCCGACGAGTCGATTATCTCACAACTTGGGGAGACCCAGCGCTTGCTCCGCGAATTGGAAAAGATCGACGGTTCGATCGCGCAATTTTCATCGACGCACGCTGCCAGCGTTGTCGAACTTTCTGAGGTCGCGCGCGCGCTTTCCACTTATACCGAAAAGCTCGATCTCGATCCGCAACAGCTCGCCGCGCTCGAGCAGCGCGTTTCCCTCTTCGAAACATTGAAGCGCAAATATGGCGGTTCGATTGCCGAAGTGATCGCGTTCGGAGAACGGGCGGCCGAACGGATGCAGAAAATCGAAGGGCGCGACGCGGAGTTGGAGCGCCTGGCAAAAGAAATCGAGAAGGTCCGCGCGCAAATGAACCGCGCCGACGAAGCACTGCACAAATTGCGAGTAAAGGCCGCGCCGAAACTTTCCGAAAACATCCGGCGCAACTTGCGCGATCTCGGGTTCCGCCAATCGGAATTTGAAGCAAAGCTCGATGCACTCGACGAGCCGCGCCCGAGCGGATTCGATTCGGTTGAACTGCTTTTCTCGCCGAACCCTGGCGAACCAGTGAAGCCATTGCGCGCCATCGCATCAAGCGGCGAAATCTCTCGCTTAATGCTCGCGATCAAATCTGCACTGGCCGCACATGACGCGATCCCGTTGCTCGTTTTCGACGAGATCGACACCAACGTGGGCGGCGAAATTGCGCACGCCGTTGGCGCAAAGATGCAAATATTGGGCCGCGATCATCAGGTGATTTGCATCACCCATCTGCCACAAGTGGCCGCGACAGCCTCTTCGCATTTCGTTGTGACAAAGGAAGTCACCGGCGGCCGGACCTATTCGCAATTGCGCGAGGTCAGCGGGAAGGGACGACAGGAAGAAATCGCGCGCATGTTGGGCGGTAAAAGCGAATCGGCACTGGAACTTGCGGCAACGCTGTTGAAGAAGGGAATATAGGCTTCCAGTCCGCGACGGGACGGACTCGCTGTGGCGAGCCTGTGCGGCCACCGGGCGTCCGCGCCTGCGAGTAGCTCAAACGTCTCCACACGCGAGATGTCCACCAATGACCGTTGCACTTGGTTTGAGCCGTTTTTCAGCAGGGTCGGCTGCGAAATAATCGCCGACAACCTCAGTGAAGCCGGTTGAAGTTGGGGCTGCGTCTCAACTGTGGATTCCAACGGGCGAACAATCTTCACTGCTGACGCGCATCGCGACGGTCAACACTTCATTGTGCGTGCGGATGAAAAGTTGCCTGCGTTTATGGAACTGGATTCGACGATCCACCGCGCAATCGCGACGACAATCGGATAAGCGCACATGGGCTGTCAGCCACGATACTTTTAAGTACCATGAAAGCGTTCTTTTCGATCATTCTCGCCGTCTCCCTCTCTATGGGCAGCGTTCAGGCGGGGCCCGTCCACACCGCAGCCAACGTGGCGAAGAGCACTGCGGAGACAGCCAAGAATGTCGGGCAGAGCGTTGTGAAGGGCACAAGAAGAGCCGTGCACACTGTAGTCTATACGCTCACCCGATAGGTTGAGGCAATTCTTACGGTTGATTGAAATCGCCCGCCTGCTCATGCGTCTTAATCACGTTGCCCGTCTCATCGTAAACGCGAATTACAGCATCGTGTGAGCGGCTGAAAACCTTGCGTAGCTGGTTGCATTGCTGATTGCGTCCGGCACAACCGGCCAATTGGCAGCACGTCGGAAATTAGATCGACGCCGCGTTTATCTTTGCGTGGGCGCACTTCGTAAACGTGTTTTGAGCTGGTCATCGCGCCGGGCCAGCGGTTGGGTGGATCGCTCGGTTAGATGAATTATTTGGGACCTTCGCCCTCCAGTTTCCGTAGAATTCTGTAGATGGTCAGCATGAAAAAGCGTGGGCGCCGCCGAATACGCTCGGCCGAATACTGGCGCGCGTATTACGCGCGGAAACAGCGCGAATGGCGCGCTGCCCATCCGCGCGCCCGAAGACGGCGAAAACAAAAAATGGTGGCGCAAGTGGCGGGCCACGGCTGAAACGTGCAGAAATCGGCGATGACATAGGCGCCGCATCATTTACCGTCCGGCAATCAGAAACGATTCTAGCGCGATCCTGTGCGAGCAGGAAAACGGCCTTCGTGGATTGTTTTGAGAGAATGCCTGGTATGAGTGTTCTGACTTTAGAAAACTGCCTCGCTAGGATTCGAACCGCGTAAAAGTCTTCGCCTCACGCGGTTGATGTGAGGACTAGCGCCACGTGAGGACGTCAAACCTTTTACGTGGCTGCCTCGCTAGGATTCGAACCTAGACAAAGAGATCCAGAATCTCTTGTGCTACCGTTACACCACGAGGCAATGAGCGAGAAAAGTAAAACCGATTTGCCCTGCTGCAAGTCGAGCGCGGTCGCGCTCGCGCGTGATCTAAGCGGCTGCGGTTTTCGCGCCGAGCAAGATCTCAGCGCCTTCTCGAGCCGCTTCGACTTCCAAGGGCTTCCCGCTCTTTGCCACCAACGCGCGCGCGCGTTCCACCATTTTATCAATTATCTCATCGTCATGATTGGGATCGTGATGGAAAAGCAGGAGCCTGCCCACGTTTGCATCGAGCGCCAGCGAAACGACGCTGCTCAGTGAGCTGTGGCCCCAACCGATGTGGTCAGTGTACTCCTCGTCGGTATATTGCGTGTCCATGATTGCAAAGTCGCAGCCTTGGAGAAACTCGACCATCTTTTCGCGCTCAGCGCAGCTTGAGCGGCTCGTAAGGCTCATTGTCGGGGAAGTAGGCGATCGATCCCGAGCCTGCGGAGAGGCGGTACCCAGCGCAGATGCCTGGATGATTTGCAAACTTGGAGCGGACTTCGACTTTCCCAATTTGAAACTCAGCCTCCTTTAGTTCCTCAATCGCCAGGTGGCTGGGGAGTTCGCGTAAGCTGACGGGAAAAAAGGGCGTCTCCATTTGTCCGGCCAGAATCGTTGCCAAGCCAGCTCGCGCTCCTTCATAACCTAAAACGCGGATGACGTTTTTTTCATTGTAGGCTGGGGAAAAGAAAGGCAGTCCCTGGATGTGATCCCAATGCGTATGTGAGATCAAAAGAGTCAACTTCATCGAGCGAGGTCCAAATTCTTTATCCAATGCGAGTCCGAGCAGACGAATCCCGGTGCCGGCATCAAGAATGATGATTTCGCCGTCGGCGCGCACCTCCACGCAACTAGTGTTGCCGCCATAGCGGACGGTACCCTTTCCGGGAACCGGAATTGAACCGCGAACACCCCAGAATCTTATTCGCGCAGGGGTCGACTCGCGTTCCGCCGCAGGTTTTGGTCTGGAACGACGCGGGATCTCAGGCAGGAGTCGCTCGATCGCGCTTGAAAGCAATTCCCACGTGATTGGCTTAAGCAGATATTCGTCTGCACCAGCTTGGAGTGCGCTGGTTCGATCGACCCTGTAGTCGCGTCCCGAGACGACGATGATCTTCGTCGGTTGCAGTTGCTCGCGAATCGTTCGGCACACCTGAAAGCCATTCGATTTTGGCATTAACAAATCGCACAGGATAAGCTCCGGCCTATCGCGCAGCGCCAGCTCCACGCCGGCGTCGCCGTCATTCGCTTCCAAGACATTCCAATCGTCACGTCTGAAAAGATCTGAGATTAGCCGCCGGCTTTCAGCGTCGTCTTCGATGATTAAAACACGAGGCATGGAGGAAACTAGCTTGACGCCTTTGGTTAAATCAAGCGTGAACCAAAAGTGCCGGTCCTTTCTGCGACACTAAAGCGTCAGCTTTTTTAAAAGAAGATCGGAATGATCAAGATGGCCAGGATGTTGACGACTTTGATCATCGGATTGATCGCGGGTCCGGCTGTGTCTTTGTACGGATCGCCCACGGTGTCGCCGGTCACTGCTGCGGCGTGCGCGAAGGAGCCTTTGCCGCCGAGATTTCCTTCCTCGATGAATTTTTTTGCGTTGTCCCACGCGCCCCCGCTTGACGTCATCGCGATGGCAATGAACAATCCGGTCACGATCGTGCCGACGAGCATTCCGCCCAGCACTACTGGGCCGAGCTGCGGTATCATTGCGACCGCGACCACGAAAAGTAGCGGCAGCAGCGCCGGAATAATCATCTCACGCAGCGCCGCTTTGGTTACGATGTCAACGCATGTGCCGTAATCGGGCACGTCTTGCCCCGTCAAAATTCCCGGCTTCGCTTGCAATTGGCGGCGCACCTCGCGCACGACCGCGCCGGCCGCGACGCCGACTGCGTCCATGCTAAATGCGGTGAAGATGAATGGCAGCAATCCACCAATAAAGAGTCCGATGATCACCTTTGGTTCCGTGAGGGAAAACTGAAACGAAAATACTTCGCCGCGCGCAGTGACGTGATCACGCAATTCTTCGACATACGAGCCAAACAAAACCAGCGCTGCCAATCCGGCAGAGGCGATGGCGTAACCCTTGGTGACCGCTTTCATCGTGTTGCCGACCGCGTCGAGCTCATCCGTCACAGCGCGAACTTCCTTCGGCAAGTTGCTCATTACTGCCACGCCGCCCGCGTTGTCGGTGATTGGGCCGAATGAGTCGAGGGAGATAATGATGCCGGCCATGGATAACATCGCCATCACGGCAATGGCGATTCCATAAAGACCGGCGAAGTGAAAACTGAGCAGGATAGCGATACCGATAAAGCCAACCGGCAAGGCCGTGGCATGTTGTCCGACGGCTAGTCCAGCAATGATGTTGGTGGCATGGCCGGTCTCGGAGGCATGCGCAATTTTCTGCACCGGCCGATAACGCATCGAAGTGTAATAGTTTGTGATCGCCACCACCACCGCGGTCATGATCAGGCCGATGACCGAAGCGAAGTAAAGTTGAGTGGGAGATCGCGCGACGCCGCTGATGGTCACGCCTGCTGGAAACAAGAGGTGCGTTGCCGGCCAAAATAAGATTGCGGAGACCAATGCGTTTGTGATCACCGCGCCCATTAGTACAGGTGCAGGCTTACCAGGTGCAATATTGACAAAAAAAACTCCGCAGATTGCCCCGAGGACAGAAATGCCACCGAGCACGAACGGATAAATAATGGCAGCGGGGGTTCCCGCCAATGTCAGCGCGCCGACCAGAATGGCGCCGATCAAGCTCACAGCATAAGTTTCAAAAACATCCGCCGCCATTCCGGCGCAATCACCGACGTTATCACCCACGTTGTCCGCAATCGTCGCCGGATTTCGGGGGTCATCTTCCTCGAGTCCTTTCTCGATCTTGCCCACCAAATCAGCGCCGACGTCGGCCGCTTTTGTGTAGATGCCGCCACCAAGTCGAGCGAAGACACTGATCAAACTACCGCCCAAGGCCAGACCAACGAGACTTCGGACTGCCAGATTATGCCCGACGATCTTTCCCGCGACTGTGTAGAAGATCGATACCGCCAGCAAAGCCAGTCCAACCACTAGCAGGCCCGTCACTGCTCCCCCGTTGAAAGCAATGCGCAGTGCCGCAGTGCGCGTCACGCTTGCGGCTTGGGTGGTGCGGACATTTGCCAGCACCGCGACGCGCATGCCAATGAAACCGGCTGCGAGCGAACAGAATGCGCCAATTACGAATCCAATCGCCGTGGCGTGATCTTTAAAAATGAAAAGCAGAATGAAAATTATTGCCGCGATCACGCTGATCGTCTTGACTTGCCGATTCAAATACGCCTTCGCTCCTTCCTGCACGGCGGCCGAAATTTCCCGCATTTTTTCGTTGCCGGCAGAGTGCCGCATAACGGCAAAGATAAGGAAAAACGCAAACACCAGCCCGATAACGGCGCACACCATCGACAACGGCACACCTGCATTCAGAATAGTTAGGGCAAATAAAATGCTCATCAGTGTTCCGCCTGAAAGGTGGGGACTTTAGTGGGTTTTCACCCACTCGCAATGAGTTATTTGCGACTGCGCCAGCGTTTTGTGTAATTGTTTAACGAGCCGGCTAAAGCTCGAAAAAGGTCTGCAAACGCCGCAGGAAGCTGGCGGTGTATTCGCGCTTCTTGCTTTCGTTCTGCGCCGGCGAGGCTGCTTCTCTGAGGACGCCTTCATTTTCCATTTTGCGCCGGGCCAGCAATTCACTCAGCCGCTCGAGACAATCGGGTGAGTCCCGCAGCACCTCGGCCATCACCGGCTTGCTGATCTCCATCACATGGCAATCGGTTTCGGCGCGCACCGTCGCCGTTCGGCGCTCACCGGTGAGAAGAGACATCTCGCCGAAACAATTGCCCGCGCTCAAAGTAGCCACGGGAATCGAAGTGCCGTTCCTTGAAATGGAAACCTTCGCAGCACCCCGCAACAGGACGAACATGGAGTCGCCCTCAGCGCCTTCCCGAATCACACGCTCACCACGACCGAAATTAGCGACTTGCGATTGCTGTACGAGGCTGTCGATTTGCGCATCCGACAGACACTCGAACAGGGCCTCGTCGCGCAAAATCGCCCGCGCTTCCTGGCGTTCTTCCTGCTCTGGTAGCATTGCCCTGCGCTCCAGATGCAACGTGCGAATCGGGAAGGGGATTGTGATGCCCTGGCGCTTGAGCGCATACCAGACGTTGGTGCGAACGGCGTCGTTGATCTCGTTGATTCGGGAATGATTGCCCATGTAATACTTGATCTCGTAGATCACGGCGGAATCGGCAAAATCGACGAGAAAAATTTTTACCTTCGGTTCAGCGAGAACGCCCTCCGCACTGGAGGCCGCTCGGAAAAGCGCATCCTTCACGCGATTGGGTGGGTTCTTATACTCGACTCCGACGCGAATACGCATCGCATGGACGTCCGTTGGGTAATGGAGATTGATGATGGCGTGGCTAACCATCTCGTTGTTCGGGATGTCCAGATAGATGGCGTCATTGGTGCGCAGGCGCGTCGACCGCCAGTTAATCTCCATCACTTCGGCAAAGCGCTCGCCTACTTGCAACCAGTCACCGACCTTATAGGGCCGGTTAATCTGGATTGATATGCCGCCAATAATCCCGGCAAAAAGATTCTGACCCGCGAATCCAAGGATAATCGCAACGATCCCGGAGCCCGCGAGGAGCCCTTTCAATTGCGCTTGGGCGTGATAGCCCGAACTCAAGACAAAAAGAAGCGCGACCAGAAAAATGATCCCGCCGATAACTTCCCGGAGAAAATGCGGAATGGGTGTCTGCCGCTTCTTTTCGAAATAGAGATCCCAAACATAACGGTTCACCAGAGCGACGACCAGCGCCGTGCTCAATAAGATCGCCGCTGCGCCAACGTGATTCCGCCAGGACGCATGAACTCCATAAGCGGCGATGGCCGCGTAGAACGCCAGCATCAGGCAGAAAAGCCGAAACAGCAGCCCAAGACGCACCCCTGCGCGGCGCTTTAAAAACCGGCCGATCCCGACCGCGACAAAAAACGTGCCGATGAACACGATTACCGTGACCACGTCCCGCTCTGCTTCGGACAACGCGTTAAACATCAGGTCGCGAGTATACCAGAGAGCACCTCCCTGAAACAAGCTCTCTCACAGTTGTGGTCGCGCGCCTTGGCGCCCCATCGGTTTGCCAGTTTGTAGAGGCGCGTGTCCTCACGCGCAGAGACGCCAGGATGGATCAATCAGTCTCCGGCTCGATATGAAATAATCGCGGCGAAGCCGCGTTTGTTTAACGTTGCCCGGCGGACGAGCCGATCTATCTGTGCAACCTGGACACTCGTAGAAGCGCTCGCCGTGGCTAAACAACAAGAAGTACCTCAACGCCGTTCAACGCGACAACATGCTGCGCGAGACTGGCGCAAATATCCTGAGCGAGTTCTGGAGCGATTTTTAGTCACTCCAGAACTGCAACGATGTAGATCTTAGTACTTCGCGTTCTCGCTTTTTGTCTTTTGCTCGACCTTTTCTTGATGAGTGCCGATAAATTTGCCTTTGGCGTCAACCCGAATGGCAGTCTCCTTGCCGTTCTTGTTGACGATGGCATCGTAACACTCTTTGCCTTTGCGGTTCTCCTTTTGGATCCGAAGGATCTGGTCGTTGCCGGCTTTTTCTTTAATGGTGCTTTGCGCTGCAGCTGGAAGGTCCTTCATCTCGACAGGAGTCTCTTCAATCGCCTGCGCCGCCACCCCAAAGATCAGGCTGACGCTCATCACCATTGCTGGAATTAGTTTTGTCATTTTCATGGTCACTTATCTTGGATTGTTAACTCTCTAAAATTATTGTTCGAAACTGAATGGCCATTCACGTGTGAAGAACGGATCAAAAATCGGATGCATGCAAGGGCGCTACTCGCGACCGCATGGTTCCTCGACGTTAAATAATGGCAGTGAAGCCGATTTGGTTTAGCGTCGCCCGACGGAGCAGATCCACCTGTGCAAGATAAGCGCTCTACAAGCGCGGCGCGATAATTAGCCACGCCCAGCCGGCTAGGAAACAGAGGCCGCCAAGCGGTGTGACACCGCCGAGCCAGTCCGGCGGCTGCCGGATCAGCGCCATTACGTACAGACTCCCGCTGAAAAGAAAAATGCCGGCAAAAAGCAGCCACCATGCACCGCGATTTGCTGTGCCGTAAAGCGCAAGCACGAATAGCGCGATCGCGTGAATAAAATGATAAAGCACCGCCTTATTCCAAACATCGAGCATGCTATGCGCTTCGAGTGTTGATCTCAGGCTGTGTGCTCCGAACGCGCCCAGCGCCACCGCCAGGAAACAAAGCGCAGCTGCAATCCGAACGTTTGTCATATCGAGCCAAGTCGCCTGCCGCGCTGTAGCTTTATGCGAAGGTCGGGAGACGTCTTATTGTTAAATTCCATGCTAGCGGAACTTGTATCAAACGCTGAATCGAGATATCAGACGCCTGGCGCAAGCGCCTCTGCAATTTGTCTCTCATTTCGAGTGTCCTCGGCGCATCTCCAACTCTTTCTTTAAATCATTCAAGAATAATTGCCGGTTCTGGCGGACCGTTTTCACATAGAAAAT
>VBQC01000359.1 GCA_005887825.1 Verrucomicrobiota bacterium | reverse complement strand
ACGCTGGCGGATTTGAAACGACTGCAGCAGGCGGCGTTGAGTAGCGATTACGCATACAAACAGGTTGCGCATCTCGCGAATAACATCGGGCCGCGCTTGAGCGGATCGGCGCAGGCCGCCAAATCGGTCCAGTACATTGCGAGTGAATTGAAGGCCCTGGGTTGCGAACTGCAGCTGGAGAGAGTGATGGTGCCGCATTTCTGGGACAGGCGGAGAACACGACGCAGAAGATTGTACTTTGTGCGCTCGGGGCAAGTGTCGCGACGCCGGCGGATGGAATCACCGCCGAAGTGATCACGGTTAGAAATTTTGATGAATTGAAATCGCTTCCTCGCGACAAAGTCACGGGCAAGATCGTACTTTTCAATTATCCCTTCGACAAACAAATGGCCGCGGAAGGTCGTGGTGGCGAAGCGTACGGTGAAGCCGTTGTTTATCGAGGCGATGGTCCGAGCGCAGCCGCGCGACAGGGCGCTGTCGCGTGCCTGATTCGCTCAGTCGGCGGCGCTGATTATCGGCTTCCACACACTGGGCAAACAACATACGCAGATGATGCGCCGAAAATTCCTGCGGGCGCAGTCACCGCAGAGGATGCGGATTTGATCGTCGATCTGGTTCGGCAAGGACCAGTGAAAATGAAATTGACCCTCACGCCGCAGCAATTACCGGATGTGGAGAGCTACAACGTCATCGGCGACATCAAAGGCAGCGAACATCCGGAGCAGGTTATCATCGTTTCCGGTCACTTGGACTCATGGGATCTGGGCACAGGCGCGATCGATGATGCTGCTGGCGTCGCAGTTTCGATGGAAGCGGCGAATCTGATCCAAAAACTTCATCTCAAACCGAAACGCACGATTCGCGTGATCGCGTGGATGAATGAAGAGAATGGTCTGGCCGGATCAAAACAGTACGGCAAAGATCACGAGAAAGAATGGTCGAACCATTTTGCCGCGATGGAAACCGATGGCGGCGCTGGACATCCCATCGGCATCAACATCAAAGGAAAATTCGAAATTAAAAAGTTACTCGCGCCGGTTTTAGCGGTCCTTCAAGAATCCGGCGCCGGCGGAACAAATTTTGCCGAACACATTGGCGCCGATATCGAACCGATGGAAAAAGCCGGTGTTCCCGCTTTTAGTCCGATTCAGGACAGCCGTTTCTATTTCAATTATCACCATACCGCCGCGGACACATTGGACAAGATTGTCCCGAAAGAATTAGCGGAAAATTCCGCGGTCGTCTCAGTCCTCGCCTATGCGCTCGCGAACATGGACCAACCTCTACCTCGTTGACAAAATGTCTGCGCCGAGATTTGGGACGGTCAGTTCGGCGCGCCCGAAGCGTGTCGTCAACGTTTCAAATTGCGCATCTCATTTAGCGCAAGATTAGCTGCTCGCCGGCCGCGATTGCGCAGAAATCTCCAAGCGCCGGCATCGACGAAATAAGTGAGCAGGATGCTGTCCCGTGTCTTTACCTCCGGCCCAACCGGATCGGCCGAGTGCCAGGTATTATCTGCAACTGCGAAGGCGTAGCCC
>VBQC01000024.1 GCA_005887825.1 Verrucomicrobiota bacterium | reverse complement strand
TTTGCCCGGTTATCTGCCAATGCCGCGCGGCGATGGCAGCGAAGCGACGCTGCGCGATTACCTGGCCCGTCACACCAAACCAACTGGCCTCTGGCATAATCTTCCAGCCTACTTCATCAGCTTGCTGAAAGCGTATTACGGCAAGAACGCAACGGCCGAAAACGATTTTGGCTACAACTGGGTCCCGAAGATCACCAGCAACCATTCCTTCTTCGAATACCTCTACGACATGGCCGACGGAAAAATGGAAGGCATGTTCATGATGGGCCAGAATCCGGCAGTGGCTGCGGCGAACTCCCGGTTCCAGCGAACGTCACTGTCGAAATTGAAATGGCTCGTCGTTCGCGAGATGGTCGAAATCGAAGCGGCGACGTTCTGGCGTAATTCGCCCGAGATTGAGCATGGCGAATTGAAGACGGAAGAAATTGATACGGAAGTCTTCTTTTTTCCGGCGGCCGGTCACGCGGAAAAGGAAGGCGCGTTCACCAATACGCAGCGTCTTCTGCAATGGCGCCAGAAAGCGGTTGACCCGCCTGGCGATGCGCAATCGGAAGGGTGGTTCATGCATCAACTGGCTGTGCGTCTCATCGCCAAGGCGAAGCAATCGAACGATCCGCTGGATGAGCCGTTGCGCGCGCTCGACTGGTGGTATCCGGAAGACGAGTACGGTGAACCCCACATGGAATCCGTGCTGGCGGAGATCAACGGTTGGTACACTCTCGGTCGCGGCACTGAGGCCCCTCCCACATTGGAAGACGGCATCGTTTTCGGTGTCGATCGCGAAGGCAATCCGCATCACGGTCCGCAGATTGACGGCTATCCACGATTGAAATCCGACGGTTCCACGGCGAGCGGGGCTTGGATTTACTCCGGCGTCCTCGGTCCGGATAAGGTTAACAAGGCGAACTCACGTAATTCAAAAGATTATCTTGGCCACGGTTGGGGCTTCGCCTGGCCGGGTGACCGACGCATCATATATAATAGAGCGAGCGCCAGCCCGACTGGTGAACCGTGGAGCGACCGCAAGAAATTGATCTGGTGGGACAAGGTGCAGAGTAAATGGACGGGCGTTGATAACCCCGATTTTCCCGTGGAGAAGTCGCCAGAGTTTCGACCAACCGGAAACGAGAGCGGCCTCGACGGCATTCGTGGCGACGCGGCCTTCATTTTGCATGAAGACGGCCTCGGCTGGCTTTATGTGGCGAGCGGTTTGCAAGATGGGCCGATGCCTACACATTACGAGCCGCTCGAGTCGCCGGTGCACAACGCGCTTTACTCACGCGACACGAACCCGGCTGTACATTGGTTCACCCGCCAGGAAAATCGGTTCGCGCCACCGGGTGACCCGCGATTTCCTTTTGTTCTTACAACCTACCGATTAACCGAGCACCACACCGCCGGCGGCATGTCGCGCTTTCTCAGTCATCTCGCGGAGTTGCAACCGGAGCTGTTCGCCGAAATGTCCCCCGAGCTTGCCGTCGAGCTGAAGATCGGCAACGGAGACCACATTTCGATCGTAAGTTTACGCGGAGCAATCGAAGCGCGCGCACTCGTCAGCCGCCGTATCCGGCCACTGCATCTCAACGGAAAAACCGTACACCAAATCGCGATGCCGTTTCATTTCGGTTCGGCCGGACCGGTGAAGGGTGGGGCCACGAACGATTTAATTCCGATTTCGGGCGAGCCGAACGTCACGATCATGGAAGCGAAGGCGCTCACCTGCAACATTGTGCCTGGCCGGTTGCCGCGCGGTCCTGCCTTCGAAGATTGGCTCAACAAATACGTGCCGAAGGGTGGCCCGCCCAATTTGCATCCGGAACAACCGCCGCCGGGTGCGCCCTGCGGCAGAGCCGGTGGTGGTCACGGCTTGGAAGGAAAGATCGACAACCGATGATCGACGAATTCTTCCGGGTAGCGCAGGCGTCTCGCGTGCTGGTTTCGGCGTCTCGCCGAAACAGGCTTCTACTGCATGAGCACCGGAAGAAAAGTCCGCGATGGCGAGACGCCATCGCCAACACGCGAGACGCGTGCGCTATCCAATCCACTGAACTCCGCGTGAATGTATGATCGGCGAAGGGATCCAGAGCACGAATCAGCGGAAGCACTCCTACGTGCGCGATAACGTCGAGGTGGGATTTTTCACCGACCCGAGTGTTTGCATCGGCTGCAAAGCTTGCGAGGTCGCGTGCAAAGAATGGAACCAGGTGCCGGACGACGGCTTCACGTGGTCGGGAAATTCCTATGACAATACCGGCCACCTTGGCGCATCGACATGGCGGCATGTCATGTTCCTCGAGCAAGATCGACAAAAAGGAAATCAGATTACCGGCCCGATGGGCCTGCCCGCTGAATCCGCCAGTCCGGCTCGGACCGGTTCGCAATCAGACGTGTCCGCCGTAGGCCTGGCGGAGGCGGAAGATCCGTTCCGTTGGGTTTTCTTATCCGACGTTTGCAAGCACTGCGAAGAAGCCGGTTGTCTTGAGGCGTGTCCGACCGGATCGATCGTGCGCACTGAAGTTGGCTCGGTGCTTGTACAGAATGATGTCTGCAACGGGTGCGGTTACTGCGTCGTCTCATGTCCGTTCGGAGTGATCGATCGCCGCCCCGCACCGCTGATGGACGCGGGCGGCGCGTTTAAGTGCACCTTCTGTTACGACCGACAGAAGAGCGGACTCGTTCCGGCATGCGCCAAAGTTTGCCCTACAGAGTCAATCGTGTTCGGCCGCTTGGATGATCTTCGCGCACGCGGAGCGGAACGCGTACAACAATTGCAAGAAAGTGGTTACAGTGACGCGCAACTTTACGATCCGACGGAAACTTCCGTGCGCGGCATTCACGCGTTCTTCTTGATTCTCGGTGAACCAGAAGCCTACGGACTGCCACCGAAGCCCCAGGTTCCAACGATTTACCTGAAGTCGGCATGGACGTCGGCATTCGCGACGGCGATCGCATCCATCATCGCAACGCTCGTGGCTTTCGCATTTTTTTCATGACGAGCGATTCGCCATCCGAAAAGCGACTCGAAGAATTGCGCGAGCAAGCTTGGCAAGAGGGTGTAGTTCCGGGCAAAGGCGTCGACGTTACTGGCGGCCCGATTCCGCGCAAACCCGGTTACTACGGTCAACCGGTCGTCAAGCCCCCGGTCTGGACATGGGAAATTCCGATATATTTTTTCATCGGCGGTCTGTCGGGAATGTCGGCCGTGATCGCAAGCGCTGCCGTCTTGTTTCATCATGTCGATCTTGCGCGCACCGCCATGTGGCTCGGAGCAATCGGGGTGATCCTCTCATCGATTCTACTAATCATGGATCTGGGTCGTCCATTGCTCTTCATCAACATGCTGCGCGTTTTCAAACATCAATCGGCGATGTCGATGGGCGTTTGGATTCTCAGCATGTTTGGCGCGTGTGTCGTTCCAGGTTTGATCGCGCTCGAACTGCACGCCCATCAAGTTTTCGGCGACACAATCGATCAACTACTGCGTATCGCTGCCGGCATCCTTATCTTCGGTTCAGCGTTCTTCGGAACGTTGCTTGCGACTTATACCGGTGTGTTGATCGGTGCCACTGCGATTCCCGCTTGGTTTTTGCATCGCGTGTTTTTGCCGATCCATTTTGGAACCGCCGGGCTGGGTTCGGCAGCCGGATTGTTGGAGCTACTCGGCCATCGACTCGCCGCGCTCAACGCGCTCGGCTACTACGCCGCCGCGGTTGAGTCGGCGCTCTTGATCTGGCTCAGCGTCGACAAACACGGCATGGCCGATCGCGCGATACACGAACACAGTTCCGGCTGGCTCATTCGCATCGGCGAAATCTTGACCGGCCCGCTTGCGCTCATCCTGCGGTTTTTCGGCCTGGTTCCTTTCGCAGCGATTTCATTTCTAATCGGCGCGTTGGTCAGTCGATTCGGCTGGATCGCGGTAGGCAAAGTTTCCGGCTCCGATCCAGAATCCGTTTTCGCCGCGGAACGCTACTAGCGGCAAAGCCAAAATCGCGAGGCTCTCTTTCCTCGCGCACTTAGCTCCGAAGAGGCACCCGCAATCCTCTCTTTTGTGGCATCGGCAAATCCCGCAGACGCGCAGTGGCAGCGCGACGAACCGGCGGGCAATATTGCTATAAAAACAGGCCTCCTGATTGGAAATGACGCATTCACTACTACAAATGCTCTGCGACCCCGCACGCGCGGGCCCACGATATATTCTTGTAACCAAACCACTGTCTCGGAGGTCACAGTCTATGAGGCGCTCCCGCATGCAAACGAGGTGTGTAAAAAAATGTCGAAACGAGCCATTCTCGGAATCATCGGCGCTCTCGTCGTCCTGATCGCATGGTGGAGCTGCCATCATCGCGCTTCGTCTGATCAACCCGGGTCAAACGCTACAGCAGGAACTTCGGGAAAACGTGGCGGACTCGGCGCGGGCGGCGGCCAGGTGCCGGTGGTCGCAGGCACGGTCGAGCGAAAGGATATGCCGATTTATCTCGACGGCTTGGGCACGGTGCAAGCGTTCAACACCGTCACGGTTCACTCGCGCGTGGATGGTGAGTTGGAGAAAGTTCTTTTCACCGAAGGGCAGGATGTAAAGACGGGTGATCTCCTGGCGGTGATCGATCCGCGGCCTTTCCAGGCAGCTCTGGATCAAGCGATCGGAAAAAAAGCGCAGGACGAAGCGCAGCTGGCCAACGCCAAAGTCACGCTCGCACGCAACACTAATTTGCTGAACAAGAAGGTGATCGATCAGCAAGACTTCGACACATCCAAGTATCAGGGCGATCAATTCCAGGCCGCAGTGCAAGCGGATCAGGCAGCGATCGAGGCCGCGAAGACGCAACTTGATTACACGCAAATCAAGTCACCCATTGACGGACGCACCGGCGTTCGACTGGTCGATGTTGGCAACATCGTTCACGCGGCCGATCAAACCGGAATTGTCGTAATTACCCAGCTGAAACCGATTTCGGTCGTGTTCACCCTGCCCGAACAAAATTTGCCGACGATTTTCAATCAAGCCGGCGCCAGCGGCGGATTGCACGTTTCTGCCTTGGATCGCGGGAACACGACGGTGCTCGACGAAGGATCTCTCGCCGTCGTCGATAACCAGATCGATCAGACGACCGGCACGGTGAGGTTGAAGGCGACCTTCCCGAATGATCAGTTGAAACTTTGGCCAGGAGAATTTGTGAACGCGCGTTTGATTCTGACCACACGCAAGGGCGCCATCGTCGTGCCGTCGAGTGTCGTCCAGCGCGGACCGCAGGGAACGTATGCCTACGTAATCAAGCCGGACAAAACAGTGGAGATGTGACCAATCAAAGTTGGGCAAACCGAAGCGAACATCGCGCTAATCGACGAAGGATTGACCGCCGGCGAGCAAGTTGTGACTGATGGGCAATACAAACTTCAACCGGGCGCGCATGTCGAGCTGACGTCTCCGCAACCGCAAAATCCAGCCGTGGCAGGAAAGATGCGCGTGACGACTTCGAAGAAGCCGTGAGCATTTCCGAACCGTTCATTCGTCGACCGGTCGCGACATCGCTGTTGATGGCCGGTGTGATTTTGCTCGGCTTGCTCGGCTACAAACTGTTGCCGATCTCCGCGCTGCCGACCGTCGATTTCCCCACGATTGAGGTGACGACGTTTTATCCCGGCGCGAGTGCAGATGTGATGGTCTCCTCGGTCACGACGCCGCTCGAGCGACAATTTGGGCAAATCGCTGGACTCGCATCGATGAACTCAACGAGCTCATTCGGTGTATCGACAATCACTTTGCAGTTCGTTCTTGATCGTCCGATCGACGTGGCCGCACAGGACGTGCAAGCCGCGATCAATGTCGCCGGCGGATTTTTGCCGCCAAATCTGCCGAACCCACCGAAATACAACAAGGTCAATCCAGCCGACACACCGATCCTCACCCTCTCGATTACGTCCGACAGTTTGCCGCTCGATCGCGTGAACGATTTCGCCGACACTTTGCTCGCGCAAAAATTGAGCGAGGTCACAGGCGTCGGCCTCGTCACGATTCAGGGAAATCAAAAGCCGGCCGTGCGTGTGCAAGTGAATCCGGCAGCGATTTCGGCGCTCGGGCTCGGGCTCGAAGACGTGCGCAGTATTCTTGCCCAGGCAAACGTGAACGCGCCGAAGGGAAGTTTCGAAGGACCGCGGCAATCGTTCACCATCGGGTCGAACGACCAGATTCTTGCCGCCGACGCTTATAAGCCCATCATCGTCGCATACAAGAACGGCGCGCCGATTCGCCTCGGTGACATTGCGAACATCATTGACAGCGTGGAGAACGACCAGATTGCGGCGTGGGTCGGCACGAAAAGCGGCGAACAATCCGCCGTGTTGCTCGACATCCAGCGGCAGCCTGGCGCGAATATCATTCAAACAGTCGAGCGCGTGAAACAATTGCTGCCGCGGTTGACCGGTACGCTGCCGCCATCGGTCCATGTCGATGTTCTGGCCGATCGAACCGAGACCATCCGCGCCTCCGTGCGTGACGTGCAGCTGACATTGCTGCTTACGGTCGCGCTCGTCGTCATGGTGATGTTTCTGTTCCTGCGAAAACTTTGGACAACGGTGATCACGAGCGTGGCGTTGCCGCTCTCGCTCATCGGCACATGCGGCATCATGTATCTGGCCGGATTCAGCCTCGACAATCTCTCGTTGATGGCGCTGACCATCTCGACCGGTTTCGTCGTCGATGACGCGATCGTGATGATCGAGAACA
>VBQC01000357.1 GCA_005887825.1 Verrucomicrobiota bacterium | reverse complement strand
GTCCGATATTTCTTGAACAGCGCTGGGGTAACCATATTGACGCGCTTATCCGTGCATTGTGCCGACAGGATGGTCGCCACGAGTAGTTCAAGCGGACTGCGAAAATCCAGCTCGCAGTGCGCGCCCGGATAAACTTTTGGCCAAACTTTGATCAGTTGCGCGACGCGTTCGCGAGCTTTCATCTGGGTATCATTCTCGGGGGCCTGCTAACGACTTAAAGCAACGAACTATGCAGGAACCCGCTATGGAAGCAATGGATCGCCACCCGTAATCGAAAATGGGCTCAGGCAGCGACGGTTCGGCTTGCTTCACGAAATGTTTCGCCGAATCGTGATCGGAGATGTGCTCGAGTTTGCATCGACAGCCAACGGTCGCACCGGCTGGTCGCAAATCGCGCCACGCGTTGAATCCTGTGTGCGGGCTTTGGTCGCTCAGTCCCGCGCTGCGTAATCGGCCAGTTTCTGTTCCAAATGCGGTGGAACGTGCGCAACGATCAAGGCGTCGTTGCCTTCATATCTCAATTCAAGCACGTGACCAACTCGATGAATCTCGGCGATCAAGGCCGATTCATTTGATGGAATGCGAAAACGGGAGCGCAACCGCCACGAACTGAGCGCTTTTTCCAGAGCTTGCACCAGCGTGTTGACGCCTTCTCCGGTGCGCGCGGAAATTGCGACGCTCCCGGGAAAGCGCTTCACGTAAGACTCAGCCGGTTCGCGATTCGGCAAATTATCGATCTTGTTGAAAACGATGAGCGTTTGTTTGCCGAATGCGTCAAGCTCTTTGATGACCGCATCGACCGCTTCCATCTGTTCGTCCACGCGTGGATGGCTCAGATCGACAATGTGAATGAGCAGATCGGCTTCGCTGACTTCTTCGAGCGTCGCCTTGAACGATTCGATCAATGTGTGGGGAAGCTTTCGCAAAAATCCAACTGTATCGGTAAGCAGGACCCGCTGTTTGTTAGGCAAAACGAAGCTGCGCGTGGTGGGATCGAGCGTCGCAAAAAGCTTGTTCTCAGTCACGACCTCGGCGCCGGTGAGCAGATTCAGCAGAGTCGATTTGCCCGCGTTTGTGTAGCCGACAACGGCAGCGACAGGCCACTGATGCCGTTTTC
>VBQC01000356.1 GCA_005887825.1 Verrucomicrobiota bacterium | reverse complement strand
AAACCAGGTCAACTGTCTTTTGGCATAACGGCGAGTCGCCTGTTGGATCGCAGCAACACACTGCAAAATAGATATCTTGCCGTCGAGCAGTTCGCGGATCTCGTGTAAACCGATCATTTGTGCTGCAGTGGAACTCATCTTCCCAGCAGCGCGCACTTCTTCGATCACGCCATTTTCGAACATCGCTTCCACTCGACGATTGATTCGGGCATAAAGTTCTTGGCGGTCGCGAAGGACAAAGACACCTGTAGCCGGGATCGTTGATCCCGGCCGACCGCGGTCAGCGTCAGCGGCTACAGCCCACTGATTGCGCTGTATGGAAGCGGGCTTGTCAGTGAGCAGACCAATCTCCAGGGCTCGGACCAGGCGGCGCCGATTATTCATGTCGATCTTCCGTGCGGTTTCGGGATCGAAATCCATCAGCTGCGAGCGCAACGCATCCATGCTCAACGCATTCAATTTCGCGCGCAGCTTCGGATCGACTTCTGGCAAAACTGCCAATCCATGTGTGAGTGCCTTGATGTAAAGTCCGCTTCCACCAACAACAATCGCTGGTTTTCCACGTGATTGGATTTCATCGATGGCGCGCGACGCGGCGCGACAAAATTTCGCCGCATTCATTTCTTCGCGCAGCGGCGTTGCCCCAATCAAATGATGCCGGACCTTCGCCAGCGTTGCCGCGTCGGGCTTCGCGGTCAGAAGATTGAGGCCGCGATAAACTTGAAACGCGTCCGCGCTGACAATTTCGGCGCCGAGATCGTGCGCAATA
>VBQC01000023.1 GCA_005887825.1 Verrucomicrobiota bacterium | reverse complement strand
TCAGAATATGCAGGACCCGCTCCGGTTCCTGGAACGGCAGCCCTTTGAGAAACAGATCGTTGATCAACGAAAAGATCGCCGTGTTGAGGCCGATCCCGAGCGCGAGGGTGAGCACCGCGACAATCGTAAATCCCGGCGATTTACGGAGCTGGCGCAGAGCGAAGCGAAAATCATTCATGTCATTCAGTGCGCAAGGCTTGAATGGGATCGACATGCGTGGCGCGGCGCGCCGGTAACCAACAGGCAAGCAGAGAGACAAATGCCAGCGACGCAATTGCCATGGCAAAAGCGGAAATATCGAGCGCACCGACGCCGTAGAGCAAACTGCTTAAGGCGCGGCTTGCCGCGATCGCACCAATCAATCCCAGACCAATTCCGAGCGAAACCAGGATCATGCCTTGACCCAGGACCAAACGAAAAACCTCCCAGCGTGCCGCGCCGAGCGCCATGCGGATTCCGAGTTCGCGCGTGCGTTGTGTGACGCTTAACGCCATCACGCCATACAATCCAATACTTGCAAGACACAGCGCCAGCCCGGCAAAGACTCCAAGTAGCGTCATCGTTAGGCGCCGCGAAGCAAGACTCTCGCCGATGTTTTCCTCCATCGTCGCGACCTCGGAGACGGCCTGCTCGGAATCGAGTGATGCGATTTGTTCCTTGATCGGAGCGACGAGTGAATGCGGATTATACCCAACTTGCGCGCGCACCATCAGATTCTGCTCGCCTTTCGCGAACTGCGACGCACTGAAGTACATCATCGGTAAATTGCGCGCATCAATTTTGTCGCCGGGCGCATTGTTGCGCGTGTGCGATACAATCCCAACGATGGTAACCGGAACGCCATCCTGACTGTTGTCGCTGATTGTCACCGGATCATTGATCTGTTTTCCGATCGGATCGATGCCAGGAAAAAATTGCTGCGCTGCGAGTTCATCGATGATGACGACGCCAGGTGATCCTGCGGTGTCTTGCGCGTTAAGGGTTCGTCCGCGCAAGACCGACATACCGAGTACGCGAAAGTAGTCCGGCGAAATGATGGCCATTTCGCTGATCGGTTCCTGGCCCGGAGGGTCGGGCGATGTGCCCGTTATGTGAAACGAGCTGTCCCATTCCTCGTGATCGAATGGCGCGTTATTGCAGATGCTTGCGACGCTCACGCCCGGCAACGCTTTGACTTTTCCAAGGAGTTGATCGTAAAACCGAGAAATCCGCTCCGGCGAATCGTAGCGCGACGACGGCAGCGCAATGGTCAGTGTCAAAACTCCGCGGGGATCGAATCCAAGTGGCACTTGCTGCGAACGCCAGAAACTTTTCAAGGTCAATCCTGCGGCCGCGAGAAGAACTACGGCGAGTGCCGCCTGCGCGACGACGAGAATTGAGCGCGCCTGCTGCCGTTGCGCGCCACCGCTGCTGCGCGCAGCGCTGTCATGAAGGTCGTTCGCCATCGAGATGCTATTTGAAATGCGCAACGCCGGCCAGATGCCGACGAGGAATGCGGAGGCGATAATGATGGCAGTGGTGAAAAGAAGAACTACTGGGTCGATGGTAGTTTCCTGAAAGCGAGACACGTTTGCGGGAGAGATCGCGCGAATGGTATCGAGACTCCAGAGTGCGATGAGCGCTGCGCAACATCCGCCGAACAGCGCGATCACTCCCGTTTCGACCAAGACTTGCCGTGCCAATCGCCATCGGCCTGCGCCGAGCGCCGCTCGCACTGCGAATTCCTGTCGTCGCGCGATTCCACGCGCCAGTTGCAGGTTCGCCACATTCGCACACGCGATCAAAAGCACGCAACCAACCGCGGCCAGCAACAGGTAGAGAAGGTGTCGGTATTCGCCGACGGCAAATTCGAGCAACGGTTTTGCAGAAACCTGTCGTCCGGTATTTGAATCGGGGAAACGGCGGGCGAGATCGGCGGCGATAGTGTCGAGCTCCGCCCGTGCTTGGGCTAATGTCACATTTGGTTTGAGCCGGCCGAGACAAGAAAAAGCATCGTGATTTCCGCGTGAAAGAAAATCGTGAGCGCTGCGTAGATCGGCCAGCGGAAGAAAAATGTCCGGGTTCCGCGGAAAGCGAACTTTCTCCGGAACAACGCCGACGATTTCGCGGGGAACACCATTGACATTCAATCGCTGCCCCAGCGCGAGCGGCAACGCGCCAAATCGACTGCGCCAGAGCCCTTCGCTGATCAGCACCACTTTCCACGCGCCGGGAACATCGTCCTTCTCGACAAGATCGCGCCCGATTCGCGGCGCCACGCGCAAGATCGATAGGTAATTTGCCGTGATCCGCGCGGCGCGGATTCGTTCCGGCGGTGAAGCGGAATCGGAGGCTGAAACATTTACACCCTCGGTCCTAACGAGTGCAAGATCTGTGAAGCTGCGCTGCGCTGCGCGCCAATCGAGATAATTCATGTAGCTGACCGAGCCCGATTCAAAACCCGATGGGCCCAACAGTCTTTCTCGGAGCAACACCAGTTCTTCAGAGTGCGGATACGGCAGCGGTCGAAGCAGAACGGCATTGACAACGCTGAAGATCGCAGTGTTCGCGCCGATGCCGAGAGCGAGAGTGACTACGGCAATTGCAGTAAACGCCGGCTTCTTGAAAAGCTGCCGCAGAGCAAAGCGCAGGTCGTTCATGGAAGAGTCTTCATTCCGCGCGGAGGGTTACGATGGGATCGATGCGTGAAGCGCGTCGCGCCGGAATCCAGCAGGCGAGAATTGTCGCTGCCGCGAGGAGAATGCTAACAGCGGCATAGATCACGGGATCGACTGGTTTGACCTCGAAGAGAAAACTTCCCAGCACACGCGACAACGCCAGTGCGCCCGCGAGGCCGATGATCAATCCAAGCCCGAGGAGCCGCGCGCCCTGACCCAAAATCAAAGCGCAGATGTTGCCGCGCGTTGCGCCGAGCGCGAGACGCAGGCCGAGTTCGGGCAAGCGCTTGAGGGTGGTGTAAGCGAGAAGTCCGTACAACCCAATGGTGGCGAGCGTCAACGCGAGGCCGGCGAAAACGGAGAAGAGAAAACTGAGCAGACGTTGCGCGCCCCATGTTTCCTGCACACGATCGAGCATCGGCCGCACGTCGAAGACCGGTTGCGCTGGATCGATCGAGCTAACAATATCGCGGATCGGTTTTTCGAGAGAGATTAATCCCGAGCCGGCACGGACGAAAACGGTTAGGCTGGTCCGCTGCGCCTGCGCCAGCGAGCAATAAATAACCGGCAGCGGCGCCATTTCATCAATGGCGTGGAATCGCATTCGCGCTACGACGCCAATGATCTCGGACATGACATAGCCTTCTTCGTCATTGCCCGCATCGACTGAGAGGCGTTTACCGATCGGGTCTTCGCCGGGGAAGTACTGTTCGGCGAGCTCTTGATCGACAACGACCACGCGTGGGGAATCTTTTGTGTCTCGATCATTGAATGTGCGTCCGCGCAGCAGCGGCGCTTTGAAGGTCTGGAAATACTCGCCAGCGATTACTTCGAGATCGGCGCTGGGCGTTTGTCCGGGCGCAGGTTGCGGCGCGCCTTCACGCACAAAGCCGGTTTGCCAGCCGCCCATGAGCGGCGAGTTCGATCCAACGCCAGCGCCTTGCACTCCAGGAAGAACGCGGATTTTATCGAGAACGGCCTTGGCAAACAGATCGATCTTTTCGCGCGTAAAATAAGTTTTGTAGGGCAACTCGAATCGCGCGGTGAGAAGGCCGCGCGGTTCGTAACCAAGTTGCAACGATTGCATGCGCGCGAAACTTTTCAGCACGAGCGCGACGGCGACGAGCAACGTGAGCGTCAGCGCAATTTCGCTGATGACGAGCCAATCGCGTGTGCGTTTGGCCGAGGGCGCGTCACCGGCCGCCTGCGATCCAGCTTTCAACGCGAGTTGGACGTCGGCGCGCGAAGTCTGCCACGCTGGCCACAAGCCGAAGAGCAGCGTCGTCAATAAAGCAGCGACAAAAGCAAAAACGAGGACGGCAAAATCGAAGGAAATTTCGTGGAATCGCGCGACGCCTTGAGGGCCTAACGCAATCAAGGCGTCCCGCACCCACAGGGCGATGAAAACGCCAAGCACTCCGCCCAGAAGTGCAATGACAAAACTTTCGACGAGCAATTGCCTGACGATTTGACCGCGACTCGCACCGACGGCAGCGCGAATAGCGAACTCTTTGGCGCGCGCAGCGCCGCGCGCCGCAAACAGATTGGCGAGATTCGCGCAGGCAATCAGCAGAACCAATCCGACTGCGCCGAGAAGCAAGGCAAGATTCGTTCGATACTTGCCCACAAGATTTTCCAGGAGTGGTGTGACAACCACCCCGACCTGGGCGTTCGTCGCCTGATATGTTTTTTCGAGTCGCGCCGCGATCCCTTTCATCTCGGTGCGCGCTTGGTTGACAGTCACACCGGGTTTGAGCCGGCCCCACACGAACATCATCGGATGATGTGAACGATCCATCCACGCGGGATTGTTGCTGCGCCGCATCAGCGAAAACCACGCGTCGGTATCCTGCGGTGAAGTCATTTGCGGCGGCATCACCCCGATGATCGTGAAAGGCGAATCGTGAAAATTAACCGAGCGACCAATCACGCCGGGTTCGCGATTGAACGCACGCTGCCAAAGCCGATCACTGATCACGACCACGGCCGGACCGCCGACCTTGTCTTCGTCTTCGCTGAAAATGCGCCCGAGTTCCGGCGATAGGCCGATTACCTTGAAGAAATTCAACGTTACCGAAGCGCATGAGACGCGTTCGGCTTCGCGGGCGGGAATGCCGCTAAGATTGCGCGACTCTTTGTGCGTGCAGGCGAGATGTTCGAAAACCGTGTTGTCACTTCGCCAGTCGAAGTAATCAGGCAGCGCGACAGAAAAATCCTGGCCCGGCCCGGAAGACTCGTTCAACACCATAATGCGATCGGCCTGCGGATACGGCAGCGGTCGAAGGAGAACGGCATTGACCACGCTGAAGATCGCAGTGTTCGCGCCGATGCCTAGTCCGAGCGTAACTGTCGCAATGACGGTAAACGCAGGCTTCTTGAAAAGCTGCCGTAGAGCGAAGCGAAGATCGTTCATGTTTTACTCCGTCCGCAATGCTTGAATGGGATCGACAGCCAGGGCTCGGCGCCCTGGAAGGAGGCAAGCAAGCAGCGCAACGCTCATAAAGAGCAATGAAATGGAGATAATAGTTGCAGGGTCGGTCGCGCTGATGCCGAATAACAGATTCGCGAGCAAGCGCGTAAGACACCAAACGGCGGTTAGACCGATCGCAACGCCTAACAATGCGAGCTTCAGCCCCTGCCCGAGGATAAGTTTAAGCACGTGGGTGCGCTGCGCTCCAAGCGCGACGCGCAAACCGATCTCGGCCGTTCGTTGCGAGACTGAATAGGCCATCACCCCGTAAAGCCCGAGCGCGGCGAGCAAAAGACCTGACGCGGCCAGCAAGCTCATCAAGATCGCGCCGAAACGTTCGGTCACGAGAACGCCGTTGAGATTTTCGTTCATGGTCATGACGTTCGAAATCGGCTGATCGGGATCGATCTCGTGGACCGCTTCGCGTATCGCTGCAGTCGCGCTCGCCGGATCGCCGCTCGTCCGCAGCACCAGGTTCAATGGAAAATTATTTTCTGATTGCGCGTACGGCACGTACCAAACAGGACGGTTGATCCGGTAATTGAAAAGGTCTTCTTTTACGTTTTTGATGACGCCGATCACCGACATCCACGGAAAATCCTGATCGCCCCGGACGCGCCTGATTCGTTTGCCGAGCGGATCTTCTCCGGGCCACGCCTGACGCGCCAGCTCTTCGCTGATCACAACCACGGGCAAACGGTCGGCGCGATCGCCATCGTCGATCAGCCTGCCTCTGATCAAGGTCACGCCAACCGTCTTCAAATAATCCGGACTAACAAGACGATGCGACGTAATCGGAACGTCGTTTGGATTCGGACGTGGCCGGCCTTCCACGTCGAAGACCGAGTCGTAGGCAATTTCGCGCTCAAGTGGAATGTTCGTCGTTGTGCCCGCGGAGATCACGCCGGGCAAATTCTTAACGCGCTCAAGGACTTGGTCGGCGAACGCCACGCGCTGTCGGTGCTCTGAGTATTTCGACGTCGACAGTACCATCTTCGTCGTCAGGAGATGGTCCGGCCTAAATCCGAGGTCGACATGTTGAAGCCGGTCGAAGCTCTGCAACATCAATCCGCCCGCAACCAGAAGAGTCATCGCGACCGCAATCTCCGCGACGATCAGAACATTGAGCCATCGCCGGCCGGGCGCGCCGCCGCCGATTCTTTGATCGCCTTCCTTAAGACGCGGCATGACTTCGCGTTCGCCGGCGCTTTTCAACGCCGGAATCAATCCGAAGATCACGCCGGTCGCGAGCGTTACGAGGAGGGCAAAACTCAATACGCGTCCGTCAATTCTGAAACTGTGGAAGAAGCTGGCGAGCGAAATACCCGGGATCGGATTCATTGCAGCGAGGACCGGCACGATCCAATAGGCGAGCAGCAAACCGCCCACGCCCCCGAGCACCGCCAGCAACATGCTTTCGGTGAGAAGCTGCCGCGCCAACCGCCATCGGCTTGCACCCAACGCTTGGCGCAATGCGAATTCGCGTGCGCGCGTAATGCCGCGCGCGAGCTGCAGATTCGCCACGTTTGCGCAACAAATGAGCAGGAGAAACACCACACCAGCCATAAGCGCGAAAAGCGCTTTGCTAACCTTGCCGGCCAGGTCGCCGAGCAATTCTTGTCGTAACGAAATCAGCTTCACGGTCCATCCGCGCCGCAATTGCGGATACTCATGTTCCAATTGGCGCGCGATCGATTTCGATTCCGCATCCGCCTTTTCGATGTTGATGCCAGGCCGAAGCTTCGCCACAACTTCATACATAGGCGCTGCCCGATCGGCCAATGGCAAACTGTCGACGCTAGTTTGCAGGGGCACCCAAATTTCGGCAGCCGCAGGTAGATCAAATCCTGGTGGCATCACGCCAATGATCGTGTGACTGCGACCTTCGAGGTTCAGCGTTTGGCCGATGATGCTCGGGTCTCCTCCGAAATGTTTTTGCCAACGTCCGTAACTGATCAATGCGACCGCGGGACCGCCGGATCGGTCTTCTGCGTTGGTAAAACCGCGACCGAGAATTGGTTTAACTCCAAGCGTGGTTAGATAATCAGCCATGATGGACGCGCCCCGTGCCCGCTCCGGTTCGGCGCGTCCAGTCAAGTTGAAGGAGCGTTGCATCGCCGCGCCCATGCTCGAGAAGGAATGATTTCGCTGCTTATCGGCCGCAAACTCCAGAAGCGACGAGCCAAAAGGGTCGAATCCTTCACGCATCGAAATGCTGAAAACCAATCGATCTAAATCCTCTACGGGCAGCGGACGCAGCAGCAGTGTGTTGAGCGCGCTAAAGATGGCCGTGTTCGCGCCGATGCTCAAAGCCAGCGCGATCACCGCAATCAAAGTGAATCCGGGCGATTTGCGGATTTGTCGCAGAGCGAACCGAAGATCGTTCATCACTCAGTACGCAAAGCTTGAATGGGATCGACATGCGCCGCGCGGCGCGCGGGAAGCAAACACGCGAGCAACGCCGCCGCACCGAGAATTGCAACCGTCGCTGCGAGCACAAGCGGATTGTGCGCTGAGGTTTGATAAAGTTGCGATGTGAGCAAGCGTCCGAGCGCAAGCGCCGCTACCGATCCCGCGGCCAATCCGATAATGACGGGTTTCATTCCCTGCGTCACGACCAGCCGCAGCACGTCCATGGTTTGCGCACCAAGCGCCATGCGCACACCAATTTCTCCGGTGCGTTGCTCGACCGTGTAAGCCACCGCGCCGTAAATTCCGACCGTTGCCAAGAGCAAGGCCGTAGCGGAAAAGATTCCCAACAACCACATCATGAGCCGGGCTTGACCGAGCGCTTGCGCGACAATCTTGTCCATCGCTTGGGGAATAGCGATCGCCAACCCGGGATCGACCGTGTTGAGCGCCGACTGCACCACTTTAGTCACCGCATCCTCTCTTAGCGTGCTCCGCACCGCGATCACCGCGAACTGAAAATTCTCCTGGGCCCACGGACGGTAAATTTCCACCTCGTCCGGTTTCGCTATGGTCCGCGTCCGCACGTCGCCCACGACGCCGATGATTTCCACCGGTATACTCCCACTCGAGACCAGAAGCGTCTTGCCGATCGGATTCTCGTTTCCAAAAACTTTCCGCGCGCCGGCCTGACTGATCAGCATCACGTTCTGATGATCGGCTACGTCGTGCTGGTCGAACTCGCGACCCGCCAAAATGGGAATGCCCCAGGTTTTAAAATAATCCGGAGCGATATTGTGGCTCGCGGCCGAGGCACGCTTGTCCAGCGGCAAAATTTCCCCATCCGGGCGGGTGTAAAGCGTGTTGCTGGCGGCGGCGGCGATCAACGGAATGTCCGCGCTGATCGTGGCGCTTTGGAGACTTGGAATCCGCTGCAACGCCGCGAGAGTTTTTTCCACGAAACGCTGGCGGGTGGCGACATCGGGATATGGCGCTTGTGGCAACGTGACCAGGCCGATCCACATATTTTCGGGACGGAACCCAATGCTCTGCCGGCTCAACTGCACAAAGCTGGTGATGAGCAAGGCCGCGCCGGCGAGCAGCGTGACCGACAGTGCGACTTGCGCGCCGACCAAAATTTTGCGGAACCGGTGCTGCTTGACGCTCCCACTCGATCCGCGCCCCCCTTCTTTCAATCCGTCAACCAAATCGGCCCGCGAACTTTCCAGGGCCGGATAAATTCCCATGGCCACGCCTGTTAAGATCGACAATACAACCGTGAACTCGAGCACGGGAAGCGAAAGACCGATAGTAGTCTCGGGGTCGAACGGAAGAAAATTCGCCGCCATTTTCGGCACAAGCGGCACGAGCTGCCAGGCCAGCCCGGTGCCAACGACTGCTGCGAGAATGCTCACCAGCAAACTTTCGAAAATAAAAAGTCGCAACACGCTCGCGCGCGATGCGCCCAACGCCATGCGCAGCGCGATCTCGCGCCGCCGGCCGGTGAAGCGCACGAGCAAGAGATTTGCAACGTTGCTGCACGCAATGAGCAATACGAAAGCCACTGCCGCTAGCAACGTGGCGAAGGCAGGCCGCAGATTTCCGACGACATCTTCGGGGAGGGTTTTGAGAGACATGGTCTCTGAGCTGTCGATCTTGTCCGGATATTGCGCGCGATAACTTTGCTCGAGCGGCGGCAACGCGGCCCGCGCCTGTTCGATTGTCATCCCCGGTTTCAAGCGCCCGATCACGCGCAGAAAACCGCTGCCGCGCATCATTCGTTCGTACGAAATCCCGGGAACCACGTATGGCTTCGTTGTCCAGATCTCCGCATTCGGTCCGATCCAGGAAAACGGCAGGTTGGGCAATACGCCCACGATCGTGTGCGGGACGCCGTCGAGCGTGATGCTGCGGCCGATCACATTAGCGTCGCCCCCCATGCGTTTCTGCCAAAAATTTTCGGTCACCATCGCCACGTCGGCGATCTCTTCTTCCTCCGGCAAAAAATTGCGACCGCGGATCGGCTGCACGCCGAGGACGTCGAAGTAGTTCGACGTCACTTTCCCGCCGAAAAGCTGAACGGCATCGCCCACTCCAGTCAAAGTGAACGGGATGATGTTTTCGCCGGCGAACCCGTCGAAAATCTTTTGGGCCGCGCGGAAATGTTGAAAGCGCGGCATCGAGACCGCGAGTTCCAGCAAATTGCGCTCCCGCGCATTCGAGTACATGTGCACGACGCGTCCCGGCTCTTTGAATGGAAGGCCGCGCAAAAACAGATCGTTGATTAAACTGAAGATGGCAGTGTTGAGCCCGATCCCCAGCGCCAGCGTGATCACGGCGAGGAAAGTAAAGCCGGGTGATTTGCGGAGTTGGCGTAGGGCGAACGTTAAATCATTCATCGATGTTTCTGAAGTGCGATGCCTCGCTTGCTAGGTATTGGGGCAACCTATTCGTCACTGTTCACGTAACGCTTGGACCGGATCGATGCGTGTGGCTCGCCAGGCGGGTAAAAAACAGGCCGCCAAGGATACGGTCGTGATCACTACGAACGCCAACCCGAACGCTACGGGGTCGCGCGGACTTACTTT
>VBQC01000354.1 GCA_005887825.1 Verrucomicrobiota bacterium | reverse complement strand
TCAAAAACGGATTCAAAGGCGGAGTTCATGTTCGCAAAACGGCGGGGGAAGTGCGTGAGGTTGCTTCAAAAATGCTTGGCCAAATTCTGGTGACGCATCAGACCGGGCCGGAAGGTCGTGTGGTGAACAAAGTTCTCGTCGCGGAATCCGCCGAGATTGCGCGCGAAATTTATTTTGCGGTTCTGCTCGATCGGGCCACGGCCGCGCCACTAATTGTGGCGAGCACGGAAGGCGGCGTCGAAATTGAAACGGTTGCGGCAAAGTCTCCCGAGAAAATCATTCGTGAACCAATTGATCCGCTGGCCGGTCTGCAGCTATTTCAGACACGAAAACTGGCGAAGCAGCTCGGCTTCGAGTCCTCACAATTAAAGAACGCCTCCAAACTGTTCGAGGGGCTCTACCGCACATTCATTGCCTTCGATTGCTCGATGGTCGAGGTGAACCCACTGGTCGTTACGTCCAAAGGCGAAGTGCTCGCGCTCGATGCGAAATTCAATTTCGATGACAATGCACTTTATCGCCATCCGGAGATTGCGGCGATGCGGGACATTGCGGAGGAGGATCCGCGCGAAGTCGAAGCGTCCAGCCATGGCCTCAGTTATATCGGACTGGATGGAAACATCGCCTGCCTGGTGAACGGCGCTGGTCTGGCCATGGCGACGATGGACATCATCAAGTTTTACGGTGGCGAGCCCGCTAACTTTCTCGACGTAGGAGGAGGGGCGACGGAAGAGCAGGTGACCGAAGCATTCAAAATCCTGATCTCCGACAAGAAAGTGAAGGCGATCCTTGTCAACATCTTTGGCGGCATCATGAAATGCGACGTGATTGCGCAAGGCATCATCAATGCCGCGAAGACCCTTAAATTGTCCGTCCCGTTGGTTGTGCGCCTTGAAGGAACAAATGTCGAATTAGGGAAAAAAAAGATCGCGGATTCAGGTCTCGCCGTGATTGCGGCCGATGATCTGGCCGACGCAGCGCAGAAGGTTGTGAAGGCAGCGAGAGACGCAACGGAAAATCGCAAATCCCAAAACCGAAGGTCCAATTGAAACAGCTGCGAGAACCGTGAGCAGTCGCGAAGGTGTACGGCAACTGGCGTGCATCCGGCTCTGTCGCGGTGGCTGAGCTTGGCGTTAGGCCACACGGTCACGCTTATGCAAATCGGCTACCTTGCAGACCACCAGGAGTTCATTCCGACTGTTGCGCATTGGCATCACCGCGAGTGGGCGTACCTGCGGCCAGGCGACTCGATTGAGGCGCGCACGGCCAGGCTTCGAGAGTGTTGTGGCCATCACGAAATCCCGACAGTTATCATTGCATTCACTGGTGGCACGCTGCTCGGCTCGGCGATGCTGATCGCTCACGACATGGATACGCGCATGGAGTTATCGCCGTGGCTGGCTGGCGTTTTTGTTGCTCCAGAGCGTCGGTGCCTCGGGATCGGAGCTGCGCTGGTCCGGCGCGTCATCGACGAAGGAACGGCGCTCGGCGTAAGACGGCTTTACCTGTACACTCCAAGCACAGAGCAGTTCTACTCACGCCTCGGTTGGTTGCTCGTTGAGCATACAAGGTACCGGGCTTTGCGGCAACATCCCGCAAAAACCGCTACGACGGAACCAAATCGAATTTTGTCGCCATCCTTCAACTCAACGTCAGTAATAAAAACGCCATTGACCTGTGTCCCGTTTGTTGAATCCAAATCTTTCAGCCGATAGGAGTCGGCGGATCTCCCGATTATCGCGTGCTGCGCTGATACCGTCGGATTGTCAATGACTATGTGGTTCGACGGAGCACGGCCAATCGTTGTAACGTTGCCTAACTTATCCGTTACGAGATCAACTCCGTCACAATTCAGAACCAGGTGAGCCATCTCGCCTCCAATTTCACCGAAAGCCTGCCTTGTTGTCGATTCTGAATAGCTTTTTG
>VBQC01000353.1 GCA_005887825.1 Verrucomicrobiota bacterium | reverse complement strand
ATCAAGTACCAAACCGCTGTCGCGAGCAGCACGGACATCACCTTCGCGCGCCAGTTTTCCAGGGTCAGTCTGGCGCGCAGGACGGCGAGCAACTTCGCGCGCCAGTTTTTCGAGATCAGTCTCTTCATATTGCTGTGCAGCAAAATTTCCGCGATCCGTTGACGAAACGTCTTCTGAGTGAAATTGCGCTCAATTCGCCGCCGATGGCAAATGGAAATGCCGCCCGTCTCTTCGGAGGCAAATTACCGCCACGGCGTCTGATTCCTCGGTGATCCCGAGACCCGCGCGAAGGACACCCCTCGGTAGGTCTTCAATTGCTGTGCAGCAAAATTTCCGCGATCCGTTGACGAAACGTCTTCTGAGTGAAATTGCGCTCAATTCGCCGCCGATGGCAAATGGAAATGCCGCCCGTCTCTTCGGAGGCAAATTACCGCCACGGCGTCCGATTCGTCGGTGATCCCGAGACCCGCGCGAAGGACACCCCTCGGTAGATCATCCCGCAAAAACCGCTACGACGGAACCAAATCGAATTTTGTCGCCATCCTTCAACTCAACGTCAGTAATAAAAACACCATTGACCTGTGTCCCGTTTGTTGAATCCAAATCTTTCAGCCGATAGGAGTCGGCGGATCTCCCGATTATCGCGTGCTGCGCCGATACCGCCGGATTGTCAATGACTATGTGGTTCAACGGAGCACGGCCAATCGTGGTAATGTTGCCTAACTTATGCGTTACGAGATCATCCCCGTCGCAAATCAGAACCAGGCGAGCCATTCTCTCCTCCAATTTCACCAAAAGCCTGCCTTTGTTTTCGATTCTGAATAGCTTTTTGGCGTTGTGTTTCGCCGCCGTCAGGCGGACCATCACAAAATCACCTTGGGCTGAAAG
>VBQC01000022.1 GCA_005887825.1 Verrucomicrobiota bacterium | reverse complement strand
GCCGCTTCGGTCATCGGCGAACCACTGGATGAAAGTCAGCCGCGTGATAAGAGCTGCGGACGAGCGGACCGGAGGCGACATAGAGAAAACCTTTGTCGCGCGCGATATCGCCGTAATAATTGAATTGCTCTGGCGTGATGTACTCGACCACGGGCAAGTGTTTCTGGCTCGGGCGCAAATACTGGCCCATGGTAAGAACCTCGCAGCCCACCTCGCGCAAATCGTCCATCGTCTGAAAAAGCTCGGTCTCTTTCTCGCCGAGGCCGAGCATCACGCCACTCTTGGTCACAATCCGGCAGCTGCCGGACGACAACTCCTTTGCTCGCCTCAAAACCTGCAGGGACGTCTGATACTTAGCCCGCGAACGCACCAGGGGTGTCAGGCGCTCCACCGTTTCCATGTTGTGATTGTAAATGTCCGGGCCGGCGTCGAGCACAATTTGAATGCACCAATCCTGGGCGTGAAAATCGGGTACGAGCACTTCGACAATCACCGAAGGATCCATTTCTCGAATCGCTGTGATGGTGCGCGCGAAATGATTAGCGCCGCCATCTTTTAGATCGTCACGCGCAACCGCAGTGATCACGACGTGTTTTAATTTCATCCGGCGCACCGCCTCGGCAACACGCTGCGGTTCGTCTTCTTCCAGCGCGGAAGGCTTGGCCGTTGTTACCGCGCAAAATCCGCACGCGCGCGTGCAACGGTCCCCCGCAATCATCATTGTGGCCGTGCCCTGACTCCAGCATTCCCAGCGATTAGGACACTGCGCGCTTTCGCAAACCGTGTGCAGCCGCAAATCGGAAATGAGCGCCTTCGTGGAAAAGAAAACCGGGTTCGACGGCAGCCGCACTTTTATCCAGGGCGGCTTTTGCGCCTGGTGGAGCGCCGGATCAATCTTCGCGCACGACATGATCAAGAAAACTTACTGCAGCGTTGCAGCGTTGAAAAGGTAAAGTGCTAAGATCGACAACGTTCAACGTTCCATTAACAGGCGGTGTCATCCCAAAACGGAGTGAGCGATCATCGCACGTGATGAGTGAGCGTACGAATTCTTGCGTGACGTGATTCGCGATTGCGAGGTCCCGCGTCCGACAGCTGCCGGACGCGGGATGACAATCGTTAGAGCTTTGTGCGGCCTAAGAGCGCCTGATAGAGCGTCAGCTCGTCAGCTGATTCGAGGCCGCCGCCAGCCGGAATCCCACGGGCAATGCGCGTCAGGGTCACCGGCTTACCTTTCAAAAGATCGACAAGATAATTCGTTGTCGTCTCGCCTTCGACATCGGTTGGAAGCGCGAAAATGATCTCGGAAATCTTTTCGCGATCGAGACGGTCGAGCAATTCCTTGATTCGCAAATCCTCAGGCCCAATGTGATCAAGCGGCGAAATTTTTCCTCCGAGAGAATGATATCGGCCGCGAAACGCGCTGGTTTTCTCAAGGGGAAGAATGTCCGTGGGCTGTTCGACAACACAGAGCAAGTCCGCTGAGCGCGAAGAATCCGCACAGATATCGCAGATCTCTTCTGTGGTAAAAAATCCACAGAGCGCGCAGGGATGAACCGCCTGGCGCGTTTCGCTGATGGCGCGCGCGATCTGCTCCGGTTGATCGCTTCGCGCTCGCACAGTCCAAAGCGCAATCCGCTCCGCCGAGCGAGGTCCAACCCCGGGCATTTGTCGCAGTTGCGCAATCAAATTCCGGATTGCGACCGGATATTCCGTCTTTCTCAAAACAGGCGCAGGTTTATTCCCGGGGCGTTTCCGTTGATTGCAGGGCAAGCGGCTCCAGGCGGCGCAAATAGAATTGCAGCGGAGCATCGTCTTCTCCCTCCGAACCCCGCGCCTTCTGAAACTCAGTATACGCTTCGGCCCAGCGTTTCTCCCGATACAGAACGACTCCATTCCAGAAAGAATCTCGACGCGCGACATGCTCTGGTCTGGCTTCGGTTGCAAGCCAAAGAGGCTCGTAAATTTCATGTCGATCCTGCGAATTCCCTCCATCCAAAAAATCGATCGGCCGCGCGACGATTGCATTGCTTGCCAGGTCGAAAGTGCGCGTGCCAATCAGGATGTTTGATCCATAGAGATGATTTGCAGCGCAAAACCTGCGCGCCAGCTCGATTGGTTCGCCGCTAGTTAAGAGCGCCGGACTCCTGCCATCCTTCAGCGGAGCGGCGATTATCGTGCCAGAACTAATTCCCACATGGATATCGCAGTTTGCAATTTCTCCGTTGTTCTGCCGCTGCTTGCGAAAATACCGAGTCAAATCGAGGGCCGCGCACACGGCTTTCTCGGCGCGCTCGGTATTGCCGCCGGGAAATCCAAAAATAGCGACGACTCCCTCCCCATCCGCGGCCTGCAAGTAAGCGCCCCTTTCCAGGAGACGATCGGCCGCGTCGTGAATAAATTTTTCCATGGCATCGGCAAAAGCGGCAGGTCCGGAATCGTCATCAGCGAGTCCATATTTATCAGCCACATCACAAGCCACGACGCTCACTTCGTACGCTTTCGGCTGAGCATCGAACGAAGTTGTTCCCTCCCGGACACAACGAAACTCTTTGGGCGACAGGCGGCTGGCGAAGAGAGAACGCGCTAAATGCGTGCGGTCTCGCCGCAAAAAAGCAATCCAGCCCTCAGCAACAATCAATGCGAACGCCGCGGCAAAAACGGACGGCAGCGGTTGGAAAAATATCCGGTAAAGCGAGCAGATCCACGAAAGGCCGAGCAACTCGATCAACAAAAAGGCGACTAACAAGCGGATGCGGCTTCGCGGCACGCTGCTTAGACTGAGCCAGGCGACACCGAGGGCGAGCAGCAAAATTAAAACGTACTGCAATTTCTCGCTGACGACTCTTGTCGCGCTCGTGTAGTCGGATACAACCGTTCCAGCGGCAGTCTCAAAACCCAATATCAATCTGCTCGCATGCAGCGCGCTCACAACGGCAGCGACAGCGACGCCAATTATCAACGCAGTGACGAGTGATCGCTTCATGAATAATCAGGCTTTTTGTGCGAGTGCAGCCGGGTAGTAGGACTGCACCACCAGTTCGCTCAAGAATTTGTCCGGAGCATCGACGGCCCCGGCATTAATGACAAACTTCGTCCGCCCGGTGTTCTTTTCGATCAGGCTCAACCCGAACTGGTAATCTTTAAAGAGGTGGGCGCAGAGGTCGCTAGTCGTCATTCGCTCGGCTTGCGCGCGCTCAACCAAACGTCGCACTGCTGACTCATCGAAGATAATTTCCAATCCATGGTCGTTTTTGAATTTGTCGGCAAATTGAAGCGCGCCGGCTTCGAGCGTTTGCACCTCCAGCTCGTGTCCCTCGGCCATTAACCGATCAAGCACGCGTTTCGGCTCGCGCACCAGAGTGGCCGTGACGCGCAACTGACTCAGGCCCGACCCGGCAAGGTAATATTTGTAATCGCGGAACAGTTTTTCAAACACCGTCAACAATCCGCGTGCGCCGGTTCTTTCGCCGGCGGCGGCTTCGGCCAACAAGCGCAACGCTTCATCTTCGAAACTGATGTGAATGCCATAGGCGCGAAAGGCACGTTCATATTGCCGAAGCAAACTGCCTTCGGAATATCTCATGATCTTAAAGAGATCGTCCGCGTCGAGGTCTTCGCAGACCACGCGGACCGGCAGGCGGCCGATGAATTCCGGCTCGAATCCGTACTCGATAAAATCCTGGGTCGTGACGTGCTGAAACAGCTGGTTGTCCATCACCTGAACGGGCGACGCGCTAAACCCGATCTGGCCTTGTCTGACACGGCGGGCGACCTGCTCTTTCAACTTCCCAAACCCGCCGCTCACCACAAAAAGAATATGACGCGTATTGATGGTTTCGCGTTTGGCCTTGCCGCGTCTTTGAAATTCGAATGCGGCCTGCAATTGCGCTTGAAGATCGTTCATGCTTCGCACCGGCACTTCCGTTTCTTCCATTAACTTGAGCAGCGTGGTCTGCACGCCACGCCCGCTTACATCGCGCCCGATCAAATTTCCCGCCGACGCGATCTTGTCGATCTCGTCGATGTAAATGATGCCGAACTGCGCGAGGTTAACGTCGCCTTCCGCCTTGTGCACGAGCTCGCGAACGAGGTCCTCGACGTCGCCCCCTACGTAACCGGTCTCGCTGAACTTGGTCGCGTCCGCTTTCACAAACGGCACTTTGATCAGATCGGCGATGTGCTTGATCAGATATGTTTTGCCGACCCCGGTCGGGCCGACCAAAATCACATTTTGCTTAATGTATTCAGTTTCCTCTGCGCGCCTGGCATCTTCTTTCTCGAGCCGCCGCAGGTAGTTGGCGTGGTTGTAATGGTCGCAAACCGCGATCGCGAGCACCTTCTTCGCTTCGTCCTGCTTGATAACGAATCGGTCGAGATGCGCTTTGATGTCGCGCGGTAAAAAATTGAATTCAAATTCGGGATGGTCTGTTTTCTCCGGTTTTTCATCCTCGACCTCGGCGGCCGGTTCCGGCTCGGCAAACGTCGCCACCGAGACCCGATCGCCGAAGTTTTGTTTCATGAACTCCGTGATTTTGGCCTTTAGGTCTTCCGGTGAAGGAAATGGCGGTGGCGGATTTTGTTCCATGTGCGGGGTCAAAAAGTCGCGCGAAAACAGATTATCGCAACGATTCGTCTAGAATCTGACTATTGTACGAACAATTCGTTCATCTTCGCGCGGCGCTCAAATCGCTGCAACCTACAGCGGCTTCGTTCGCGCCGCCGTCCGGGCGCCCGTCATTCGCGCCGATGCAAATTCGCTTGTGCTAACGAGGCGAGAGAGTATCCGGAAGGACCTGCGGAATCTGCTCCCGATATTGCGGCTTCGCCTTCGCCGCCGCGTCCGCTAATTGCCGAGCCGCTTCGGTTTGTCCGGTCTCGCTCGCAAAGACCGCACAAAGCCATTGTCGATCCGCCGCATCGCGCGCTCCCGGCTTGATGAACGATTTGGAGACAGTCAGTAAGGCCTTTGGGGGAAGCTTCGCCCACGCAACTCGCGTAATGCCGTACGGAAGCCTCAGGCTGAGGCTCTCATCATTCGCGCTGGTTATGCCAGTGCATTGCGCGCCGCTGCTATCTGTGAACGCGCCGGAGAAATGCGCCCGATTGAGATCGCCGATCAAGTTGTTCTTCCAATCGATTAGCCATTGCGCTTTCTTTTCTGTTGCTTCCTTTGCCTGTTTCAGCGACGCGTCGCTCAGCTTCGCGCTCCTAATCGCCACAGCCGCTTGAGGGAAGTTATAAAGAGCGACCTGCGCTCTGTAGTTGGCAAGCACTGAATTCCACGGACCGTTCTCAACATTGCCAATCTTATTTTCGATATTTCCCCGGGCAGCACCGTCAACTCCTTGTCGCTTCACCGCGGCATGCTCTGGGCTTTTCACCTCTACGGGTGAAACTGGCGAGGCCGCGGGTCTGGCAGGAGCGTTTCCCTGCCGTCCACGCAGAGCGAACAACATTACAACCGTCGCGCTCAGCACGATCAGCAAGGCCGCGCCTATCGGAAGCCAGCGCCGCGGTCGCCGCCTACGCTCGACAGGAACATGAGTCATGCCGATTAAAGCGCGCTGCGCCTCCTCGAGATTCGAGAGCAATTCGTCGTACGAAGAAAACCGCTGCGCCGAATCAGGCGCGATCATTCGCTGAAAAATGCTGACCGTAGCCTCAGATGCCTCCGGCGCAAAATCACGCAAATCGAGCGGTTGCTTTTTCAAGTCAAGCAGCGCAGGCCCAGCATTTGTCTCGCCTTCAATCGGTGCTTTGCCTGCGATAGCGTGGAATAGAGTAGCACCGAGGCTGTAGATATCGCCGCGGAAGTCCTCCGGTTCTTTGCGTAATCGTTCCGGAGCTACATAGTACGGCGTCCCCCAGATTTCGGCTGCCGTCTCGGACTCTTCCCCTGCGACGCCGGCCAGACCAAAGTCGCTAATCTTTGCTGCGTATTCATCGACAAACAAAATGTTGGCTGGCTTCACGTCGCGGTGGATCAAACCCTGCTGATGGGCGGCACGCAGTCCTTTTGCGACCTGAATGCCGATCTCGAGCACTTGCATTTCCGGCAACTGATGTCGGCGCTCAATGAGATCGTCGAGACTTCCGTGATCCACCAACTCCATCACTACATAAAATTGGCCGTGATCTGTTCCCGAATCGAATACCTGGATCACATTGGGATGATTTACAGAAGCAGCAATGCGCGCCTCTTGTTGCAGTCGAGCATTGTGATCCTCTTTGCCGCTGAGATCTCTCCGCAACAGTTTGAGCGCCACAAACCGGTCCAGATGCGTATCGCGCGCCTTATAAACGGTGCCCATCCCGACCACGTTGAAATGGTCGAACGTCCGTTCTACGCGTATCTCCTCGCCGCAATTCGGACAGGCGATCTGTGCCAGTGGCTCCGCATCTGTTGTATCGATAGCCGTACCACAGTCCGGACATGCTTGGGTCATCGCAGGCTCCGCCTCAATTGCCATCAACCCCGATTGTAACATCCAGAGGTTTCAGAGCAACGAAATGCCGACGCGAGTTGTAGCCGGCATCGGTGTTGCCGGTTTTGGGGCGTCGCCCAGCCGGGATCACCGATCCCAACTACAACGCTGGCGAAAAATCCCCCGCCGCCGTCTCCAAAGCTTCGGGTTCAAATTCCCAGTGTTAAAACGCTGGGCTATGGTCAAATCAACTCCATCCATTTATGAGACGACTTCCAACCGAAAGATCGACAACGATTGAATTGGTCGTGCCAAAAGACGATGCAAAGCTTCGCCTCGATCGAGTTCTGGCAAAGCAACTTCCAGAATATTCGCGCTCGCGGCTTCAGCAATTGATCCTTGCCGGGTTCGTTCGTGTCAAC
>VBQC01000169.1 GCA_005887825.1 Verrucomicrobiota bacterium | reverse complement strand
CCGGAAACATTTCATGTCGCAGCCCGCGGTTCTTGGCTCGGCCAAGTTCGCGGCGCTGCATCAGGCACTGGTTTCCTCTGGCACATTTCTTTACGTCCCCCGTGGCGTTGAAATCGAGTTGCCGATTGAAATTTTCCATTGGTTGCACGGCGAGAACTCTGCCGTGTTTCCGCATTTGCTCCTGGTTACAGACGAATTGGCGAAAGTGACCGTGATCGAGCACTTCCGCTCGTTGGATCGATTCGCCGAAGGACGAATTCGCCGTGGCGAACAATCGCCGGGATTTGCGTGCGGTGTAAACGACTTGATTGCCGGCCCCGGAGCAAAAGTGAGTTATGTATGCGCGCAAAACTGGGGAGACAATGTCGTCGCGCTACAAATGAACTCGACGACGGTCGATCACGATGCTTCAGCTATGAGTCTCAATTTGCATCTGGGTTCACGATATTCGCGCTTCGAAAGTCTCAGCCGGCTGATCGGCGAAGGCGGGCGTAGCGATCTACTCGCTGTCTCAGTCGCAAACGGCACTCAGGAGTTCGATGCGCGCACATTGCAGGATCACATTTCGGCGCATACCGCGAGCGATCTCCTTTACAAAAACGCGTTGAGCGACCGCGCTCGCACCACCTTCGGCGGTCTTATCCGGGTCGAACCGCACGCCCATTTCACTGATGCGTATCAAAAAGTCCGCAATCTTCTCTTGAGCGACGACTCGGAAGCCAACTCAATGCCCGGCCTGGAAATCCTCGCTGACAACGTCCGTTGCACCCACGGCGCCACCTCCGGCCAAGTCGAAGAAGACCAGCTGTTTTACCTGCGCTCGCGCGGAATTCCGGTTCCAGTTGCCCAACGTCTCATCGTCACCGGTTTTCTCGACGAAGTCATTCAACGCCTTAATCAACCCGCGATTGCCGGGCATTTGCACGGACTGGTTGAAGATAAATTCTCTGCGTAGCGTCGATCGCGGACGCATGCGCTTGCTGTCAGTCTTCCCTTGCGCGTCTGTCCCACGGAGTTCGCGATCGCGGGACGATCACTAGCGCGCGAGGTGTATGTGCTGCCCAGAAGAACCAGTTCGCGGACGTATCGCGCGTCACTGCGTGGTCACCGATCCTTAGTGCGCCGTCTCCTGGTCGGTATTTAACTCGAAATTGATTCTTACGTCGTAATGATCGCCGTTTCCGAGCCCGGCTGGCGGCGGATCGACTTGCGTTACCCGTTTCGCAATCGCCGCTACCGACTCATTCACGACAATATTTTCAGAAGGTTTGATGATTTCGAAACTGGAAACGCGCCCATCTTTCTCGATTCGCACTTTGACCAGCGTCGAAATCCTGGTGCCGGAAGCGACGGTAGTCGTCGGCTGAATCCAGGCGCTGTAAAAACGATCATGCAGCATATTGCCATACCACCCGAACTCCGATGCGCTCTTCCCGCCGCCAGCGTGGCCACCTTTGCCGGCTGAACTTCCTTTCCCTGTGCCATTCTGAGATGACGATCCGTTTTTCCCCGACGCAGCTTTCGCGATCGTCTTTTTCTCTGCCTTCGCATCGGCTTTTTTTGCTTTGTCAGCCGACTTTGTCGCGCTCGACTCCACTTTTGGTGAGGGTTTAGGCGAAGCTTTTGCCAACACGGTTTTTTTTGGGGTCGATTTTGGAGTTGGCTTTGGTGTTTCCTTCGGTTTTGGCGCGGGAGTTGCAGTCGGCTTCGGCGTAGATGTTGGTGTTGGTGTCGGAATGGGCAATTCGATTTCGCTCTTCGCTGCCGTTAGGAGAGGCTCTTGCTTTTCCGCTTCATTCGATTTTGGCAGACGGGGTTCGGGCGAAGGAGAAAGTTTTGCGGGCCGCGGCGGCTCGCCAGTTGTTGGCTCCGTCGCTGCGCTGGCTCCGCCCACATCGCCTAGCCAAACGACGCTTTGCGCGTTTGAAGAGCTCCTGGCTTCGACACTCCAGCGAATTAATCCTGCGATGAGTGCGGCGTGCGCGAGTGCTATCAGTGTGACGTTTCGCCAGAAGCGGCTGTCTTTCGACATCTATTTCGTCTCGGCTTTTGTGGCGATGCCGACCTTCGTAATTTGCGCGCGTCGCAACGAGTCCATCAACGCAATCAATTTTTGCACGGGCAATTCGCGATCGGGTCGAATCACGACGGCCACGTCTGGATTGGCCTGCTTCAATTGGGCCAATTGCGCGGTGAGCATTTCCGAATCGACTACCTGATTGTTCAACCGGATCGTTTCGCTGCGGTCGATCGAAAGCGTTTGCACTTGCGACGAATTGATCGGCGGATTGGCGGCGCCGCTGGAAGGAATTACCAGGCTCATGCTGTTTTCCAGCAACGGCGTTGTGATCATGAAAATGATCAGTAGCACGAACGCGAGATCGAGCAGCGGCGTGACGTTGATCTCGCTGAGCGTGGTCAGATTATTGCGCTGCGAGTAACGTCTCATTTGCGAAACGCGGATTCACGCACGTTGTGGTCGACATACTTGTGCTCGAACTCGGAGGCGAGCTCGGCAGCGAAGTTGTCCATCTCGACAATGATTCCGCGAATGCTGGTGACGAGAAAATTGTAACCGAACATGGCCGGAATTGCGACGCAGAGCGCGGTTACTGTAGTGATGAGCGCGCCAGAAACGCCGGGTGCCATCGAGGCAAGATTAGGCGCGCCAGCTTCAGCCACGCCGGTAAAAGCGTCCATCACTCCCCAGACCGTGCCAAGCAATCCGAGAAAGGGCGAACCGCTTACCGCTGTGGCCAGCAAAATCATCTGTGATTCCAGAGCAAGCGCCGTCTCGCCCACTGCTCGTTCCATGGCGGCGTTTACCGCACCCATTTGCGCCGGCGAAATTTTATCAGCGATCTCGAGTCGTGCGCGAAAGGTGTCATCCACTTCCGCTGAACCGAGAAGATGAAATGTCATTTCCTCGCATCCGGCGCGATATACATTAAACACCGGCGAGCCCGGAAATCGTGCGTTCTTCTCAAACAAACGAAGCGGTTGTCGATCTTGCCGAAACTTTGCAAGGAACCGGGCGTTCTGTCGCCGCGCGAAGCGGATCACGCGCAACTTCGTGATCATGATCGACCAACTGAAGATCGAAACGACGGCAAGAAGAGAGAGAACGAGCTTGCCTGCGATCGTCGCGTGATCGAACGCAAAAAGGAGACCGCCTGCTGCTAGCAATGTCGCAATGAGCATCTCCGCGTCACTGCGTAAGTAATAGCGCCGTTTCGCAGAAACGAAAGTGGATTCGCAGCAATGACGAATGTCTAATGACGAAGGAATGACGAAATCCGAATGACCAAACCGCTCACGCGGCGTTCGTCACGTAAGCATTCCGATTTCATTCGTGCTTCATCATTCCCTTCGGAAACGTCGGTCGCATTTTCGCGGCTGCGACAAACCCGATACCGATCGCAATCAAGAAGAACGAAAAGAACTGACCGCGCGTGAAACGTCCTACCAAGGTCGCATCGGGTTCGCGGAAATATTCGATTACGATACGAAACACCGCGTACAAAATAAAAAAAAGTCCCGTCAATACTCCATTCGGTTGGCGGGTGCGCGTGCGCACGAACCACAAAATCGCAAACAAAACGATCCCTTCGAAAAAGGCTTCGTAGAGCTGCGATGGATGGCGCGGCGTCAGAATCGAGCGCAATGCGGTCGCCACCTGTGGTTGACCACGCACCGCGCTGATAATCGCTTCCGGCGTGGTCAGCGATGGATCAATTCGCGTACATGTGGCGATTGCGCGGTCTGCTTCGGCAGGATGATCGAGCAACTCCTTTGGAAATTGCATCGCCCACGGAACATTTGTGATGCGGCCGTAAAGTTCCCCGTTGATGAAATTCGCGCAGCGGCCAAAGAACAAACCAAGCGGCGCGGTGACGACCAGATTGTCGCCCAAGTTCATCCACGAGATTTTGTGCCGATAAGAATAGTAAAGGGTGAAGAGCAACACCCCAAGCATCCCGCCGTGGCTCGACATTCCGCCTTCCCACACCCGCAGGATCGACAACGGCTCGCGCAGCATTTCGGGTTTGTAGAAAAAAACGTAACCGAGCCGACCCCCGATTATGACACCGAAAAGCGCGCAACCCGTGATGAAGTCTCCGACTCGTTCGGCGAGTAGGTTGGCAAACCCGCGTTTCGCCAGCCAGAGCAAAAGGAGATAACTGGAGATAAACGCGAGCACATAAGCCAATCCGTACCAACGCGGCCCCACATTGTCGTAGATCCGAAAAATAATTGGATCGAGATCGTGCAGATAATAAGCAAACATTGGCGCGATGATCGTTGATGTTTCCGGGCGCGACAATAGAAAGACGTGTCACCCCGAACGCCGGAATTGCGGGATCAGGAGGACAAGGGCATATTAATACGCGAAAGAACTCAATACCTTTCGCAGGAATGGCGCCGTGCGGCTGATGCGATTCTTGGCTACTTGTTCCGGCGTCCCGACAGCGACGACCTCGCCTCCATCGGCGCCGGCTTCTGGCCCGAGATCGACGATGTAATCGGCTTCCGCGATCACACTGAGATTGTGTTCGATCACGATCACGGTGTTGCCTTCGTCCACGAGCCGATGAAGCACATTGAGCAGCAACTCGACGTCAGCCATGTGCAGACCGATGGTCGGTTCCTCGAGCAAGTACAGTGTCGATCCTGGCTTGCGCATCTTTCGAATCCGCTCGTTCGCAGCGCGATTGACTCCCCGCTTTAATTGCGTCACGAGCTTCAGGCGTTGCGCTTCGCCGCCGCTCAAGGTCGGGCTCGGCTGCCCCAGTTTGAGATAGCCAAGGCCAGTATCAACCAGCAATGAAAGCGCACGCGCAATTTTCGGGTGCGCCGAAAAGAACTGCGCCGCCTCTTCGATCGTCATTTCCATCACATCCCCGATCGATTTTTCGTTATAGAGGACTTCGAGCGTTTGGGGATTGTAACGGCGGCCGCGGCAATCTTCGCACGGCACATAACTGTTCGGTAGAAAATTCATTTCCAGCTTGATCATCCCATGACCTTTGCACGTCTCGCAACGACCACCTTCCGCGTTAAATGAAAATCGGCTCGCCGAATACCCGCGCACGCGCGAAACGGGCAGTTGCGCGTAAAGACCCCGGATTTCGTCGAAGACTTTGATGTAAGTGCCCGGCGTCGAGCGTGACGTTTTGCCAATCGGCGATTGATCGACTTCATAAACCGCCTCGATTTCAGCAGCGCCGCTGACGAGCTTAAACAAATCGCCGTTACCCGCGCGTTTTCTCTTTTCCAACTGGTCGCGAAGCGCTGGCCAAAGCACGTCGTGCATTAATGTCGATTTTCCTGAACCGGAAATCCCGGTGATCACAGAAAGTGTTCCGATTGGAAAGCGAACATCGACGGCTTTCAGATTGTTCGCCCGCGCGCCGCGGACTTCGATCCAGTTTTCGACATCGCTGAGTGCTCGCCGCGATTTTCGGATGGGATGACAAAGCGGCGTTTTCAAACAACGTCCCGTCTCGGAGTTTTTCGCGCGCTCGATGTCGCGCAGGGTTCCCTGTGCGACGACTTCCCCGCCATGCATGCCTGCGCGCGGGCCAAGATCAACAACGTGGTCGGCGCGCCGCATCGTCTCGTCATCGTGCTCGACAATGACCAGCGAGTTTCCTTTCTTGCGCAGCGCAGCCAGCGTGTCGAGTAGCCGAAAATTATCGCGCGGATGCAACCCGATTGTCGGCTCGTCCAGCACATAGAGCACGCCGCGCAGATTGGAGCCAAGCTGCGCGGCCAGACGAATTCGCTGGGATTCGCCGCCGCTCAATGTTTTCGCCGACCGGCCAAGCGCGAGATAACCGAGACCAACATTCTCCATGAAACGCAAGCGCTGTTGAATTTCTGGAAGCAACTCTCCGGCGATTGTTTTCTGTGTCCCGCAGAACCGCAGTTTCCCCGTAAGCTTCCGCGCCTCGCGTGCTGAGAGAGCGGTGAAATCGTTGATCGCGCATTCCTGTACACGCACGTGGCGCGCTACCGCGTTGAGACGCGAGCCGCGGCAGCTCGGACACTCGCGCGCTTCCTCTTCGGCAATCCATTCAGATTCGCGCTCTGCCGCCAATTCGTTTTCCAGGATCGAATTGCCATCAGCGCTTGCACCGGTTTGCAAATCGCGGTCCCAAATTTCACCAAACCCGCCGCATTCCTTGCACGCACCATGCGGCGAATTGAAGGAGAACAAGCGCGGGTCGAGCTCTTCGAACGCGCGGCCGCACCCTGGACAGCTCATCTCCGTGCTCATGACCGTGAATCGTTTTTTGGCATCAAGCAGACGCGCAGTGCCGTGACCGATCTCCAGCGCGCGCTCAATAATGTGGCGCAAGCTTCTGGTTTGCGGATTCGTTGCCTCGCAACCGGGACGGTTGCGCCACTTTAAGCGCCCGCGCCCGATCACACCAACCACGACATCAATCGTGTGCTCTTTGAAACGCTCCAGTTTTCGAAAATGCGAAACCGGAATCAGCTTTCCATCGACATAAATGGTATCGAATCCCTGTCGTTCAGCCCAGCGCGCGACATCGGTATGAAAACCTTTGCGCGCTTTAACCAAGGGCGCGAGAACCTTCAGCGGCCCGTGTTTCGCCGCCGCCTCCACCTGTTTGACGATCTCGGCGAGACTCTGTTTCTCGACGGGCAAATCGCAATCGGGACAAAATTGCGTTCCCGCCTTTGCGAAGAGCAATCGCAGAAAATGATAAACCTCCGTCACCGTCGCGACGGTTGATTTGCCACCGCCCCGCGTGGCCCGCTGCTCGATTGCGACGCTGGGCGGCAGCCCCTCGACAAGATCGACATCAGGTTTCTCAAGTTGCTCGACAAACTGCCGGGCATAGGGAGACATGCTGTCAAGAAACCGTCGTTGTCCTTCCGCGAACAAAATGTCGAAGGCAAGAGTCGATTTGCCCGAGCCGCTCAGACCGGTGATGACCACCATCTGGTCGCGCGGAATATTGACGTCGATGTCTTTCAGGTTGTGTTCGCGCGCGCCGTGGATCGAGATCGTGCGGTTGTTGCCGTTTGTCCGAAAACGTGGAGCTGTCTCGGCGGCACGCGCCAGTCCAGCGCTGTCACCCTGAGCGTAAGCGAAGGATCTCTCCAACTCTCGCGAGATGTTGTGAGGCCCCTCGCCGGCTTCGCGGCTCGGGATGACATGCAATGGCTCAAATGGTTGGGCAAGCACCCGGCGCAGAAATGTCCCGGTGTGCGAGTTTTTGGCCTTGGCAATTTGCTCGGGCGTACCGCTCGCAATCACTTCGCCGCCTTGGTCTCCCGCTTCGGGGCCAAGATCGACAATCCAATCCGCGCACTTGATCACCTCGAGATTATGCTCAATCACGATAATGGAATGACCGCGATCGACCAGCCGCTGAAACAATTGCAACAGCATCGCGACATCGTCGAAATGCAATCCAGTCGTCGGCTCATCGAAAATGAAGAGATTGCCAAGTGCGGGTTGGTCCGAGCCGGACTGGCACCCATTGCCGATTGCGGATTCGCCATTCGTTGCCAGTTGGATGTTGGATGTTGGATGTTCGATGTTTTTTGCATCGGCCAGATGACGAATGAGTTTTAATCGCTGGGACTCGCCGCCCGAGAGCGTGTTCAGCGGTTGACCAAGCCGCAGATAACCGAGACCAACTTCGTCAAGCACCGCGAGCGGCTCTGAAAGATTTCGCTGCTCACCGGCCTGCGCGAAAAACTGAATTGCCGCGCTCACGGTCAACTCCAACAAAGCGTGAATCGATTTGCCGTGCAGTTGCACTTTCAATACGTGCGGCTGAAAACGACGGCCTTCGCATTCGGAGCAACGCACATAGAGATCGCTCAAAAATTGCATCTCGATCTTTTCATAACCGGTACCCGAGCAACGCTCGCAGCGTCCACTGCCAGAGTTGAAAGAGAACGCACTCGCTGTCAGTCCCTGTGCCATCGCTTCCGGTTGCGCGGCAAATAGTTCGCGTACGCGATCATAAAGCCCGAGATAAAGGATTGGCGTCGAACGCGGCGTGCGCGCCAGCGGCGCTTGATCGACCATTACTACTTCGCCGATGCGGTGCGCTCCGGTTACAGACCTGCACACGCCCGGTTCCGGATCACAAGACTGGCCTTTCGCGCGCAAAAGATTCCGGTAGAGCACATCGTGAATCAGAGTGGATTTGCCGGAACCGGAAACGCCTGTAACGCAGGTGAAAACGCCGACCGGAAGATCGACATCGATGTTTTTCAGATTGTGCTGATGCGCGCCGCTGATTTTGAGCGAAGCAGTCGACTTCCTGCGCGATCTCGGCACCGGAATTGATTTGCGACCGCTAAGATAATCGCGAGTTAAAGATTGATGGATCGGCCGCTCCGCGGGCGATACTAGACGCGACGCTGCAAAGCGGCTCGTATTTGATCGCTGCGCGATCTTGGTTGGCATCGTGCGCGGAGCGCCCGATCCACCTAGAAACTCTTCCAACGCTCCGCTAAATACCAATTCGCCGCCGTGCTCGCCGCGGCCCGGCCCGATATCGATCAAGTTATCGGCCGCGCGGATGATCTGTTCTTCGTGCTCGACTACGAGCAGCGTATTGCCTTTGTCGCGCAGGTTATGCATCACGCGCACCAGCTGGCCGACATCGCGCGGGTGCAATCCGATGCTCGGTTCGTCCATGACAAAAAGCGTGTTCACGAGCGACGCCCCCAGACAAGTCGTCAGATTAACGCGTTGCACTTCGCCGCCGCTCAATGTGCGCGTCGAGCGATCGAGTGTGAGGTAACCAACACCGACTTCGCAGAGATAATTCAATCGCGCACAGATTTCGTTCCGCAACATGCGCGCGGTCGAATCGTTCGGTCCGGCAGCTTCCGGATCGATCCTGCTCAGAAAATCGCGCGCATCGGAAATGGAAAGCGCCTGAAAATCAGGCAGCGTTAGGGTAGCCCAAGCCTTCGGCCTGCGATGAATTGAATTTGCAACCGGGACGGTCGCGCCATTTTGGATTTTGTAGTTCAGTGTCTCGGGCTGATAACGTCCCCCGTTGCAGCTGGGGCAGGTTGTATATGCGCGATAACGGCTGAGCAAGACGCGCACGTGCATCTTGTAAGTCTTGCTCTCGAGCCAGCGGAAAAATCCACGAACGCCGTACCAGCGATCGTCTTCGTAGTCCTCGTCGATGTGATCGCCCGGGCGCTTCTCGCCTTCGATGACGAAATCCTGATCCGCTTTTGGCAATTCCTCGAATGGAATGTTAATATCGATCTCCTCGCGGGCGCAGGCCCGCAGCAGATCTTTCTGCGATTCGCCAAACTCAGCGCCGCGAAAAACTCGCACGACGCCGTGTTTAATACTCAAACTGCGATCCGGAATCGCTTTGTTCAGATCAATCGCAATGGTGCGGCCGAACCCGCGGCATTCCGGACACGCGCCCAGCGGATTATTGAAACTAAAGAGGCCGGCTGTTGGCGGACGAATGTCGAGATCGCAATGCGCGCAATGCCAGCCGGTGGAGAAAGGGAACTCGTGATTAGTACGTGGCGATAAGTGAGTAGTAGTTGTTGGACGTTGAACGTTGGACGTTGAGCGTTGAGCGCTTTCTTTTTCCCAAATCGACGCGACATTGAGTTTGCCTTTTCCGAAACGAAGCGCCGTTTCGATGGCTTCGACCAGACGCGCGCGATTTTCTTTGCTGATCGCGATGCGATCCTGGATGACCTGCACGCGCGCGCCGAGGCGTTTGATTTTTGGTTCGGCATCCACGCGCACAATTTCGTTGTCGATCCAAATGCGGAGATAACCTTGCTGCTGGAGAAAACCGAAAAACTCGCGCGGTGGAGTTTTCGGCGGGACGACCACCCAAAACGTGATGAGAATGGTCGCCGAGGAATTGGTATCGTGCGTATTCGAGGGCGCTGTTTCTTTTGTGTCATGCCGGGCCCCGAAAGCTTTCGGGGTCGAAGAATCCCGCGAATTAAGCTTTAAACTTTCGCGACGCGGTCCCTCGACTTCGGTGAGTTTACCCTGAGCCAGCGAAGCGAGTCGAATGGGCTTCGCTTCACTCCAGTCGGGATGACAGCCGAAGAGCGCCATCACTTGATCGGCGATTGATTTTGCGTTTTCCGGGCGAATCTCGCGTCCGCAGCTCGGACAAAATGCGCGGGCCATGCGGGACCAAAGCAATTTCAAATAATCGTTGATCTCCGTCATTGTGCCGACGGTGGAGCGCGAACTTTTGACCGAATTCGATTGTTCGATCGCGATTGCCGGAGGAATTCCGCGAATATCGTCCACGCGCGGCTTGTCCATGCGGTCCAGGAATTGCCGCATGTACGGACTGAAGGTTTCGACGTAACGGCGCTGGCCTTCGGCGTAAATTGTATCGAAAGCGAGGCTCGATTTGCCGCTGCCGCTTGGGCCGGTGACGACGGTTAATTTCCCAAGTGGAAGATCGACATCAATCCCTTTGAGATTGTTTTGACGCGCCCCGCGAATCTCGATGCAATCATTCGCAGCCGACGCAGCAACGCGCTCTTTCTTGGCAATGCTCGAACCCACTGGAGAGTATCCGGGCGGCGGTCCAGATTGGCAAATTTCGCGCGCTGAAAATGCAGTCATCCCGAACAAAGTGGGGGACCTCGCCGAAACGGATCGGTTTACGCAAGATAACTTGTGTGCTTCACCTCACATCTGAGGTCTCGTCGTTGGAGCCTGCCCTGGGCGAGCGCAGCTAGGCGAACGGGCGACTCGGGGATGACACCGCGTCGTCTACTCCGTAAACCGCGCCACAAGCGCCTCGCGTTGTTTCTGCAATTCCCGCGGAACCACGCCGCCGAGGGAATCGAAAAACTTTTTGTGCTCGGCCAATTCCTTTTGCCATTCTTCGTGATCGACACCGAGAATTTCGACAATGTGTTTGTGCTCCACATCGAGCTCTTCGAGATCGAGATCGTGCAGGCTGGGCAGCCAACCGATGGGCGATTTAACCGCACGACCCGTTCCTTCGCAGCGATCGATAATCCATTTGAGTACGCGCATGTTTTCGCCGAAACCGGGCCACAGGAAATTTCCCTCCACGCCTTTCCGGAACCAATTTACATGAAAAATTAGCGGCGGATTCGTCAGGCGTTTTCCAATGGCGAGCCAATGCAGGAAATAATCGCCAATGTTGTAGCCGCAAAATGGCAGCATCGCCATCGGATCACGTCGGACCTGGCCCACCGCGCCCGTTGCGGCGGCGGTTGTTTCGGAAGCCATAGTCGCGCCGAGATAAACACCATGCTCCCAATTGAACGCTTGGAACACGAGCGGCATCGTGTTGCTGCGGCGTCCGCCGAAGATGATCGCGCTGATCGGGACGCCTTCGCCGCGTTCTACATCCAGGTCGAGCGCGGGATTATTGCGGATCGGTGTCGTGAACCGGCTGTTTGGATGCGCAGCTTTTTCCTTTGAGTCCGGCCTCCAGTCATTTCCGTGCCAATCGAATGCGTGTTGCGGCGGCGCGCCGTTTTTGCCTTCCCACCAAACGTCACCGTCATCGGTGAGCGCGACATTGGTATAGAGCGTATCGCGCTCGATCGATTTCATGGCGTTCGGGTTCGATTTGTAACTCGTTCCCGGCACGACGCCGAAGTAGCCGTTCTCCGGATTGACCGCATACAAGCGGCCATCGCGAATTTGCATCCAAGCGATGTCGTCGCCCACCGTTGTCACTTTCCAGCCTTTGAAATGTTTCGGCGGAATAAGCATGGCGAAATTGGTTTTGCCGCATGCGCTCGGGAATGCCGCCGCCACGTAATGTTTGCGGCCTTCGGGCGATTCCACCCCGAGGATCAACATGTGCTCCGCCATCCAGCCTTGTTTGCGCGCCAGATACGATCCGATCCGCAGAGCGAGACATTTTTTGCTCAACAAAACGTTGCCGCCGTAACCCGACCCCACAGAGATGATCGCGTTATCCTGCGGAAAATGACAGATGAACCGACGCGTCGGATTAATCTCGAGCAATGAATGCACGCCGCGGTTCCATTCGGCGTTTGGATCGCTGCCCAGCCGCTTGATAGCGACTTCTCCCATGCGTGTCATGATTCGCATGCTGAGCACGACATAAATGGAATCGGTGATTTCAAAGCCGACTTTGGTGAGCGGCGAATCGGGCGGCCCCATAATATAGGGAATAACGAACATCGTCCGACCCCGCATCGCGCCTCTCAGGAGCCCGTGCAGTTTTGTGTACGTTTTTCCCGGTTCGGACCAATTGTTTGTCGGGCCCGCCTCCTCTTTCGTCGGCGTGCAAATGAAAGTGAATTGCTCCACTCGGGCCACGTCGTTCGGATTCGATCGATGCAAATGCGAGCGCGGAACTTTCTTTTCGTTGAGTTTGATCAACACGCCCTGGCGCACGGCTTGATCGAGAAGAAACTCATTTTCGCGCTCGGAGCCGTCGCACCAGAAAATATTTTCTGGTTTCGTCAGAGTTCCGATTTCATGCACCCAATCGAGGATTGCTTGGTTGGCCGGCGTCGCATCTCCGATTCCATTTGGCGGGAAGATGGCGGGCGCAATGTTTTTCATCGAAACGAAAATGTCCTGTTAACCACGAGTAGACGCGAACCCATTACTGGTTCACCTGAAATGCCGTTTGTTTTCCTTCGTGTCAATTCGTGTTTACCTGTTGCGGGCTGCCTGCTTGCCGCAGAAGGTGCATGTCTGTGTTGCAGTTGCAGAAATTTTCGCGCATCCACGAACTTGGCTTGCGTGTTCAGAACGCCGGCTGTTTATTTCTTTCATGTTCGGAGTGACTACCTCCGATGATTATCGTCCGGTTACGTGGATGGGCCGCTACCCTGTCGACGTGACCACGATGCTGGTTGGGGTGCATATCATTTGCGCGGTCGTGGCGTGCATCTTCACCGCAATTCCCGGCCTTGCCGGCACGCTGGATTATTTTTATTTCGACAGCGCGCGCATTTGGAACGGGCTGCAACTCTGGCGGCTTGGGAGCTACGCGTTTGTGCATGCTCCATCCGGGCTTCTTTGGTTCGCGGTGGAAATGTACATGCTGTTTGTTTTTGGCCGTGAAGTGGAACGTTTCATTGGCCAACGTGCTTACCTCGCGCTTTATCTGGTTCTCCTTTTCGCGCCTACGATTGTGTTGACGGTTGCCGGTCCCTGGCACGTCTCGGGATTTGCCGGATCGCCCGCGCTTCACTTCGGAATTTTCGTTGCGTTCGCGACAATTTATCCGCGTGTCGAACTCTTCCTTCGTATCATGGCCAAATGGGTAGCGGTGATTCTCGGCGCAGTTTACACGCTTCAGTTGCTCGCTTATCACGCGTGGGCAGAGCTGACGGTGGTCTGGACGAGCATAGGAGCAGCATTCCTTTTCATTGAATTGCGGGGCGCGGGGCCAGAGCTCGCTTGGTGGAGTAATTTGAAAGCGCGAATTGGACCCAAGCCTAAATTCCGTGTTGTGCAGAACACGCGGGCGCGACGTGTCGTGGATCCAGATGATGTTTATACTTCAATCGATCCGATTCTCGATAAAATCTCAAAGTTTGGCATTGGAAGTTTAACCGCGAACGAGCGCCGACAACTGGATCGCGAGCGCGAGCGGCTCCTGAAAAAAGCGGAGTAACTCGACTGCTGTAGACGCTTCGCTGTGCGAAGCGCGGCGCTGAAATGCTAAATGCGTGCGCGCTGCGTCGCCCAAAGGTCGACGGCTACAGAATCGGAGTGGCGAAGTTATGTTTGAGTGAGCCGCGACTCGACCGTCTCGCAAAGGACATGAAGCAGAAGCTGGTGCGCTTCCTGAATCCGCGCAGTTGAATCGCCGGCAACCAGGAGATCGACATCAGCGATACCGATGGTCGATCCGCCGTCGCGTCCGAGAAATGCTATCGTCTTTAGTTTGCGCAATTTCGCTTCTTCCAAAGCGCGGTTCACATTTTTCGATTTGCCGGAAGTCGTCAGGCAAATGAGCAGGTCGCCCGGCACACCAAAGGCCGCGACTTGGCGCGCGAAGATTTCGTCGAAACCGTAATCGTTGCCCGCGGCAGTAAGAAGTCCGCCATCGCCCGTGAGACAAATCGCCGGATACGCCCGACGATCCTTTACGAAGCGCACAACAAGCTCAGTCGCGAAATGGGCCGCGTCGGCAGCGCTGCCGCCATTGCCGCAAACGAGCAGTTTGTTTCCGTTCGTTAGGCAATCCGCGATCAGTTCCGCCGCTCGCGTGATTTCGGCTTCGAGTGTTTTCAACGATCGCAACGTCTCGATTGACCTATTAATCGCTTGGTCGAGGATCGAAGAAGAATCCGGCATCGGGATGGACGTTTGTGACCAAAGATGGTGCGCGATAGAGGGTCCGAACCTCTGACCCCCAGCATGTCAGAGTGATCCGAACCTCCGAGCGTGCGCGAATTCGCTAGGTAAGTAACTCCATGTGACTCAGTATAGATTCATATAAATCGGCAAAATGCTACAGTAAAATGCTACATTGAGCACAACGGTCTGACAGTTGGTCGGCAGTGTTCCGCAGTACAGAAGTGTTGCGGGATAAACCGCAAATGCAGACCCCGTTTCGCGGGTCTGGATCTCGCGCAATGGCCGATCGAAATGCGCCTGACGACGATTCGTAGATTTTTTCCCTTTGCGCGAGCTTTTTGGGAACTTCGCTATCCACTTTCCGTAGAAGTGCTTGAAAGAGCAACCCTCTAACTCTCTCATTGTGGAACACTCGACCTCACATCTGACGTTCTTGGCCGGGGTACTCTGGCGACGCTGCTCCTTTCCCGTGGAATCTGTTCGACCTTCACCGGAGGAACAGTTTCTGGCGGGCGGATCGCCTTTCGATAATGAACGAATGGCGCGCGCCGAGGGACCGGTGCAACGACTCATTTTGGCCTTGCTTAACAAGACGAACCTCGCTAGAATCCCGGTCCTTGAACTCGGCCGCCGCGAACGATGGAGCCCCCAGGCCGGGCGCGTTCGCCACGACGCGCTGGAGCCTCATTCTTTCCGGTGCCGACTCCAAAGGCGCAGAGAAAGAGACCCGCGCAGCGCTCGCCGAGCTTTGCCGCATCTATTGGCGGCCAATTTTTGCTTTCATCTCCCGGCGTGGTTACTCGGCCGAGGACGCCGAGGATCTTACGCAGGATTTCTTTGTGATGATACTGGAAGGTGATTGGCTTCAGCACGCAGACCCCAGCCGCGGCCGTTTCCGTTCGCTGCTGCTCAAGTCGCTCCAGAACTTTCTCAATGACGCGGTCGACAAAACTTATGCCCGCAAACGCGGAGGCGACGTAAGCTTCGTTTCGTGGGACGCTTGGATGGCCGAGGCACCGTCGCAATTGTCGATCTCGACGGAAACGCTCAATTCCTGGCCCGCGGAGCGGCTTTTCGATGTGCGCTGGGCGGCGACGGTGGTAGAACGGGCGCTTCGCCGACTCCGCGAGGAATGCGAGCGCAAGGGTCGGTTGCGGGTTTTCGACGTCTTGAGCGCTTACCTCACTGCAGAGCGGGACGATGTCTCGTCTGTGAATCTGGCCACGACGCTCGGAGTTCCCCAAGCTACGGTGAAAAAATTACTTTATCACATGCGGCAGCGCTACCGCTGGTTATTGCGCGACGAAGTGGCTCACACAGTAGAGAATCCCGCCGACATCGAGGACGAACTCCGTTATCTCTGCAGTGCGCTCGCTGCCAGTTCGGAGTAGGCCAGATAATGACTCACTCTCCCGCGCTCCTACGATTTGGCTTCCCTCACATGAATCTCTACGGCCTCACTGATTCGCATGCAGCGATCATGCACCAACCGAACGAGTGCCCGCATTGTCAAAACGCGTTGCGTGTGAGCTGCGGACTTTGCCTCCGGTGTTTGCTCCAAGCCGGGCTGACCGAAGATGAAGACTCTGGGAGCGAGAGTCTTGACGCGCTCTTGTCCGAAATCGAAATTTAAGACCTCAACTGGCCTCTCGGGAACTACGAGAGGCCTCAAGGAGATTACGCGGGCTCACTGGTGTATGAGAAAACGGGCAAACTGGAATATGTCCAGCACTTTCTCGGGCACGCCGATCTGAAACGACGATGGAATGGTACCATTGTCTGCTCGGAGAAGGGCCGGCGCTCGACATGGCCGATTTTGCTTTACCGGTGAAACGGGAGGGAGTAGCAGGACGGCGAACGAACTAAAGATCTTCGCGGCCTGGGCCGCGGAACATTGGGATGAACGCGGCGACTTCGAGTGGGAATACTGGAGCGCTGACCGACGCGAAGACCTCGCCAAAATGGGAGTGAACGCGAGTGACCAGGAACTCCGTGTTGTCTTCGACTTCTGCCGGCTTGGATGGAAGCGAGACGAGATCGACATAAATACCTTGCCAGCGAAACTGGAGGTAGGGGGGCAGCGGCGGGGCGCGGAAGAGGCGGAGGTAAGGTAGAAGCGTTCGGAACGGTGATCGCAGCATTGCAGTTTGGGCACGTTGCCGTGACGCCGATTTGGGCGTGCGTCGCGGAGATGTGTTGACCGCACGTCGGACATTCGAACTTGAGTTCCATAATGTCGGGGCAACTTGTAGCGCCAGCCGTTTCTCCGGGCAAACCAGAAAGGCTCCTCGAACCGCGTCTACGGATGTGATGCGAGTAAAAAACTCACCACTCTTTGAACCCGCCCGCTTACTCGTGTGCTAACGAGATTTTGTAATTGCCGTATGGAGGCCAAAAGAGGCACAATCCGCTGCGTGAAGTACTGGGAAATACTTGCCGACAATCTGAGCAAAGTCGGTTGGAGTTGGGGCTGCGTCTCAGCCGTGGATTCCAACGGGACGAACAACCTTCGTTGCCGATGCACATCGCGGCGACGGTCAACGCTTCATTGTGCGCTTGGACTAAGAATTGACTGCGTTTCTGAAACTCGAACCTGCGCGGGACCGTCGTGCTCACTGGAAACTTGCATTCCCCTGGCCTGATCAGTGCTTGCGGTCGCATCCCGGAAAACTCCCGTGACATAACCGAATCGAATTTCAGCCCCATCCTTCAACTCGGCGTCAGTAATGGAAACGCCATCGATCTGTGTCCCATTTGTTGACCCCAAGTCTTTGAGGCGATACCCACTCGGCGATTTCGTCAGGGCAGCGTGCTGCCATGACACCGTCGGATGGTCAATGACTACGTCGTTCGACGGAGTACGGCCAATTGTAATAACGTCGCCAATTAAATCATGCGTTATGACATCAATTCCGTCGCAATCCAGAACCAGGCGAGCCATCTCGTCTCAAATTTCACCGAAAGGCTGCCTGCCATTGTGGATCTTAGCTGGGGTGATGATCGCTTCCTGTGCCTTTGCTTTGCGGCCTTGCTCTCCGTTTTGTGCTTCTGGGCGCGGGTCGATCTTCTGCCCCGGTTTTAGGTTTGCCAATTGCTTCGCAATCTGAGCGCCTTGTTCGAGCATATCTTGAACGCCGGGGCCGTAACTGGTTTGGAGTGACGGCTCTGGTTGGGCTGGTTGCAGGCTGCGACTCTCGGAAAATTCTTCCGGCCAACAATGCGACAGCAGCCATGCGTGTGCGCGCCAGTCGTTTGATAGGCTGATTTTCTTAAGGAGCGATACGCGCGCTTGGCCTCTCTCGCGTGTAGTGTCCTCAACAAATTCGCGATACGGCGCGCGTCCCTCTTCGCCTTTCGCAATCCATGCGTGATAGGTAGCCTGAGTGATGCCAACCGTGTCGCAGGTCGCGCCAATCGGGACGCCTTGCGAAAGTAGGTAGCAAATTTCGCGTTGCAGTTCCGGGTTGAGCAGTGTTTTCTTACCGGGTTTTTTCTTTGTCATGCAGCTTCCTGCGCAGGGCTTCTATTCCTACGAGCGCAAGTCCTAGGAGGGCGACTGCCGAACCGCCATCGGGAACGGCAACACCGTTTGCCGAGAATGAGAAATTTACGCGTGTGTGCCCGCCTGCACTTTGGGTTGTGAAACTCCAGTCCATGCTTGTTGGGTCAAACCCGTTACCGCTTACAATTCCGGTTCCCGTTATGTGAAGGGTGTTTGCATTCTGAGTCACGATAGTCGACGTAAGGAGATCGTAGCTGAAACCACCAACACTCCACAGACCTGGAGTCGGCGTAGATGGATTGAAGATCCAGGGTTGCGCCATAGTCGCTTGCGTCCCCGGAGCGATCCCGGCGAAATCGCCAGTACTGCTAGTAACACTGCTAAAGCCGGCGTTATGAAATACATCGAACCAAGTGATCACCGTGGTTGCCGTTGCCAAGGAGTTTGTGTCAAAGTGGGTTTCACCAGCGAATTGGATATCTCCGGTTATTGCAGTGGCCTGAGCTTGTTGACTGAAGACCGCGCAACTGAGTACGCCGGTCGCAAGCATCACTAAGATTGTTTTTGTGAGATTTTTCATTGGATTGTTTTTAGTTGTAACCTTCTAATTGAACGAACAGCATAAGGGTTAACTCATTAGGAAGCGCCGCGCTATACCAAGCGCGCAGAGGGCTACCCCGAGCAACATTACCGTGATGCCGCCGTCCGGCACACGGGGGATGGACGCGAAGAGATCGACCCTGGAGATCCCGCCGAACCCATTCGGTCCGGAGCCGGTCTGCGGAAATGTGTCTAAATTGTTCGTGATCTGGAAGAACGCGACTCCTCCCCCGGGAGTTCCGCCCGGGCCGGCGCCATAGTGGACAACCCCGTAGGAGAAGCCCGTGAGATCGACTGGCTCGTTGAGAGGGGTTAAGACTTCTTCAGCGCCAGTAAGGGTGGGGGTACCGAGGCTGCCAAACGTCGGATGCGCCACGATGTAGTTTAGCAAGCGGAAGAAATTGTTCGCTTGGTTGTCGGAATTCCCGCCACCAATGCCGGTACCGTTCTTCGGGATGTCGCCGAAAGGGGATAGGATTAAATCAGCCTTGGCCGTTAGCGTGAGTCCTGATGCCAAAGCAGCGATTAAGATTGTGTATTTTAATGCTTTCATTAATGATGCTTTCTGTTGATTGGTTTCTGAATTGGTTTTTTAAGCAGTCTTGAGTTTGCGCATCACGGCGGAAAAGATGGGCAGTGTTTTTTTCGAAATTCTGTTTATTTTCACAGGGAATTTCATGTTATGCCATTAAGTCAGCAGCTCATGTACCAGATTTAAAGCATTATTAAATAAATATTTCAAGTGTCTATCTATTAACGAATTACGCCATGATGTAATCTCTCGATTTTGTCTGCCTCTGGCACGGAATCGTAAAGTATTCCGACGATTCCGACAGTAGCTCTGAAAGGAATAGGCATAACAACCACAGGTGAAGGGGATTACAGCGCGTAATTGGAAAACGTAAGAATTCCCGACGTTTGCTCGGTTCTGTGCCTATCTCGGCGGCCCGAGCCTCCCCGAGCCTTGTCAATCAAATCAATCACTTGCTCCAGGCTCAAGGGTTTCGCACTGGATCGGGAGAGAGACTTGAAACTTATTTTCGTATTCATCGCACACAGAACAGCCGATTCTTTGGCTAGTACATTATTTAGGGCCGACAACTTCATCGAGATCCGCAGCAAGGCGTCGGCGAGAAAATTTCGGGTGAAGAATAAGCTGGATCACCTGCTCGCAGGCCTGCCTCCCTGGCGTGTGTCTGCCCCAACGCTCAACTGACAATTGACCAACGCCACGCCGGGACAGCAAGTGCGTGACTTGGGGCTCGCTGCGCGAACGTGTTGTCGGCAAGGTGCCGACGACTGCAGGCTGGCAGCCTGCAGTCCCCCAAAGTCGAAAACCCGCATAATCCGCGGTCGTGTCTGAAAAGATTTGAAACTTTTCGAGAACTTTGCCCGGCAGTTTCCGGAGAAGGATGTTGAGGAGGCGCGGGTCCGATGCCGGAGACTTGACGTTAAGCTTGAATTCTTTTCTTGAGGTTATCCACATTCCGGAGGATCTCCGCGGCCAGGCAATCGAATGCATGGCGATGTCGGTGCGACTCGCCGGCGTTTTGCGCAGAGCGAATATCCGCGTGCTTGGCGATCTCCACGGATGCAAGCTGGATGATTTCGCCGGGCAGAGAAATTGTGGATACAAAACGTTATGCGAACTGGATGCGCTGGTACGCCAAGCACGCTCTAGCGTAGAGGAGACGCCGCCGCGCCCCGAGGCTGGGTCTCTTGCTGGAAACGGTGTAACCTTCGTTGTTCCGGAGTCGATTTCTCAGTTGCAATTCGCTGAATTGCCAATAACCAGCCGTTTGACAAATTTTGTTCGATCGATCGGACTTCGGACGCTACAGGATCTGAATGGCCGGAGTGCATTCGAATTGCTTCGATGCAAGAACTGTGGCTGGCGCACCGTTGTGGAGATCGGGCAACTCATTGAGCGTGCAATCTCTGGGGAATTTGATGAGGCACAGATCGAAGAGTCCGCTCGGCCCACGGAATTGTTCAGGTTGCTCGAGAAGGGAATTGCGAAGCTATCGCCTCGTGACAAACATTTGCTCCTTGCCAGAATCGGAGGAGAAGATGTCCCTCCACCAACTCTTGAAGAACTTGGACAGAAGCATGCGCTCACGCACGCACGGGTCCAACAAATCCTGGAAAAGACCCTCAATGCCCTGAAGAAAACTTGGGGGCCACGGGTGCCACGGCTCCTCGAAGCGGTGAAGCGACGCTGTTTTTCGAACGTTTGCCCACTGACTCCCGCGTTGCTAGGGCAGTGGATAGGTGAATCTCAGAGCACATTCCAATTATCGCCAAAAGCGCAGGTGCGGCTGATAGGAGCCCTTGACGAAGACGTTCCCTGCTGGCCCAACCAGCATGGCGGGGTGGGAGGCATCGACAGTTCGATTCGTAGGCTCGACCTTGATTTGGCAAAACTCGCGTGCAATGCCAATGGCTGTATTGCCGTTGCTGACGCTTATCGGAAACTCACGTCTCAACAACGTTACAAGCGGCTGAAAGTCGGAAAATTTCTCGGAATGCTGCGCCGCGTCCGACGGACGCTGGTAGAATTTGATGATCCGCAGAGCCCTGTTATCCGGCTAAGTCGATTGAGTGCGACCGAAGTCGCAACACATATTCTGGACCAAAGCGATGAACCGTTAACTGCAGAGGAAATCCGTTCACGAGCAATCCAAACGTTCGGGACAAAGATCATCCTCTGCGAAGCGCGAGCCATTGGCAACGCGCTGAGCTCAAATCGGGATGTTTTTTTCATTGGGCCAGGCCTGTACGTTATGCGCAAACATTTCAAGTTGCCGTTTTCCGAATGGGACCGAGTACAAACGGAGTTCGCGCAGCTTCTCGCAAAAGAGAGTCGCCCGATTTCTTGTTACGAGGTACTCAACGACCGATCCATTACAGGTTTAACCAATGTTCGGCCGGATGAACTTGCGTATATTCTGCGTAAAGACAGCCAATTTCTTGACTTGGGATTTCTGATTTTTGCGCTTGCTACATGGACGAGCGATCCTGAATTTTGTCGCGAAATGTCCCGGCGTAGATTGTGGGTGGGAAGGCGTGAGGGCGAACGGAACGGAGTCCACAAAGCAGTTCTGCACCGCGTAGGAGTTCGACCGCGCACGTACCGTGCCCGACGAAGAGTTTTGGCGAAGGTATAATGGTTCAAGTCGAGCGGGCGCGCATGGTCCGTAACGGTAAGCCGCACATAGCCTGCGTTATCGCTCTCAACAATGTCACTCTCCGTACTCGCGTACTCGACAGTGACATTGTGCGGTGCGCTGGAGATAACACCGGGTCTTTTGACGGCAGCCCCTGGCATAACAATAATTTCCCTCCCGGGCTTAAGCGATTGCACCCGCGCAGCCTCGTCTGCTTCGATGGCAGTCTGTGTGACCTCCAGCGGGACTCACTGCGTGGCGACCCGCGCTTTGATAAAATTGTCGCCTCGCTCGCGCCAAAAGAAGCAGCCTCTAAGTAGCGCTGGCGCGACAGCTGTCGAGTGGTAGGCCGGTGCCGCAACTTGAGGCACCAAGGTTCGCTAGGGTATCGCCCGGCAAGTTTCGGCGGCGCACGCGACAGCGAGGTGGCGCAGCGGCTGTCGGGTGATAGGCCGCCGCCTCAACTCGAACCGGCCAAGCAATTCGTCAGTGTGCGCGCGCTCGAACCAGGAGTCATCGACTTCGCATAGTCCCGTTGCCAGCGCGAAAAATCAGATCAATGTGATCCCGGCCGCGGCCTGCATATGCCTCTACCACGTATGTGCCACCGATTAAAAACGGAACATTCGCATTTTGCAGCGCCGCCATTGACTTAGGATGAAAGCTATCGCGTCCACCTTTCGCGTTCGCGGCTGCTGCTCTCTTTGGGGTCATCACCATGATAACGCAATCGAGCCTGCTAACGTGCGCATCCCCCGGAGAAACGTCCATTTGGTCAGACCGTTTCGTTTCTCTAAGAAAATGGCTAAGTGCGTGCTACGAATCGCCGCAACCGCAGATCTTCATTACGGCAAACACTCGCGCGGTGTGTTGCACGAAGCATTTGCCGAGATTTCCCGCAGCGCTGATGTACTGCTGCTTTGCGGCGATCTCACCGAATACGGGCTCCCCGACGAAGCAGAGGCACTTGTCGCCGATATTCGCGCCGCCGTGAGAATTCCGCTGGTTGCGGTCTTGGGCAATCATGATTTCGAGTCGGGGCACCCCAAGCTGCTGTGCAGAGTCCTCGATGACGCTGGCATGAACGTGCTCAACGCCGAAGCCATCGAAATCGCGGGAGTCGGCTTTGCAGGAATCTCCGGGGCGGCCGTTTCGCTGCCCGCGTAACCAGTAACCATCCAGAGGCTGGTGAGCCGTACGGTGGTCGGCCTTAACCGCGATAATGCGAATCTCTCCAGAGCGAAAGCTCGCACGGCCCTCTGCATAATTGAGCGCCTGATTTTTCTTCAAAAAACAAGCTCAACACCGGGCCCTTCGAAAACTTTCCAGCCGTTATGGTGTGGTTTTCGATCAGTGTGATTTTCGGAAACGTTCCCAAACCTCAATGAGCGGCGACGCCACTAAAAAGTCGCCGAGAATGCATCCGATGGCTAAGCCGACGAGAACCTTATGATTTCCTGGACCTAAATTTGACGGCAAGCGGAACGGTGGGGCTTAGACCACTGCGGCGTGACGGAAAAACTTTGTTGTTCGCACAGGCTTCCAAACGAAGGCCTATTTGAGGCCCGATTACATTTAGGCATCTTGCGAGAGTTCCAAATTTGGACAGGGATAGTCGAAACATTCATTCGTGTTGGTTATAAAAATAATTCTGCGTGGGACAGGTATGACCAGATTCTCCGTAATACTATCATTGACACTGATTACGTCACCCGACGTTTCATCGCATCTTTAGCCTGGGCTGCCTGCTGGGTTCAACCTTGGTCCTCAGCGCTCTTTCGTCTTCGGAGTGGATGTGCGACAGGAGTGCGGGCGGGGGGAAGTTAACGCGGACGACGCAGCCGTCGGTTCCGCAGGTACTCCAGCGTAAACCGCCGCCTTCGGCAAAAAAGTTATAACTATTTTGACGATTTTTTCGGAACTTGCGATTCCCCAATCCCGTAGTTGGCTATGTGACGCAGTCATCCTCCTCGCTTGCCCTGCTCGATAAGCCATTTTGGTTCTGTCTAAAGGCGCAGCCTAAGCGAGAGCATCTGGCCGCGACCGCGCTTCGGCGTCAGTTTCACATCGAGTGTTTCTCGCCTCGATTGCGTTTCCGCAGGATGACCCAAAGAGGGCCAGTCTGGTTCGTGGAGGCGATGTTTCCCGGTTATCTGTTCGCGAAATTTGTTTATGGAAAACAACATCGCGCCGTTGAAAGTTCTCACGGAATCCGAGGAATCGTCCACTTTGGGGATCGTCTGGCAACCTTGTCGGAAGATATTGTGACCGCGCTTCAATCGAGAGTGGGTGCGGAAGAAGTCGTGACGGTCGATTCCTCCATCAAAATTGGCCAACCGGTTCAAATTACGGAGGGAGCTTTTCAAGGATTGGAGGTCGTGGTTACTCGTTTGTTGCCTGCGAAAGAACGGATTCGAGTTCTGCTTGAGTTTCTTGGGCGATCCCTTGAAACGGAGATTTCGACAGCAAAAGTGCTCCCCGCCTAGGGCCATCTGGCGGTGGCACCGGGTGCAGGACAGCCGCTCACTCCTGCGTTGCTGATGGAGCGGGGCTGAGTGTTGGGCCCGCTTAACGAGCCCCAAGTTCAGTCACCCCGCCGCTTGTTTCCTTTGGATTGCTGCGGATGCGCGTCGCGAACTAGCCGAATAAACGCCGAGTGCGCGTTCTTGGGCGCCGCAGCGAGGCGACGCCACTGGCGCCCGATTGTTCTCTCGACTCGGAGCGGTAGCGCGCTGACTTGACGCCGAGTGACTTGACGCCGAGTAGAGCCGCCGGCAGCCCGCTGGCGCTTCGAGCTGGCCTGCACACTAGAAGAAGCGCGGGGCCGTCGCGATGGCGAACAGCGCAGTGGTGGTGGAGCTAGATCGTTAGGCTCCGAGACCGTATCCGAACTAGCCAGCGCAGGCGCGACGATTGAAGTGGCAACCATCGAAGTCGCGACGGGTGCTTTGGCATCCTGGAATAAAAGCGCGAGGATGCCAGCGATCGTAATCACCGCTTGTTCAGTCCGAGGACAGGCTGACCGTACTAAGTGCCAACCACTAGAAGCAATCTCCGATAGCCAGCTTTGGAATTGAGCGGCGGCGGTGCTCACAGGCAACAAAAGGAGCGAAGGAAAATTGAAGCCAGCTTTCGTAGTGAGATGGCTGAAGATTTTGGCGAGCTTGGAATCGCGCGCGACCGCCGTTGCCCACCAATCGAGCATCCGACGCTGATTTTCTTCCAGTGCTGGCATCGAATCAGTCTTGGTGCCGTTGAGTAGATCCGCGATTAACTCGTGATCCAGGTTGTCGCGCAACCAGGCGTCCAAGAACAGCGCGCGCTCGTGGCGATCGAGCAATCTGAGATAAGCAGCGAGATGATGCGATCGGATCGCCCGCTTGCCGGAAAGATGCGCGGACACAACGCTCGGGACGAGCCCGGACCGCTCCGCGAGCTTGCGCTCATTCCAGCCTCGCAAATCCAGGATCCGAAACAATTGGTGAGATGAGAGCCTATTGTGAATAATTCGCAGATTGCGAAATTCGTCATCCGCAGTCAAGATTATATTTGACTATTTGTAAAACTTTCCGACGTGAGAGAAGCATTATGTCGGAGGATGGGGGCCCAAGTAGAGCGGTTAGTCGTGGTGAATCACGAGCGGGAGCTGAACAAGTGCCACCAGAGCTCACGAAAGTCTCGCCGGCCCTAACGGCTCGCAGTTTTCTAGAGGCAACTAATGACGTTCTGCGCTGCCAGATCGGGCCGGATGGTAAGCAAGCGCCACGGTCCAGTTTTTTACTTGATCCTCGTACGAGGCCAATGATAAGCACGATCCTACAGAAAGAACTTCTGAGCGCGGCCCGGGAGAGGCAACTCGCCGAGATATTGGAAACCTCGCCTCTCGATTGGCACTTTGCTCATCCCCTGCAAAATATTCGGGTCCTTCGTCCTCCAGTTTCCGTAGTAGTAAGCATGCGAGAGATTGACCGAATTCAACAGCAGCCCATCCCAACATATCGTCCGCTTGCTCTCCGACGGTACATTGCCGGCCCGAACTTGAGTTCGCATTTTTGAGAGTGAATTTTTCGAGAATTTACTCCTTTGTCACTTTTTTTTGATTGACACGGAAAAACTAAATGTGGTTTCCTCTTTATTCTACGCCTTGCGAGTTAGCGGGTAGCAAGCAGTGAAGGAATTCACCAGATGAGTGTAAAGGGTTCCTCTCCGAATGTCCGGCGAGCGACCAAGGGCGGCAGCAT
>VBQC01000168.1 GCA_005887825.1 Verrucomicrobiota bacterium | reverse complement strand
TTTTCTCCGTCGACCTTGCGAGCAAAGAGACGAAACAGCTCACGACGTTCAAGGATTTCGACATCAAGTTTCCATCGATCGGCAAGAACTCGATAGTCTTCGAGCAAGCCGGGTACATCTGGCGTTACGATCTGGCCACCGGGCAGGCGGCACCGGTGCCGATCGAGATCAAGGAAGATTTCGCGTCCGGTCGTTCCGCTTTAGTCGATGCATCGAAACACATTGAATCGGTCAGCCCTGCACCTGACGGCCAACGTGTTGTCGTCGTAGCGCGCGGAGATATTTACTCCGTGCCGGGAAAGGACGGCACACCGCGCAATCTGACAAGAACATCAAACGCCCACGAGCGCGACGCAGTTTGGTCGCCGGACGGCAAATGGATTGCTTACAATTCGGACGTTACCGGTGAGAACGAGCTCTATATTCGTTCGCAGGATGGCAAGGGCGAACCGCAACAACTCACGAACGGCGCCAACACCTACTATTATCGGGCCATCTGGTCGCCCGACAGCAAGAAACTGCTCTGGGCGGATCGCTTGCAGAGGTTGCGCTACGTCGATGTGGCGAGCAAAGCCGTTACGGAGGTCGATCAAGATAAATACGGCGAGATCCGTGGCTACGACTGGTCGCCCGACAGCCAATGGATCGCTTGGTCGCGTCCAGAGGAGAACGGCGTCGAAAAAGTTTATCTTTTTTCAACTGCGAACAGGAAGCCCGTGACGGTGACTGACGATTGGTATTCGGCCAGCAATCCAACCTTCAGTGACGACGGAAAATATCTCCTCTTAACGTCGAGTCGCGATTTCAAACCGATCTTCGGCGGAACGGATTTTTCCAACGTTTATCGCGACATGGATCGCGTTTACCTCGTTACGCTTGCAAAAGAGACCGAATCGCCGCTGGCGCCCCGCAGCGACGAAGTCGGCAAAGCAAGGAAGAAGAAAGAGAAGGACAAGGAGACCGACGAGCAAAAGCCGGAGGATAAAAAAGGCGAATCAAAGGATGGGAAGGAGAAGAAGCCGGTTCCCGTCAAGATCGACACCGATGGCATTCACGATCGCCTCGTGGCTCTCGAGATCCAGCCGGCCGATTACAGCAACCTCCGCATGGTGGACAATAGGATTTTTTATCTCCGTCGCACAGTCGCCGACGAGAAAGACGAGGAGGAGGAATTCGGCGAGCCCGATAAGCGGAAATACCATCTCTGCGCGTACAACCTCGAGGACCGCAAAGAGACCGTGCTTGGCGACGTCAATAAGTACGAGATCACGCGCGACGGCAAAAAGATGCTGGTCAAGGTCGACAAGGATTACGCCGTCATCGATCTGCCCAAAGACAAGATCGAGACAAAAGACGAGAAGGCAGGCAAGGATTACAAGCTCAGGCTCGAGGGACTGGACATGCGGCTCGATCGCCACGCCGAGTGGAACCAGATTTACTTCGAGTGCTGGCGGCAAATGCGCGATTTCTTTTACGCGCCGAACATGAACGGCGTTGATTGGAAAGCCATGCGCGACAAATACGCCGCGCTGGTCCCGTTCGTAAATCACCGAAACGATCTCACCTATTTGGTTGGTGAACTCATCGGCGAATTGAACAGCGGCCACACCTACGTCGCCGGCGGCGAACGGCCCGAAACGCCCCGCGTCAAGCTGGGCCTTCTAGGCGCCGAGTTTTCACGCGACCGGACTACGCGCGCATATCGAATCGAGCGGATTCTACCCGGCGAGAATTGGAATAAGCGGACTCGCTCGCCGCTCAGAGAAATCGGCTTGAACGTGAAAGAAGGCGATTATCTGCTGGCTATTAACAGCACGCCCGTTTCGACCTTGTCGAATCTCTACGACGCGCTCGTTGGCACGGCGGATAAACAAGTCATTCTGCGAGTTAATTCCAAGCCGAGCGACGATGGCGCGCGCGACATTACAGTTGTGCCCACGGCCGATGAGGCACCGCTCTATTACCGCGCCTGGGTCCAAAAGAACATCGACGAAGTGGCCAAAAAAACCGGCGGCGAGGTCGGCTACGTTCACATTCCCGATATGGGGCAGCCGGGCCTGAACGAATTCACCAAGCTCTACTTCCCGCAGATTCGCAAAAAAGCGCTGATTGTCGATGTGCGCGGTAATGGCGGCGGGTTTGTCTCGCCGCTTGTGATCGAGCGGCTCCAGCGCGCCTTGGTTATGATCGACATGTTCCGCAATGGCGTGCCGGGGACCAATCCGCCGCAAACTTTCACTGGCCCAATGGTGGCGCTGATCGACGAATTCTCTGCATCCGACGGCGACATCTTTCCGTTCCGCTTTAAAACGCTTGGCCTAGGTAAATTAATTGGCAAACGCACCTGGGGCGGCGTCGTCGGCATTCGCGAGCCGCTGCCGCTTACCGATGGCGGCAACCTTTTCAAGCCCGAATTCGCGCCTTATTCGAAAGAAGGCAAAGGCTGGATCATTGAAGGGCACGGTGTCGATCCAGACATCGTCGTGGACAACGATCCGGCGAAAGAATTCCGCGGCGAAGATCAGCAGCTCGACCGGGCGATCCAGGAAATCCAGGAGGCGTTGAAGACCAAACGATACAATCTGCCTCCGATCCCGCCGTACCCGAACCGGAATCCGGTGAAGGGCAGCTAAACTGCGCCGTTGCTCTCATTTCGAGAGACTCGCCTCTGGCGTCGGACAAGATCGACGATGCAGCGCTGGAATTTGAGAACACGCGACCCAGCCTCGAGAAGCGAAATTAAAAAAAGGAGGGTGCGTTGCATCTCAAGGAGCAAATGTGGTGGCCAATCACATGGGTGATGGTGAAATGGAAAAAGTGATGCACAGTTTCCGCACGATATGCAGTGGTTATTTCCCGCGTTTGCTTCGGCAGCTTAAAGCGGTGCGACCGGCCGCATGGAACGAGCTTTTCTAAATCGAGCGGAGGCCGGCCGGCTACTTGCGGAGAAGCTCGAGAAATACGCCGGTCGGGATGATGTAATTGTTCTCGGCCTGCCGCGCGGCGGCGTGCCGGTTGCCTACGAAGTGGCCAAACGTCTGGGCGTGCCGCTCGATGTTTTCATTGTGCGTAAGCTGGGTGTGCCGGGTTTTGAAGAGCTGGCCGCGGGCGCGATCGCTTCCGGCGGTGTGCGCGTTTTGAACCAAGATGTCATGCGCGCACTGTCCAACGCAGACGAGACTATTGAATCGATCACGGCAAGGGAAACAGCCGAGCTGGAGAGGCGCGAGCAAAGCTATCGCGACGGGCGACCCGCGCCGGAATTGCGCAATCGCGTCGTCATTCTGGTTGACGATGGCCTGGCGACCGGCGCAACCATGCGCGCTGCGGTCAAGGCATTGCGTCAGCGCGGTGTTGCGAAAATTGTCGTGGCAGTACCAGTTGGGCCCCCGGACACTTGCCGCGAATTCGAAGACGAAGCTGACGAGACGATTTGCGCAAGCACGCCGGAATTCTTTCAGGCAGTCGGCCAGTATTACGAAGATTTCTCGCAGACAAGCGATGAAGAAGTGCGCGAGTTGCTCGCGCGCGCCGCGCAAGATCGAAATGACCGAGCCCGAATTAGTCCGTGAAGTCGCCCAGCCGCTCACGGGCAGCACAGACGATTACGGTGCGCTGCTCGAACTGATCGGCGAAGCGCGCCTCGTGCTGCTGGGCGAAGCGTCTCATGGCACGCACGAATTTTATTTCGAGCGCGCAACGATAACGAAGCGACTCATTGCGGAGAAGGGTTTCACGGTACTAGCGATTGAGGCGGACTGGCCGGACGCAGCTCGCGTCCATCGTTACGTGCGCGGCACAAGTGAGGATCCGAATGCACGTGAAGCGCTCTCCGGTTTTCGCCGTTTTCCCACCTGGATGTGGCGCAACACGGTCGTCGTCGAGTTCGTCGAGTGGCTGCGCGGGTTCAACAAAGATATCGATCCAAGAAGGGCACCCGCCGGATTTTATGGAATGGATCTTTACAGTCTGCACGCCTCGATCGATGCGGTCCTTAATTATCTCGAGAAAATAGATCCCGACGCGGCGAAACGCGCCCGCCTGCGCTATTCGTGCTTCGATCATTTCAGTCGTGAGCCGCAGGAGTATGGTTATGCCGCGACTGTTAGCGCAGCGGAATCGTGCGAAGACGCAGTCGTCGAGCAGCTCGTCGAGCTGCGACGCAAAGCGCGAGAGTTCCTTAGCCGCGACGGGGAAGTCGCCGCCGAGGAACTTTTTTTCGCAGAACAAAACGCGCGGCTGGTGAAAAACGCGGAGCAGTATTACCGCTCCATGTTTCGCGGACGCGCGTCATCGTGGAATTTGCGCGATAGGCACATGGTGGAAACAATCGACGCTCTGGTTGCGCATCTCAATGGCAGCCGTCAACCGAAAGCGATTATTTGGGCGCACAATTCGCACCTCGGCGACGCGCGAGCGACGGAGATGAGCCAGCACGGCGAACTGAACGTTGGCCAGCTGGTGCGCGAGCGTTTTGGCAACGAAGCGGTGCTAATCGGCTTCAGCACGCATCGGGGCACCGTGACTGCCGCGTCGGATTGGGGAGCGCGAGCGGAGCGCAAAAACGTGCGGCCGGCGCTGCGAGGCAGTTACGAGGAGCTGTTTCACCAAACCGGGCTGCCACGCTTTTGGATCGACCTGCGAAAGATGGGCGACAGGATTAGCGTTCTATCCGGCCCACGGCTCGGGCGCGCAATTGGGGTGGTTTACCGGCCGGAAACAGAACGGTTGAGTCATTATTTTCATGCGCGACTGTCGGAGCAATTCGACGCGATCATTCACATCGACGAAACCAGCGCGGTTGAACCGCTGGAACGAACCAGTATTTGGGACACCGGTGAGTTACCGGAAACTTACCCGTTTAAAGTTTAAGGATTGATGATCGAAGGAACAAAATTGATCGTATTTCGATCCGGCGCGCCCGGGTCCGAACCGGACTGGCATTGTCACGCCCTACCAAGTTTCTGATTATGGACGAAGTGCAAATTCAAGCCGGGCAGGCAGCTCTCTCCGGGAATTTGCATATTCCCGACGGGGCGGCTGCGCTCGTCCTCTTTGCGCACGGCAGCGGCAGCAGCCGGCACAGCCCGCGAAATCAATTCGTCGCGCGCACGCTGAACAATGCCGGACTTGCGACGTTGCTTTTTGATCTGCTCACGCCGGAGGAGGAATCGATCGACGCGCGTACGGCCGAGCTTCGCTTCAACATCGGCTTGCTCGCCGAGCGGCTTGTTCACGCGACAAAATGGGCGAAGCAGCAAGAGCCAACGCGCGATTTGCGCACTGGTTATTTCGGATCGAGTACGGGCGGCGGCGCAGCGCTGGTTGCGGCGGCGGAGATTCCGGAAGATGTCGGGGTGGTTGTTTCGCGCGGTGGTCGCCCCGATTTGGCCGATGAGGCATTGCCAAAAGTGCAGGCGCCGACGTTGCTCATCGTCGGGGGCAACGACGATGTCGTCATTGAGTTAAACGAGCAGGCGCGTGATCGGATGCGCTGTGAAGTGAAGCTGGAAATCGTGCGCGGCGCGACGCATCTCTTTGAAGAACCGGGCGCGCTGGAAAAAGTCGCCAAACTCGCAAGCGATTGGTTCTTGCTCCACGCCGCCGGCAGCGCTGGCCCGCACTAAAAATAATTTGTCGCTCCGAGCGGACCGAGGAACCTCACAATCGAAGCTTGAGATACACATGCAATCGCGTGTGCGCCATCAGCCTACGAGAGATCCTCGTTCGGTTGGCATGACACGCGTCTATTTGTTCGCTCCCTTATACGTAACCACGCGCCCCCACAGACTCTTTGTCCCCCAAATTCCAGCGCGCAAACATTCCAGTTGAACGATTTGGCTGTGATCGACAAACAGGTTCACGTCAGCTCCGTAATTTTTGATGTACCACGCGAACACATCCGGATCGGCGGCTTCGAACATGAGCTTTTCCATGCCGAGTTCGTTAATGAATCGCGCAGGCACGTCTGTTCGCCATGGATCGACATTCTCGGTGATGCCTTCGCTCTCGATCATGACGATGTCTGCGCCGGCATCGAGAAATCGCTTCGCCTGCGCGATGGCCCAGTTCGGGTCGCGCGTGCCTTCTGCTTGCAATTCCGCAGCCGCGGTCGCTCCGCCGGCGCCGAACTGAATGCCGACTTCCGGCTTCGCTTTCAATCCGGATTTACGCACCAATTCGATAAGCCGCAGCCAATCGTCGGTCGGAATCGAAACGAAACCAGCTGAGATTTCGACGATATCGAAGCCGAGCTTTTTACATTCGGTGACGTATTGCCGCACCGCCTCGTTTCCTTGAACCAGTACGCGCTCGATAAATCCGCCCGTCGAAACGAGCACCTCATGTTTGTGGCAAAGATGGACGATCTCTCGCAAAGCTCCCTCCGGCATGAGAGTAAATGAGCCGCCGGCGAATTTTAGCGAATCGACGTAAGCACCCATCATCTCAAACAAATCTTCGAGATAGTGGCGACCGACGACTGAATAATACGGTCCCCGAATTTCGGTGAGTCCATGCTTCCGCGGCTTACTTTCCCGCTCGTTGATTCCAAGAAACGGAAAGCTGTGCTCAGGCAACCTTGATTTCGATTTTCTCTTCATCACGCTTCATAAGAACATCGTCGTAAAGCCGCCGCCCGGCTGCGTTCCTGGTAGCGCACGCGTCTCGCGTGTTGGTTTGGCGTCTCGCCAAAACGCAGTTTGCTTGTGTATGCGCATATCATGTTGTCTGAAATGTTTTTTAAGGAAAAGTCCGCGAAAGCGGGACGCTTTCGCCAACACGCGAGACGCGTGCGCTACCCAATCACTCGCGTAATCACGCCGCGTATCTAAATTGGCGGTCAGATTGAATCCGCCGGCACATAACTTCTCCGCCCTAACGACCGACCTTTATGAGGTCACTATGTCGTGCGGCTATTGGAAAGCCGGTGTGAGTGATTACGAGGCGGCGTTCCACGTCACTTTTCGGCAAAACCCGTTTGGTGGTGGATTCACGGTGGCGTGCGGGCTCGCGACGGCAATCGACTTTCTGCGCACGTTTCATTTCACCGAAACTCAAATAGATTACCTCGCCTCGCAAAACGGGAACGATGGCAAGCCGCTGTTCGATTCCGGTTTTCTCGATCACCTGCGTTGGTTGCGACCAAGCTGCGACATTGATGCAATTCCGGAGGGAACGCTGGTTTTTCCGAATGAACCGCTCATCCGCATTTGCGGCCCGATCATCCAATGTCAGCTTTTGGAAACGGCTTTGCTCAACATCTTAAATTTCCAAAGCCTCATTGCGACGAAAGCGGCACGCGTCTGTCTTGCCGCTGAGAATGACGCAGTAATCGAATTTGGTTTACGTCGCGCCCAGGGAGTTGATGGCGGTTTGAGTTCGGCGCGCGCGACTTACATTGGCGGCTGTGCCGGCACGTCGAACTTGCAGGCCGGCCAGCTCTACGGAATCCCGGTCAGCGGCACGCAAGCGCATAGTTGGATTATGTTTTTCGAAAGCGAGAGCGAGGCGTTTGAGAAATACGCCAGAGCCATGCCGAACAATTGCGTGTTTCTGGTGGACACCTACAATTCCATCGACGGCGTGCGCCGAGCGATCGAAGTCGCCAAACAGTTGCGCAAAGATCGACATGAAATGATCGGCGTGCGCCTGGATTCGGGCGATCGCGTGGCGTTGAGCATCGAAGCGAGAAAAATGCTAGACGAGGCGGGTTTTCCAGATGCTAAAATTGTTTGCTCGGGCGATCTGGATGAATTCGCGATCGCGGAGATGAAACAGCGCGGAGCGAAGATCGACATCTGGGGCGTGGGAACCAAGCTGACTACGGGTCAGCCAGACGCGGCGCTTGGCGGTATTTATAAACTCGGCGCGATGCGGCCTCCAGCCGAACAATGGCGGTATCGGATCAAAGTTTCCGATGAACCAGCGAAAACTTCGTGCCCGGGTCTATTGCAGGTACGCAGATTTCATGACCCGGACGGCAGATTCATTGCTGACGCGATTTACGAAATCGATCATGCAGTCAGCCACCCTTTCGTGATTGTCGATCTTCAAACGCACGAGCAGAATGAGATTCCGGCAAAGACCGAGTATTTCGACTTGCTCGTCCCGATTTTTCGCCGGGGCGACCTTGTTTACCGCGTGCCGCAGATAGAGGAGTCGCGTGAGCATGCGCGCAAGCAACTCAGTTGCGCGCCGCCATCGGTTGTGAGGTTGAAAAAGCCACGCAGTTACGATGTGGGTCTTGAGAATTCACTGCACGAGTTAAGATCGAGATTGATCTCCCGCGCGAAGGAACAGCGCGATTGAATCGAATGAATGTACTGATCATTGTCGATCTTCAGAATGATTTTTTGCCCGGCGGCACGCTCGCGGTGCCGCACGGTGATGAAGTTATTCCGCTCGCCAATGAGTTACAGCGACGTTTCGAGCTTGTTCTCGCCACGCGAGACTGGCATCCGCCGGACCATGGCAGCTTCGCGGCAAATCACCCCGGGAAAAAGCTAGGCGATCGCATCATGCTCGATGGCATCGAGCAAATCCTTTGGCCGGTGCATTGCGTTCAAAACACGCACGGCGCGGAGTTCGCTCCATCATTCGACACCAGTCGAATCGCTCATGTGTTCCACAAGGGAATCGATCCGCGCACCGACAGCTACAGCACGTTTTTCGATAATGCCCATCGCAGGTCAACTGGTCTTGCCGATTATTTAAAGAAGCGCTCGATCAAGGACATTTACCTGATGGGTCTCGCATTGGATTATTGCGTGAAATACAGCGCGCTTGACGCCCGCCAGCTTGGCCTCAAGGCTCACGTCATCCTCGACAGCTGCCGCGGAATCGGACTGGAGCCAGGCGACCTCGATCGTGCGCTCGACGAAATCAAACAAGTCGGCGCGATTCTGTTGCAAAGCAGCGAGCTGTAGTCGGAGTCGATGACTGCGGAACATGAGACGCATACGTTCCCATAGGGCTCATTTACGCCGGGAGAACGGTTGAGAGCGTGACTTCGCTGTCGATGGTTTGTTTGAAGACGTTCTCGACGGCGGCACCGATTTTCGACCCATCGCGATCGACGATCCAGATTTGCTGGCCTTGTTCGAACGGACCGCGCGCCATCACCTTGAGTAAAATGCCCTCCTCGGTGGACGGATTATCGAGCACTTCAACGCAGATTGCTTCGGTTTCCCCGAAATCCGCCAGCAGCGTAAGTTTTTCGTCTATTCTCGGTCTTTTCATGGCGAGTCAAAATCGACATTTGACGTAGAACTAATCGCTGCTCGTGCTCCTGCCGAGCGTGTCCGCGTCGCCAAACGAATCATTTTAACAAATGGCTAAGTATCGCATTACTCAGATCGAAGATTACGAACAGTTTATCGGAAGCGAGAGCGTGGAGCGGATTCGCGGGAAGGCTGGCAAGTTAAAGGGCCTGCGCGTAGCAAATTTCAATTCAACCTACTACGGCGGCGGCGTGGCGGAGATGATTTCCTCGCTCACGTTGCTCATGAACGGCCTCGGCCTGCGCACCGAGTGGCGAGTGATCCAGGGAAGAGCCGATTTTTTCTCGGTCACAAAGAAAATGCACAATGCACTCCAAGGCGGAGAGATCGATCTCTCAAGCATCAAGAAGCAAATTTTCGAGCAGGTGATTTACGAGAACAGCATTCGCAATTTTATCGAGCACGATTTTGTCATCGTGCACGACCCGCAGCCGCTGCCTTTGATCGAGCACTACGAAAAGAAATGCCCGTGGCTCTGGCGTTGCCATCTCGATCTATCCCAGCCGAACGCCAAGATATGGAAATATCTGCGGCAGTGGATCGACACCTACGATGCGGTGATCGTCAGCTGTCCCGAATACAAACAGGAAACGAAGCCGCCGCAGCGCGTTTTCATGCCGGCGATCGATCCGTTCACGATCAAGAATCGTCACCTCAGCGACAAGGAAATCGATGAGCGGCTCGCCCACTACAAGATTCCGACGGACCTGCCGTTAGTCGTGCAAATTTCGCGGTTTGATCCGTGGAAGGATCCGGAGGGAGTGGTAAAAGCGTTCAAGCTGGCGAGCAAGGAAGTCGATGCCCGCCTGGTATTGCTTGGCAATTTCGCGACGGATGACCCCGAGGGTGAAGAAATTTTCAACTCTCTCTGCGCCTGCCGCGACGAGCGCATTCTCATTTTAACAGCCGGCGATGACACCGCGTTAGTTAATGCGTTACAGACGCGGGCCGCAGTGGTGTTGCAAAAATCGCTGCGCGAAGGTTTCGGACTGACGGTCTCCGAAGCGATGTGGAAGAGCACGCCGGCGATCGGCGGAAACGTGGGCGGGATCCGCTACCAGATCGAAGACGGCGTGAATGGTTTTCTCGTTTCATCGGTCGAAGAAGCGGCCGAACGCATGGTGCAACTGCTCAAAAACAAAAAATTGCGCGAAGAAATTGGAAGCAAAGGCCGCGAGACTGTGCGCGAGAAATTTCTGCTTACGCGCTACGTCGAGCAGTACCTCGATCTCTTTGGCACGTTCGACAAAGACTTTTGCCTGCGAGAATAAGTTGTAGCCGGGATCGGTGTCCCGGCCGATCCGATCCAGGAATTCCTCAACGTTGCGGGGATCACCGATCCCAGCTACAGCGGCGCGGTGGACTTGGACAAGTCAGCGGTTACTGATTTTTGGCAATCCCGATCACGCCACAGGCGACGCGCGCTCCTGAGTCGCCCGCCGGCTGGGATTTGAGATCGTCCGCTTTCACGTGAACCACGACGGAGCGTCCGATGACCGACTCCTTGTCATTTGCCACCGAGATATGGTGATCCACATAGTCCAATTTTGCCGAGCCCGAAGCGTCTGCTTCGATATTGCCCATGTCGCCCACATGTCGCTCCACTGCGTCGGGTCCTGCGTGTGGTTTGTTTGTCGGGTTGAAATGAGCGCCGGCCGAACTCGCATCCGCTGCGCTGCAATCGCCGAATTGATGGACATGAAAGCCGTGGTTGCCGGGAGTCAGGCCTGTAATTTCCGCCTGGATCTGCACTCCGTCAGCGACTTCTGTGAAGGTGACTGTGCCGCTAACTTTGTTGCCTGCAGTGGGATGAATCACGGCAATAGCTTTTAATGGAGTCGGAGATTTTTCTTCCGGCGATTGCGCCCGCGCTTGAATCGCGGTGAGTGACAGGATTATCAGCGCGATTAACCAACTTGGAAACGTGTTCATACAAGTATCTCTATTTCGTCGCGCAGGGCTAGTCCAGCCGCATGATCTGGCTAATCCTCGCGCCAGCTTTATCGGAGAATCAGTTCCATCCCGTCGTAGGCGATACGAACTTCCAGGCCGGGCTCGATGGCCATTGCGCGGAGCTTTGCGGTAAGTTTGCGCTCATCGGCGGTGACAATTTCCGAACCGCAATGAGTGATGATAGCCTGCGGCACGCCCTCCTTTCGGCACCACGGCAGTTGCGCGCGGACCGGTGCATGCCCGATAAGACGCTTTCCGCGCTTGCGAACGAACGAGCGGGTCAGGGTTGCTCCGTCGCCGATGTAAATCTGCGCGTCTTTCAGCGCCGCAGCGCGATCATGGATGAAGATGAGATCTGGCACGTAGAAAATGCACGCGTGCCCCGCGCTCACCCGGTAGCCGACGGCGGGCGCCAGAATCGAGTGCTCGACCGCGAACGCCTCAAATGTAATGCCGCAAATCTTCTTGGGCACGCGTTCCTTGATGAGATGTCGATCTTCGACCTCGCAGCCTTCCAATTCTCGCCATGTCTTTTGCGACGCATGAACGGGGCACGGCGCGCCGTTTTTCAAGCCCCAGGCGTGGTCCGGATGCGCATGAGTGAGCACGATCGCGTTGGGAAGCAACCGTTCAAATTTCCCGAGCCAATCGAGGCCGCAATCAATCATTACGCTGGCGTCACGGTACGACACCAACAGCGAGCTGTGCATGCGATGTCGCCGTGTCCGCGTTGCGATCTCACCGCGCGTGCCAAGGAAGATGAGTTTCACCGGGCAAGATGAATCGTCTCCGAGCGTCATGCGATCAATTCGCTGGTCAACGTTAAACGCGCGTGGGCACCCAGAGCGTTCAAATTTCTAAAAAGGAACCGGCCGCGCGCGAGCATGCGATTCTTTTCAAGAACGAGGGTATTTTGATGGGAAGGAGAAATTCTCAATCTCGTCCGCCACGGGACGGACTTGCTGTGGCGAGGGTCCTGCTGATCATGCTGTTGGTCTGCGCGGGCGAATTTTCGACTACGGCACAGGAGTCTGTGCGGACGCCGCAAGGAGCGATCGCAACCTTCGCGCCCGTCGTCGAGAAGGTCGTGCCGACCGTCGTCACAGTGTTTACCACACAGAGCGTGTCGAAGGCTGCTTTGCCCTCTCCACTTTCAGATGAAGCGTTACGCGAATTTTTCGGCGGCCAGATTCCGCAGAAGCAAGGTAAGCAGACTCTCGAAGGTCTCGGCTCCGGCGTGATCGTCAGCGCAGATGGATACATTCTTACCGCCAACCACGTCGTTGCAAAAGCCGACGAAATCATGGTGGGACTTGGCGCCGAACTCCGCAAATACAAGGCAAAGAAAGTCGGCACCGATCCCGGCACCGACGTCGCATTGTTAAAAATCGATGAGAGAAATCTCCCGGCGATTACGTTTGCCGATAGCGACAAAGCGCGTGCCGGCGACGTAGTGCTCGCACTCGGCAATCCATTCGGCCTGCGGCAAACGGTCACCATGGGAATCATCAGTGCCGTCGGCCGCGGCGGCATGGGCATCGTCGATTACGAAAATTTCATCCAGACCGATGCGGCCATTAACATGGGCAACTCCGGCGGTGCGCTTGTCGATACCGAGGGCCGGCTGCTGGGCATTAACACCGCGATTTTCAGCCGAAGCGGTGGAAGCCAGGGCGTTGGCTTCGCCATTCCTGCGAATCTCGCTCGCGACGTGATGCAGAGCCTGCGCGAAAAGGGTCGCGTTGTTCGCGGCTACATCGGCACATCTGTGCAACCGCTCACTCCCGAGTTGGCTGAAGCGATGAAGCTCAAAGGGCAAGCGACCGGCGCGCTCGTTGGCGAGGTCGTCCCCAAAAGTCCTTCGGAAAAAGCCGGGATGAAAACCGGCGATGTGATTACATCCGTTAACGGAAAGAAAGTTAGCGATGCGCGCGAGTTGCGCTTGATGATTGGCTCGATGGCGCCTGGCACAAAGGTGCAGATCGGGGTCAATCGCGAAGGTCAGAAGAAAATGTTTGATGTCGAGCTTGCTGAAATGCCTGCGGCTGCGGCCGAGCAGGCGCCCGAAGCGTCCCCTGAAGAAAGTGCTCAGCCTGAAAAAACCACGGTCTTCGGCGCTGTCGTTGTCGCGGATGTTACCGACGACTTGCGCACCGCGTTGAATTTGCCAAAGGAAATTCAGGGTGCCGTCATCGTCGAGCTCGACTCTGCATCGCCCGCCGCGCAGGCCGGCCTGCGCGAAGGCGACGTGATCCAGGAAGTGAACAAGCAGCCTGTTAAAAATGCGAAAGACCTCGTCGCGCTCAGCAAGAAACTGAAACCAAACGAAAAAATTCTGATGCGCGTCTATAGCCAGGGCCGCAGCAGCTACGTCGCGCTGGAACTGAAGTAGGGATGGGCTGTCGTGGCAGCCGTGTCGGCTGCGGATGTGTGCGACGCCCGCACCGCTACAATTTCGTCGTCCCCCGAAGACTTTCGAGATCAAATATCCAGGAGCACACTGGCCTTCCATTCGCCGTCGGTTTTCTCGACGCGGAAATCGTGGAGCGTGACAGCCTTGACGTCCGCGCGCTGGTGGTGACGCGCAGGATCCAATGGCTCGCCCGCGGCCGTCGCGTTTAAAGAATAAGCGTCCTCTTTTTCGGCGATCTGCACTTCGCGAATGCGCAGCAAAAGACAGTCTGCGTCTTTGAAGTAAATGAGCTCCTGCAAAAAATCGAAAAGCAGCATGTCGATAGCGTCGTTCTTCAGCGCGATGCGCCGCGTTTCCCGCGGCTCGATCGCTTCGAGATTGTCGATCATCACGTTCATCGTCGCGTCGGCCGCAGCGGTGAACAATTCCGGCAGATCACGCCCCGTGGCTTCAAACGCGATGTCGGCGGTTCCGATGTCTTCGAGGTAGTCGTAAGGCATGATAAAACTCACGTCATTCCGACCGGAGCGAAGCGCAGTGGAGGAACCCCGTCGAATTTAACACAGCGCTGCATCACTGGATTCCTCGGCTTCACTGGGAAAGACATGCGCCTTTGGAAGCACTCATCGTGATCAGCCTTCGCATCTCTTTAGCGCCTGGAGGATCGTCGATTTTCGCGCTGCAATCTCTTTGCCGATAAAAACTAACTGAGTCTCGGTGAACTCGAACGGCTCCAAATCCCAACGTCCCGCGACGAAGTTGAAAAGCTGCGAAGAGTCTTCGAAGCGTACAAAGCCTTTCGCTCGATACACGCTCGCGGGCAGACTCGCCGCGAAGCGTTCGAAGCAGTCGCGCGAAAGTTTTTTGTCGCAGGTGAATGTGAACGATTCGAATTCGAGCTGATGTTTGTGCTCAGGCGGCGCCGCCTTTCTCTCCCGCCCGATGCCGAACATTAGCTCGGGGTCGACCCGGCAACGCTCGGTGCGAACGATCGCTGCGGTCGGACTAAGTTCGCGCAGTTTCGTTTCCAATGGTTCGATCTGGCGCGGCTCGACAAGATCGACTTTGTTCAAAAGCAAAATATCAGCGCTCTCGAATTGGAGCCGCGTGCTATGGCCGATCTCGGGAAACCGAACTAGCCCGTCAGCATCCGCCACCGACACAATGCCATCGGTGCGGCATTGCGGCAGCGCTTCCTGGATGTTGAACGCGAGCGCCTCCGGCTCAGCTACGCCTGTGGTCTCAACGACAATGATGTCGGGATCGATTTTCTCGATGATCTCTTTCACCGCGGCTTCGAACTCACCGAGCAACGAGCAGCAAACGCAGCCGCCACCCAGCTCGGCGATACGCACGTTTTTCCCCTCGATTACCTTCGTGTCGATTGCGATCTCGCCGAATTCGTTCATCACGATCGCGATCTTGGCCGGGCGCGTCGCGAGAATGTGCCGGAGCAGCGTGGTTTTGCCGCTGCCGAGCGGGCCGGTGACGAGGGTGATGGGAGTGCGTGGTTGCATCGGCGAGAGACAACTATCCTTTCACATTCCCGATCGGCGTGAATCGCGCGACTGGCTTGCTGATGCCGGCCAGTTCAGTCGCTTCGATCACTTCGTCAATGTCTTTGTAAGCAGCGCCGGCTTCCTCCGCGAGACCTGCCCAGGAGGTGCTGCGGATGTAAATGCCGCGCGCTTCCAGGTCGCGCTGGAGCTGTTTGCCGTTCCATTGTTTGCGCGCTTTGGTCCGGCTCATTGTGCGGCCGCTGCCGTGCGCGGTGCTAAAAAATGTTTGCGCACCCGATGATGTTCCGACGAGAAGATACGAGCCGGTTTCCATGCTTCCGCCGATAATCACCGGCTGGCCAATGTCTCGGTAGCGCGGGGCCACTTCCTCATGGCCGGGTCCGAACGCGCGCGTTGCGCCTTTGCGATGCACGAGCAGTTTTCTCTCTTTTCCATCGACATCGTGCTTTTCCAGCTTCGCGGTGTTGTGCGCGACGTCGTAGATCATCCGCAGCCCGAGATCTTGGGCGCTGCGCCCGAAAACTTCGGAAAAAACTTCGCGGATGCGGTGAAGGATCACCTGCCGGTTCGCGAACGACATGTTGAGCCCGCATTTCATCGCGGCGAAATAATCGCGGCCCTCTGGCGATTCAAACGGCGCGCACGCCAGTTCGCGGTCAAGGATTTTGATGCCGTATTTGCTCTCCATCACTTTCAAAAAAACCTGGAGATAATCGGTAGCCACCTGGTGCCCGAAGCCGCGGCTACCGCAGTGGAACATGATGACGATCTGGTTCGGGATCGTGATCCCGAACTTCGCCGCGAGATCCTTGTCGCGCACGTCTTCAGGCCGCGCGATCTGCACTTCGAGATAGTGATTGCCCGAGCCAAGCGTGCCGACCTGGTTATAACCTCGATCAATCGCGCGGTCGCTGATTTTGGCCGCGTCTGCGCCGGAGATGCAGCCGCTCTCCTCTGTGACTTCGAGGTCTTCGTCCCAGCCGTAATCGTGTTCAACGCACCACCGCGCGCCTTGTTCGACGATTTCGCGAAACTCGTCACGCGAGATTTTCAAAAAACCGTGACTGCCGACGCCTGCCGGCACGCGCTGGAAAAGAAGATCGACGATTTCTTTCAGACGCGGCTGCACGTCGTCGAGCGTGAGGTTGGTGATGACTAGACGCATGCCGCAATTGATATCGAATCCAATGCCACCGGGCGAAATGACGCCGCCCTCGTGCACATCCATCGCGGCGACACCGCCAATGGGAAACCCGTAGCCGCTATGGCCGTCGGGCATGCAGAGCGCGTAGCGGGTGATGCCTGGCAACGTGGCAACGTTGCTGATCTGCTGGTAAACGGCTTCGTCCATTTCGCGCACTAGCTTTTCTGTCGCGACGACGCGCGCCGGCACGCGCATGCCATCTTTGTAAGTCACCGGTAATTCCCAGACCGTGTCGGAAATCTTTTGCACGTCATCGATGATGGCCATGTGAATGCGTTTTAACGGTGGCCGCTAGTGGGAAGCTGTTCGCTTCCCGATTTTGTGAATGTGATTTGCCCTCCAATAAAACATCGTTTCCCACGGTAGATTTCTTTGTATCGAGTTGGCCCCGCATTGGGCGTGGGCCCTGAACAAACTCAATTCCGGCAGCCTATCGCGTGATCTTGGCCTGCCGCCGGCTGGCGATTCGTGCAGATCGGATTGTAAGTTGCGATCCAGCCTTGAGAAACGAATCCACCCACCAGAAGACGTTCTCGTCGCGCACCACACGTCTCATGCGCTTCATGCGCGCGCTGCGCTCGGCGGCGCTCATGCGGAATACTTTCAAAATGGTGTCGGCTACCTGCTCCACGTCGTAGGGATTTACCAACACCGCGCCGGGCTTGAGCTGCTCGGCTGCGCCTGCGAATTGGCTGAGGATCAGCACCCCGTCGTTTTTATCCACGCTGCATGCGCAGTACTCTTTGGCTACCAGGTTCATGCCGTCCTTGAGCGGCGTAACCAGCGCGATTTCGCACGCACGGTAGTGGGCCAGCAAATCGTCGCGATTAAGGCTGCGAAAACGATAATGCACCGGCAACCAGGTATCGGTCGAGAACCGGCCGTTGATGTCACCGACCAAACGATCGATGCGGTCCTTGAATTCGTGATACCTGGGAATCTCTACTCGACTCGGCACAACATTCTGGATCAGGACCACGCGGCCTCGCAGCTCCCTGTGACGCTCCAGCGCGTCGCGAAACGCGCGCAGGCGCTCGGGAATTCCTTTGCTATAGTCGAGGCGGTCCGCACCTAGCATAAGCTGACAGCCCGGAAAAGCCGCGCGCAGCTTCCGAGTCCGCTGCGCAACCTCTTCAGACACCGCGCCCTTTTCAAACGACTCGAAGTCGATGCCGATCGGAAATCTGCTGGCGCGGATCTCGCGCCCACCATAGTGAATACGTTGGATTCCGGCGCTGGGGAGGACTTCTGCGTCGGACAATACGCGCCGCACGCATTGCAGGAAGTTGCGGAGGTCGCGCCGCGTTTGGAAACCGAGCAGATCAAATTCGAGCAGGGCGCGCAACAATCGCTGCTGTTGCGGAAGCTTGGCGAAGATGTCGAATGGCGGAAACGGAATGTGCAGGAAGAATGTCAACGCCGCATGCACCCTGCGCGCGCGCAGCGCTTGAGCGACATACATTAAATGGTAATCATGCACCCAGATGAAGTCGCCAAGCTGGCAGTGTCGCGCAATCGCGTCGGCGTAACGCTCGTTCACTGTTTTGTACGTTTCCCAGAAGGCAGGCTCGAAGTGGCAGAAGTTTTGGAGGTCGTGAAAGAGCGGCCAGATGACCTCATTGGAATAACCGTAATAAAACTCGTCGCGCTCTGCCTTGCTTAAGCTCACCGGGACGACGGCGTAACCAGCGCCGCGTGTGGCCTTCTCGAGCGGTGTCCTGGGAATCTCACCCGCGACTCCAGGCCAACCAATCCACGTGCCACCGCGCTCCCGCAGAACAGGCTCGATGGCCGAGACAAGACCTCCGGCGGCAGGCGTGACTGTCCATAGATCTTCGCTTGTCAGGTCAAGGGCAAATGGCAGCCGATTGGAAACGACGATGAGGCGGCTCATGAGGCGCGTATCCTACCAAACTGCCATTGGACCTCACAAAAGGAATCGCGCGCCCGTTTTCTGTATTTTTTTGCACAACCCATGTCGCATCTGGAAGACTGCGTTCGAGACTGTACGTTGACTCAATGACGAAGGCCTCACGCAATCCCAATTCGCCGACGGCCGAAATTCCGTCGGCGCTGAATCGTCTGCGCGAGATCGCCCCTACGCGCGGCAGGCGGCTCGCCGTTTTTCTCGACTACGACGGCACGCTTACGCCCATCGTCAGCCACCCAGCGCACGCAGTGCTCTCCGATTCAACGCGGCAGGCGGTGCAGACGCTGGCGGCTCGCATGCCGGTCGCAATCCTCAGCGGCCGCGACTTGGATGACATTCGCCGTCGCGTGGATATCGATGGGATCGTTTATGCTGGCAGTCATGGCTTCGACATCGCCGGACCGCACGGGGTTCGGAAACAAGTGGCCTCGGAGCTTCTTCCAATTCTCGACGCTGCAGAAAAGGAGCTTGGCGAAAAGCTCGCCGGCATCGCCGGGGTACTGCTGGAGCGGAAACGCTTTTCGATCTCCGCGCATTATCGCCAGGCAGATGAGAGCGGCGTCATCAAAGTCACGCGAGCCGTGAATGAAGTGACCGCATGCCACCGCGAGCTGCGCACGATCACCGGCAAAAAGGTTTACGAGCTCCAGCCAGACATCGACTGGAACAAAGGCAAAGCCGTGGCCTGGCTGCTGGAGACGCTGGGTTTGGAACAACCGGAAGTGCTTCCACTTTACATTGGCGATGACCTGACTGACGAGGATGCCTTCCGCGCGCTTGAGAAACGCGGCGTTGGTATCGTCGTAACAGAAGAGATGCGGCCAACCGCCGCGCGCTACGCGCTCAAAGGTCCGGCGGAAGTCGAGCGCTTTCTGCGGGAACTCGTCGCGTGCCTCCCAGCTGGCGCCGATTCGTAGCACAGATATCTTGTCTGTGGGGCAGGCGGGCGTCTCGCCTGCCGGATCCAAATCATCGAAGGCGTCGCACGCTTACTGCCAATCGAGCGTCAGCGTGTTGTCTTCGCCCAGATGCGTCATCGTTGCGAATGGCTTTCCGAGCTCGTTTAGAAGATTACAGAGCCACTTGGCGTCGCTGGCCGATGTGCGCTCCAGGCGGAAACGGTGCATGTTCATCGGCACCAGTCGCGCTGACAAAAGCTGCCCACCCTGCGAATCGACATCGACCAGGTACATCAAAGCGAGATCGCCGCGAAATTCCTCGTAACCGCTGATCCCTTCGTAGTCTGTGAGAAAATCGCCGCAGCCATAAAGAATGAGGCGACCTTTGAAAACCTCGATCGCTTTCACGTGATGCGAGGAATGGCCATGCACAATCGTGACGCCTTCTTGGATCAAGCGATGAGCGAACGCGATTTGTTTCGGTGGGATGTCATAACCCCAATTGCTGCCCCAGTGGATCGACGCGACGAGGAGATCGCCCGGCTGCTGATAGTGCCGCATCTGATTCGCAACTCGCGCGGCGGCTGCTTCTGAAATATCCTCCAGAAGATTCACTCCTGCGCGAGAAGGCGTGGCACTCCACTCCTGCGGAATGCCGCTCGTTGTTGATCCAAATGAGAAGAGAAGCAAGCGCGCTTTGTCCGCTACATTGAGAACGGCAGGGGCTGCTGCTGCTTCCGCATTATTTCCTGCGCCCGAGTGCACGATCCCCGCTGTATCCAAAGTCCGCAGTGTCTCGGACAATCCCAAATATCCCCAGTCCAAAACGTGATTGTTCGCGAGAGCGCAAGCGCTGATTCGAGCGGCGGAGAGGCAACCAATGTTCAGCGGATGCATGCGATAGTGAATTCCCTTATCGGGCCACGGCGTTTCCTCCGAAGTGACGGCAGTTTCCAGGTTTATGATTCTGAGGTCGACCGCAGCCCGTTCTAGTTCTCGCAGCGCATCGCCCCAGATGTACTCGAACGTCACCGGACGCGGAATCGGGCCATTGGCTTGCTCGGCAAGATCGACATATTCGTGTGCGTCGCACACACACGGTTCGTACAAAACCGGATTCCCCGGATGTGGCAGCGCCTGATCGATGCCGCGTCCAGTCATTACATCGCCGCATAGAAACAAGCGCAACGACATGCCTCAAAGTAAAATCGGATTCAGCGCTCGAATCCTGTCTACCAGTTCTGAGACAAGTCGCTCGCGATTGTTCGGGCGGACCTCGATTAGGGTCACATCAGGACGTGACTTAATCGCGTCGGTAAACGGCAGGGGTCGCGCAAAGATTGTCGCGAGTACTGGGACTTCGCTGTCGAGTGCCTCGTTTACTGCGTCCCGAAAAATCGGCGAGCGGATTTCCATCGGGCCTATTTCATCGATCACCACAAGCCGCCGCCGGCGCACCGCTTCACGGACTGCTTCAACGCCGACGGTTTCCAGCACGGAGAGATCGAGCCCGTACTTTGCAACGCGCTCGGGCGTTTGGAGACAGACATGGGCGAATACGACATCCTTGCCGTCGAGCGTCACGATCTTGAATCCGGCGCGTGTGCCACCGTCGCGGATTTCCTCGGTGTAAAAACCACCAGCGCGTCCCGGCAGATTATTTACAACGCACTTGATCAGTGTCGTCTTGCCGCAGCCGGGACGGCCGGTGAGCAGAACTTTTTCGGTCACAACGCGCGCCTCTGGCAATGCGGGCAAAACCACGCGGTGCGCCCGCCGATTTTTGATGATTTGAGTTTGCGGCGGCAGCGCGGGCATTTTCCGCCTTTTCCACGGCGCGGTAGCAGCCACGATTTTGGCATTTGCTCGACATCCGCCTTCGTCTCGATCGCCTTTTCCAAAATGTAGCGCATGGCGCGAAAGAGTTTTGCCAGCGCCTTGTCGTCGAGGTCGGCGATTTCGGCCGCCGGATGCATCCGGGCGTGGAAAAGAATTTCGTCGGCGTAAATGTTCCCAATCCCTGCGATCAACTTCTGATTCATCAGAATCGCTTTCACCGCGCCGCGATGTTTTGTGAACATCTTTTTGAATTCCACAAGATCGAGATCGAGCGCATCCGGGCCCAGTACGCGCTTTTTTAAAAATTCATCCACATTCTTGATGAGTCCGACTTCGCCAAACTTGCGCTGATCGTCGAAGGCGAGCCGGTAATCTCTGGCAAAAATGAAGAGCACGCGTGCGTGCGACGGCGCTTTCTCTTCGTTTTTGAAGTAACGCAGAGAGCCGGTCATGCCGAAATGCAGGCGCAGCCAGACATCGCCATCGGTGCGCACGAACAGATGCTTGCCATGACGGCGACTGGATTCGAAACAGCGCCCTTTCAACCGGTGTGCAAGCTCACGCGCTGAGATGCCCTTCAAAACATATCCGCTCAGTACATCGACGTGAGCGATGCGTTGATGCAGCGACGTGGCGTCGAGGTATCGCTTGAAACTTTCGACATCAGGCAGCTCTGGCATCGGGTTCCATACAATTAATTCGAAGCAGTCTCATGAACAATGTGCGACGTCGTGTTGGATTTCGACGCACCCCCGCCCGCCTTCAAGACTGGATATTGAAGCTCGGAATTCGGAGCTTACTGAAGTTTATGTCCGCCAAATCAGTCGAACAGTTCATTCGAATGTTGAAAGAATCGCCTTCTGGCGCGGTCTTCAATCCATGGTGGCAAGTGGATAAGGAAAACGACGTTGGTCGGAATGCCCCTGGTATCCGGCGCAAACAGTTACGCGCTTATCTTCGAAAACGGCTCGACAAAGCGCGACTCGTGGTAATTGGCGAAGCGCTCGGGTACCGCGGCGGCCATTTCAGCGGAATTCCCATGACCTCCGAGCGCATCCTGCTCGAAAAAAAGAAAGACGCCGGAATCGAGCCGAACGACGTTTTTTCAGGCATTGCTCCTCGGCGCACGAGTAAATCTCAGAAATGCCGCGATGGTTTTTCCGAACCCACGGCGACAATTGTCTGGAGCACGCTGTTGAAGCTTGCCCCGCCGCCAGAGCAATTCGTTCTGTGGAATGCGTTCCCGTGGCATTCATTCGATCCACGCGCCGGCCTGTTGAGCAACAGAACACCGACCCAGGCAGAACGATGTGCGGGTATTTCGGTGCTTAAAGCGTTTCTCGACCTGTTTCCATGCGACGAATTTGTGGCGCTCGGTCGCGTCGCCGCCGAGCAACTTGAAGAGTTAGACGTTTCTGCGCACTATGTTCGTCATCCCGCCTCCGGCGGCGCCAAGCTTTTTCGCGAGCAAATTGCCAGGGTCGCGAACAAATTGATCTAGCGACCGCTCAGAAGCTACTCGGGCTGGGAATTGGAAATGCAAATGTCGGCGGCGGGGATGCGGCCGGAGTCAGCGGTATGCTGGGGGATGCAGATTGTGCGGGAGAAGATGTCGAGGTTGCTCTTGGAAGCGGAGAAGGCGTAGGAGTCGGCGGAGGCGGGATGATATTTTCCCAATGATGTAGTGGCACGGTCGCGCCGCCGATTTCATCGACCAGTTTTTGGCAGCGCGCCTGAATCTTGTCCAGGTCCGGCGGACCAAATGGTTTGTCAGCCGTTTCAGGAAAAATCAGATACGTCGCCTTGAGGTCGCTTACTGGCCGGTTGTACGAGGTGGACAATGCGTTGATTTGCTTCGCGATCCGCAGCGATGCCTCGCCAACTTTATCGTTAGGCCCAATGTCGCCGACGATCGCCGGATAAATAGCGTCTGCGAACATGACCACAGCATAATCCCCTACTTTTGGAGCGTCCTTTCCGTGGGCGAAAGCGCCCGGAATTACGATGTAGGGGTCGGTCGCGCCGATGAGGAAGCTGAATTTCTTGAGCGTGCTGACTTCCATGCGCAACTGCGCGATGGCATTGCGCAACTCGCGCTTGCGCTCGGGCGCGATCGTTTTCAGCGCGTACTCTTCTTCCGCGCGCTTCATTCTCTCTTCCGTCGCGGCGAGATACGGATTGGGCGCCGGCGTTTTCTTTGGCCAGCGATAACTGGTTGCCGGTTTGAAATTGGTCGGGGCACCGGTTCCAATGGGCATGCGGTCAGCATCGGACCCATCGGCATCGACATCCATATCCGCCTGGAGCAGGAGCGCGTTGCGATGACTCTGCGGGTGCCGCAATTCCAGCACCGTTTGGCAATCAAAAAAGTTGTGGCGTGAAAGAAGCTGATCAAGCCGAACAAGACTTTCGCGCAACACTCTGATTTTTGCATCGTAAAGCTGAGCGTAAAGGGGCGAAACCGAATCGGGTGTGAGCATTGCCGCCAAGCCGGGTAACAGTGCGGGCAGTTGGGGACTGGCTTTGGCCAGCTCCTCGATGGTCTTGTTCGGTAAAGGCACTCGTGCCTGCAGTTTTAGATCGAGCACGTAACTCTCCGGATCGGTCCGTTCCGTGGTAGCATCGACTCCCGGCAGCGTCTCAACCGTAGAGTGGAGCGTGATCCCATTGAACAATTTGCCCGTATCCAATTTTCCGGTAATCACCGGGGGGCGAGTCGGTGTCGCTTCCGGCGTTGGCGTAACAGTCACCTCTGCTGGGGCAAGGTGCTGCAATCGCTCCAGGGAGATCCAGCGATAAACAATCGCAGCGAAGAGCGCGCCGAATAAAACCAGCACCAGCCGCCGCCACGTCCGGAGACGAATTCTTCCCACGTGATTACTTCTTTATCCAGGCGACCAGCGCCACGATGATCCCGATTGCACTCAGGATCGACATCAAGCCTGCCGGCATCACTCTTCCAGTCCGCGCAAATTTAGGAATGAATTGCGCAGCGAGGAGGAGAGAAATAATAAATGCCGTCGCCAGTCCCGCCGCGCGATGTTCCGGTAGAAGAAACGCGGCCACGAGCAGCAAGACTCCAGCGATTGAACCGGCGATAATCGACGCCACGCTACCCGCTTTGGCATAACCGATAACGCCTCCGACAATCGTCAGAGCGCCGAAAACGATAAAATAAATTTTCGTT
>VBQC01000021.1 GCA_005887825.1 Verrucomicrobiota bacterium | reverse complement strand
GCGAATTGCCAAGCGCGGTGGTTGAAATTCTCAAGCAAATGAAAGGACGGAGTCTTATGAGTGAAACCGACAGGAACGCAGTGTGGAATACCGCGATCACACGCATTGAACCTAACCGAGTCGCGGTGCGCGGATACGACATCGCTGAACTCATGGGGCGCGCGTCTTTTGGCGCGGCGGTGCACTTGATTTTGACCGGCGAATTGCCGGCGCCGCCCATCGCGCGATTGATGGATGCGGTGCTGGTGGCGTCGATCGATCATGGCGCCACGCCGCCAAGCGCGTTGGCCGCGCGAACTGTCGCATCCACTGGCGCTTCGTTGAGCGCGTCGGTCGCAGCCGGCGTCATGTCGATCAATCGGCATCACGGCGGCGCGATTGAAGATTGCGCCCGGCAACTGAAAGCGATTGCGGATCGCGCCGCGAGTGAGTCCATTTCGATGGATGAAGCCGCCACGCGCACGCTCGCGGCCGTGAAGGAAGCGGGCGAGCGAATGCCGGGATTTGGTCATCGCTATCACACCAAGGATCCACGCACGGCGCGGCTGTTCGAGCTGGCGCGCGAAGCCGGCGTGGACGGAGCGCACATGAAAGCGGCGCGGGCCGTTGAAAAATCCCTTGCCGATGCGAAGAAACCGCTCCCCATCAATGTGGACGGCGCCGTCGGAGCCATCCTCGCCGATTTAGGGATGAATCCTGCGGCCTTCAACGGTATTTTCATGATCGCTCGAACGCCCGGGCTTGTCGCGCACGTCATCGAAGAACAGACCCGCGAAAAACCGATGCGTCGAATTGATCCAGTCAATCACGGCTATGACGGGCCCGCTCCTAGGAGCGTTCCTCTTAATTAAGATCGACAATCACCATGACAACAACCCAACGAACCAACTACGGCGTCAACGAAATTGCGGAACTCTTTCCCAGCTTGATGAAGATAAAGGACGAGTCGTTGCGCGAACGCGTGGCTGCGGTATGGAACGAAGCCATCACCACGGGCTGCGGCGGGAAGGGCTGGACCTTTGACGAACTTCGCGCCGTCAAGTTCACACTGCTCGCCGGCGACATCGACATGACATTCGTTGAGCATCTGAATTCATGCGCGCTGCAATGCATCGCCATCGCGGATGTGCTGGAGAGTTCGTTCCGCTGCGGCATTCCCGTCCAGCGCGACTATCTCATCGCCGGCGCGCTTCTGGCCGATGTGGGTAAGCCGCTCGAGTTTGATAAGGATGCGTCAGGCAAAGTGATTCAGGGGACATTTGGGCAGCAAGTGCGGCATCCGTTCAGCGGCGTCGCGCTAGCCTACAAGCATGGTATCCCCGGCGAAGTCATGCACATCATTGCCACGCACAGTCACGAGGGCGATAAGATGGAGCGCTCCATCGAGTCGGTTATTTTCCATCACGCCGATTTCGTGGATTTCGATATCGCCAAGCTTCTCGGCAAACGCGCCGCAAAGAAATGAACTTCGAAGAAGCTCATTGCTGAGCATTGATTGTTGACAGCCACAGACGCTGGTCGCCATGAACGAGATCGACATCGTGCGCGACATTTCGCGGAGGTTCGAGCAAGGCCACATCCCCTATATGCTTACCGGCTCCATGGCGATGAATTATTACGCGCAACCGCGTATGACTCGCGACATCGACGTCGTGATCGCGATTGCCTCGCATGATGTCGAGCGCGTCGCAGCGCTATTTCGGCCGGATTATTATGTGAGCGAGGAAAATATCCGCGAATCGCTCGCCCACGAATCGATTTTCAATCTAATTCATCAAGAGAGCGTGATTAAGGTGGACTGCATCGTTCGCAAGAGCAGCGAATACCGGCGACGTGAGTTTGATCGGCGTCAGAAGATTTCGATTCTTGATTTCACGACTTTCATCGTAAGCAAAGAAGATCTTATCATCTCAAAGCTGTTTTGGGCGAGGGATTCACATTCCGAGCTTCAGCTCGGCGACGTGAAGAACCTGCTAGCGACCGGGTATGATGCCGCCTATTTGCAACACTGGACGCGCGAACTGGATCTGGATAATTTACTGTAGGAGTGTCTCAAATGACCGATACACCGCCAGAAATCGAACGAATGGTTCGCGACAAAATTATGGCGCGATCAGGTGAAGAGCGTTTTATCATCGGCGCGCAAATGTTCGATAGCGCGCGTGAGATGGTAAAGGCATCTCTACCGAGAGAATTATCACAAACCGAACAGCGACGCCTATTGTTCAAACGCATCTATGGAAAGGAAATTGAATCAGGATAAACCGATATGGGCCTGACGCTTGTTGAGAAGATTGCCGCACGACACGCGGATGGACTCGCCCCAAATGCAGTCGTGCGCTCCGGCGATTTTATTTCAATTCGGCCGCGCCATGTGATGACACATGACAATACCGGCGCGGTGATCCCAAAGTTCAAGCAGATCGGCGCAACGACGATCGCAGACCCGGCGCAACCGGTGTTCGCCATCGATCACGATATTCAAAATGTCACGCCGAAGAATCTGGAGAAGTACGCGAAGATCGAAGCGTTCGCCCGCGAACACGGCATCGACTATTACCCGCCCGGCACCGGCATTTCGCATCAAGTGATGGTCGAGCAAGGCTACGTTGTTCCCGGTGCTTTGGTGGTGGCGAGTGATTCGCACTCCAATTTGTACGGCGCCATGGCGGCGCTGGGCACGCCGGTGGTGCGGACCGATGCCGCGAGTATCTGGGCCACCGGAGTGACGTGGTGGCAGGTCCCCAAACTGGCCAAGATGGTGCTAATGGGGAACCTTTCGCCCGGAGTTACCGGCAAGGATGTCATCATCGCTTTGTGCGGGCTTTTCAACAAGGATGAGGTGCTCAATCACGCCGTCGAATTTATGGGCGATGGAGTGGCGAATCTTGCCATGGCTGCGCGCATGACCATCGCCAACATGACCACCGAGTGGGGCGCGCTGGCGGGCGTGTTTCCGTTCGATGAAGTGACAGTGAATTATTTGCGCTCGCGCGTTGGCAAGTTCACGAGTGAAAAACGCCCCGGAACGCGCGGTCCCAAGAGTCGCTCCGGCTACACCAACGCCGACATCGATGGATGGTGGAAGAATCGAAGCGAGTTGAGCGCCGATGCGGATGCGGACTACGCCATCGAACTTGAACTTGATCTGGCGACCGTGGTTCCGCATGTGTCTGGTCCCAATGAAGTGAAGACGATGGTGTCGCTGACGGAAATGGAGCGGAAACATGTTCCCATTCAGAAGGCGTATTTGTTGTCATGCGTGAACGCCCGCTTCGAGGATTTGCATGACGCTGCCGAAGTGGTGCGCGCCAAGGGCGGACACGTCGCCGACGGTGTCGAATTTTATCTCGCCCCGGCGAGCGCCGAAGTGCAAGCCAAGGCCGAGTCCACTGGCGATTGGCAAACTCTCGTGAATGCGGGTGCCATTCCGCTGCCGCCCGGTTGCGGAGCCTGTATCGGCCTGGGTCGCGGTCTGGTGCAAAAAGGCGAGACCGCGATCAGCGCCACCAATCGTAATTTCAAAGGCCGCATGGGCGATCGCGACGCATACGTATATTTGGGTTCGCCCGCTGTCGTGGCGGCCAGCGCGTTGGCTGGATTTATTTGCGCGCCATCCGGCAGCTGCCGGATTGCGGAACACGCCGCGGGCGCTGCAGTCCGACGTGCCCAAAGCAAACCGAAACCGCCCGCGTCTGTGGAAATCATGGCCGGCTTTCCACCCAGCGTGCGCGGTCGCGTTCTCTTTATCGATAAAGACAATTTGAACACCGACGGCATTTACGGGAGCAAACACACTTACCGCGACGATATGACGGCGGAGGAGATGGCGGCGGTAACATTTGAAAATTACGATCCCAACTTCAACACGCTTTATCAAAAGGGCGACGTCGCCGTGGGCGGATTCAATTTTGGAAGCGGCTCGAGCCGCGAACAGGCCGCGACGGCGCTGAAGTTCAAAGGAATTCCTTGCGTGATCGCTGCCAGTTTTTCGGAAACCTACAAGCGCAACGCGTTTAATAACGGATTCGTCGTGTTCGAGTGCCCCGAGTTAGTAACACACTTGCGCGGCACGCTGAACAACAGTGGACCGACGGCCGTGGGACCTGAAATCACCATCGATTACGCCAAATCCATTCTTACACTCGATGGGAAATCATTCCCTTTCCCGCCACTGAGTCCTGCTGCGCAGGAATTGATTGTCATGGGCGGCGCTGAGAATCTCGTCGCCGCTCGGCTCCGCGCGAAGGGGTCTGCGCGTTGACGCGGCAAAACAAGAGGAGGTTAGATCGCAACCGGGATCATCCCGGCTACAGGAAAAGCAACGGCTGAACTGGTCGCAATTTGCGACCAGTTGGCTGGCTGTTGGGATGCGGTCGCAATTTGTGACCGCATACTGCCCACGCATCGTGAGCCACTTATTTTGCAGGATGAAATCCGATTTGCCGGCGCGGTGGTTCCGGCGCAGGCGCAAGGAGCGGCAGGAGTTTTTGGTAAATGTCTCGCAGAGCTGTGCCGTGTTCCAACAGCGTTTTATCGATCTCGGCGAGGCGCTTCGGAATTGCGGCGTTCGCCGCAACTCTTTCGCGCAATTCGATAAACGCCCGAATAACATAGACGTTGACTCGCGATCTCCCGATCGCTCGGTCGCCTCACCAGGCCACCAATGCAGTCCATTCAACGGCGTCCCCGCACGTCGTATTCATCGCGATGGCACGTTCGCTTCGGAGTATATTTGCTGCCTGGAGCGCGCCGTGTTCGGTGAATGCCCATGGGCGATATTTCCGGTGCTGGCCGCGCCCAGGCTTTAAGGTCGCAGTTTGCGACCGCTTCAATTCGCTGCCTGATGTGTGCCCTTGTCTAAGGTCGCAAATTGCGACGTTAAAGCCGCAAATTCTTCGGCGGTGAGTTGAAAGGCGAAGTCTTCGGGAAAACGCCTCCGATTCCGACGCAATTGTTCATTCAGGCGTTTCGTGGTCACGCTGTAAACGCGCGCAAGATCAGAATCCAGCACGACCTTTTGGTCGCGAATCGTGAGAATTCTGATGTCTGGGGCTTTGTCTTTCATTCTACCAACTGGACAATTTTATCGTTCGCTTCTGCTTATGCGTCGAGACATAATCAGTCGCTGATTGATCTGTTCGCGATGTGAAAGTCCATCATTCGGCGAGCCGCAGGATGCGAGTCGCCGCGGCGACTGCTCCCCCCGGATTGATCCGCGTAATCAGCGCCTGCCGCGCCGTAGTCGCAGACGAAGGCGGGTGATCCGCGGTTTCCCAAAACTTTCAAGGCTTATCCGCCACGGACGGACTCGCTGCGGCGAGCTTGCGGCTCGAGACACGCGCCGATAAAGTCGACTTCCTATGGCTAAATACAAAATCGCATGGATGCCCGGGGACGGAGTCGGCCACGATGTCATGGAGGCAGCTCGCATCGTGTTGGATCGCCTGAAACTCGATGCCGAGTATGTCCCTTGCGACATCGGCTGGGAATTTTGGTGCAAGGAAGGCAACGCGCTTCCCGATCGCACCGTGAAAGCTCTTAAGGAAACGACGTGCGGACTCTTCGGCGCGATCACCAGCAAACCGCAAAGCGAAGCCAAGGAAGAATTGATTCCCGAACTCAAGGACAAGGGCCTGGTTTACTTTTCGCCCATTGTCGGGCTGCGCCAGATGTTCAACCTTCATACCAACATGCGGCCGTGCAAAAGTTATCCGGGTAACCCGTTAAATTATCGGGGTAACAAGATCACAAACCCGGGCGGCGAAGATGTCGCGATCGATCAGGTTGTGTTCCGTGAAAATACCGAAGGCATGTACGGCGGCGTCGAGTTTTTCCCGTTGCCGGAATCGGTTTACACGGCGCTCTGCGCGAACCCGAAGATGAAGAAGTGGAAAGACAAAGCAGGCCTTGAAAACATCGCGCTCTCAACTCGCATCATGAGCAAGCAGGGTTGCACCAACATCTGCAAACAAGGGTTCGAGTTCGCCAAAAAAATCGGGCGCAAACGGGTCACGCTGATCGAGAAACCGAATGTGCTGCGCGAAACCGGCGGCTTGATGATGCGTTGCTTCAAAGAAGTGGCCAAGAATTACCCGGACATCCGCGCGGATGACGCCAACATCGACGCCATCTGCATGTGGATGTTCAAGAATCCGCAGGATTACTCCGTGTTGGTGGCGGAAAATATGTTCGGCGACATAGTCAGCGATTTATGCGCCGGCCTCGTCGGCGGACTTGGCTTCGCGCCCAGCGCAAACCTCGGCGACAACTATGCCGTGTTTGAACCAACGCACGGATCGGCGCCGAAATACGCCGGTCAATACAAGGTCAATCCGATCGCCATGCTTTTGACCGCGAAGCTGATGCTCGACTGGCTCAAGGAAACCGAAATGGCCACGCGTCTCGAAACCGCCATTGCCCGCGTGATCGCCGAAGGCAAAGTGCGCACCTACGATATGGGCGGCAAAGATTCTACACTGGACGTGGCCAAAGCCATCGCCGATTACGCCGGGTAGCGCACGCGTCTCGCGTGTTGGTTTCGGCGTCGCGCCGAAACAGGCTTTTGCTTGGGATCGTGGGCAAAAATCCGGACGCCAGATTGAAGGTTGCCGCCGTATGCGTTAAAATCGGTTCATGACCGCTGCTCAGATCATCGAGGAGATCAAACGTCTCGATCCGAAAGATCAAGCGGGCATTATTCGATTTGCCTATCAACTCGACGCAGAGCGAAAACTCACCGGCAAAGAACTTTCGAGCCTCGCAGTGCGAATGACTGAAACCGATGATCCCGCGGAGGCGGCGACGATCCGTGAAAGCATTGTTCGCGGCTTCTACGGACGACAAGCCAGCAACAATGCCTAGAATCCGGCGGCAGAATGGAGCCGTTGGGAACGGCGACATGGCCGGTTCAGCCGCGAGGTAGCGGTCGAGCGCTGTGGGAAGCAGCCGAGATACAATCTTCCCCCGGCGCTGCTGCATCATCTCCTCGACCGGATTCGTTCCCGCGAGATTTCGCCAGATCAACTTGGGTTATTTGCTGAGTGGCTCGACACCGAGCCTGAAGTGCCGAGCGAAAAATGGTTCAAACGTTTTCCAGAGATGATTGTCTGCGGAGAAGGCGATCTGGTGAAAACATTTCTAAACGCGCAACAGCTTCCGATCGGAAAGGAAGTCTCTTAGCAAGCGATTTGTGTATCGTAAGCCGCTTACGATAGATGCCACGCTCGTTTGCGCTCAAGGAAACCGAAATGGCGACGTGTTTGGAATCCGCCATTGATCGCGTCATCGCGGAAGGCAAAGTGCGCACCTACGACATGGGCGGCAAAGACTCCACGCTCGACGTCGCGAAAGCAATCGCTGATTTCGCTAGTTCGTAGTCCGCGCTCGATTACAAAGGCTTGGCTGTCTTCCAACAATCCTCGAAGAACGCCCGATCGTAGTCTGCGAGCTCGTCCCCCTTCGGCAAACGATCTAGCGCTTCATCCTTGTTCAAGTTGTTAAGAGAAAGGCCGGAAGTTAC
>VBQC01000020.1 GCA_005887825.1 Verrucomicrobiota bacterium | reverse complement strand
GGCGAACAGACGCGGGCGTCCATGCTCTCGCGCAGTGTGCTCATGTCGATCTTCCCGATGACCGTTTTTCGGCCGCGCGTTGGACAGAAGCGCTCAATGCATTGCTGCCGCCGGGCATTCGCGTGCTTCGATGCCAATACGTATCAAAGGATTTTCACGCGCGCCTTTCCCCAAAAGGAAAACTCTATCGCTACAGAATCTGGTCTGGCGCGGTCCTGCCGCCATTCGAATATGGTCGCGCCTGGCATATTCCGCGTCCGCTCGATTTTGAAGTTCTGAAAACGTCGGCCAAACACTTCGTTGGCACTCATGATTTTGCCGGCTTCGCTGCTAATCGCGGCAAGCAAGAGAAGAGCACGATTCGGACGATTTATTCTGTCCGCGTCGGCCGCAACGGTCCTTGTGTGACGATCGATTTCGACGGCGACGGCTTCCTCTACAAAATGGTTCGATTAATCGTCGGTTCGCTTGTGCAGTGCGCGCTTGGCAAATTGTGTATTGAGGATGTGAATGGCCGGCTCGCTTCCGGTCAGTTGGGTCCAGCACGTTTTGCTGCTCCCGCCGAGGGACTACTGCTTGTTCGCGTGCGCTACTAAAACAAACCAGCCGTCAATTTAACTGGAATGGCCGTGAGGTTTTTTGCAAAGCGGACGCCTGTTCGCGAATAACCAAGCGCTTCATAAAACTGGTGCGCCGCTTCGCGTTCGAATCGCGTCGTGAGAGTTATCCGCGTGACGGCTTTTCTTACGAAATCTTTTTCGGCTGCGGTAATAAGCGCGCGGCCGACACCGCTTCGTCGCCGTTTGTTTGAAACTACCAGCGCAATAACTTTTCCGGAACGATCGTTATGTTCGTGGCTGACGTGCGTCAGTGTGCCAATCATTCCACAAAGTTTATTGTCAATCTCGGCGACAATCGTGCTATAGAGCGGATCGCTTAAGATCGATTTTAGACGCAGACTCATTTCGGCGGTGGTGGTTTCGTAGCCGAGCTCGCACATCAGTTGCGCCAGCACTGCGGCATCGCCAGGCTGCGCGTGACGAATTGTAAGATCGACATCTCCTTCCAGCGGCATTGGTGGATCGGCCTCTCCTGCCCGTAATACTTCGCATAGTGATGCAGGCGGGCCCAAGACGATGTTAAAATAATGCGGTTCCGTCGCCAGTCTTTACCCAACGCGCCGAGGACAGCGCCTTCCACCACCCCGCCGGCGGCTATGTTGACATTGAATTAGCCGGTGGCTCCGTTAATTCCGACGAAGCCTTCCCGTTCCAAATGCAAAATGATCTCTTGGGCAGCTTCCTCGGGCGACAGCTCGGCTGTGTCCACCGTCACTTCGGCGTCAGTCGGCTCTTCGTAGGGATCCGATATTCCGGTAAATTCCTTCAAGATCCCGGCACGGGCTTTCGCGTAGAGGCCTTTTCGGTCGCGCTGCTCGCAAACTTCTACCGGCGTGGAAAGGTGCACTAGGATGAAGCCGCCAAATGGGTCGATCATTGCCCGCACGTCCCTGCGCGTGGAATCGTAGGGCGCAATCGGGGCGCAGATGGCAATACCGCCGTTTTTCGTGATTTCGGAGGCAACGTAGCCGATGCGGCGAATGTTGATGTCGCGGTGTTCCTTCGAAAAACCGAGCTCTGAAGAGAGATGTTTGCGCACGAGATCGCCGTCGAGCAGTGTCACCGGCCGGCCGCCCATTTCGAGGAACTTAATCATGAGCACGTTGGCGATCGTCGATTTACCTGCGCCGGAAAGACCGGTAAAAAACACAGTCAACCCTTGTTTGTGCCGCGGCGGGAAGGTACGCCGCAGTTCGCGCGCGATTTCGGGAAGGGTGAACCAGGCCGGAATCTCGCGGCCGTCGTTTAGCCGTCGCCGCAATTGTGTGCCCGAGAGATTGAGCACGCGCGAGTCCGGCGGCACTTCGTTTTCGGGGAAATATTTATCCCGGTCTTCTACATAGACCATCATCTGGAAGGGCACCATCTCGACACCGATCTCGGCTTCGTGTCTGCGGAACAACTCCTGCGCCTCGTACGGTCCGTAGAATGGCTTGCCATCGGCATCGTTGCCTGGCCCCGCGTGATCGCGGCCGACAATAAAATGCGAGCAGCCGTGATTTTTCCGAATGATCGCGTGCCAGATCGCTTCCCGCGGTCCGCCCATGCGCATGGCTAGCGGCAATAAGGCCAGCTTGGCCGTGCCGCGCGGATACTTAGAGGCAAGCAGCTGGTAGCAACGGACACGCGTGAAGTAGTCCACATCGCCGGGCCGGGTCATGCCGACGGACGGATGAATCAGAAGGCTGGCTTCGACCTGGCTCGCGGCGCGAAACGTCAATTCCACGTGCGCGCGATGCATCGGGTTGCGCGTCTGGAACCCGACGATCCGGCGCCAGCCCAGGCGGATGAACTCTGCGCGCAGATTCGACGGTGTGAGCCGAAGGGTCCGGAAATCGTAATGGGTGGGCAGTTGCAAACCTTCCACGCGTCCACCCACGTACCAGCCATGTCCCCTGTTCAGAAGATGATCGACACCGGGATGCACTGTGCTGGTGCTTCCCAGAACAGCTTGCGCTTCGGCCTTGCGATCAGGCTGCCAGGCATCCTCTACATACAATACCGCGAGCATCACGCCCTCGGAATCCCGCAGCGCGACCTTGCTGCTCCCAGGTTTGAGCGATTTCGCAAACGCCTCCGGCACATCGAGCGTAATCGGGATCGGCCAAACGAGGCCGTTGCTCAATTTCATCTCATGGCAGACGCGCTCGTAATCATCGCGATTCATGAAACCGCGCAGCGGTGAGAACCCGCCGCTCAGCAGAAGCTCGAGATCGCGAATCTGCCGACTGGTCAGGTCCCAGGAGGAAAAATCTCTGGAGCGCGCTTTGAGTTCGGCGGCGTTTTCCGGGTCGAGCTTAAGGTCGACCAGTTCGCCGCCGTGCGGGGCGATAAGGTGGCCGTAAGATTGTGCATCGTCTATATTGTCTATATTCATGATGAAGAGCGCTTCTATACTATTGAGAGGCTGTTGCCGCAACGGCGGCCTTTGGCGAAGGCGGATCGATCTTGCGCGCGTGTGCCCTCGTTCTAACGTTACTTATGCCCGAAACGCACGCTACCGCTTACGATTCGAAAATCGAGGGCAACGTGATTTTTACGCGCTTCGATTCGGCGCTCAATTGGGTGCGAAAAAATTCGCTTTGGCCGATGCCGATGGGTCTCGCCTGTTGCGCAATCGAATTGATGGCGACGGCCGCTTCCCGGTTCGACATCGCGCGGTTCGGTGCGGAAGTGATGCGATTCTCACCGCGACAATGCGACGTGATGATTGTTGCCGGCACAGTCACATACAAAATGGCGCTGGCGGTGAAACGAATTTACGAGCAAATGCCAGAGCCGAAATGGGTGATCGCCATGGGTGCGTGCGCCTCCACCGGCGGCATGTATCGCTCTTACGCCGTCCTGCAAGGGATCGATCAACTTTTGCCGGTCGATGTTTACATTTCCGGTTGCCCGCCGCGTCCGGAAGCGCTGCTGGCAGGCTTGATGAAACTGCAGGAGAAAATTTCGCGCGAGCGCTCATTCAGAAATCAAAAACCCGAATTGATCGAAAAACTTCAGGACGCGTTTACATGAAATCGGAATTCAGCGGCGCACAGAGAGCAACAAGGAGCGGTCGCCGGGGCGATCTGGAGAGCGCCCTTCCTTGAAGGATCGTACCGCAATATGCCCTTTAGGCGTACAACCAGAATAACTGTGTTCCGAGTAAGTGTATGACCGCTCACGAATTACTTGGCTCGCTGGAGAAATCGCTCGGCGAGAGGATTCAGAATAAAACTGAGTTCCGCAGTGAAACCACTTACACGATCTCGCCCAGCGATCTGCATGAAATCGCAAAATTCTGCCGCGACGAGCTCTCGTTCGATTATTTGATCGATATCACGAGCATCGACAATTTCGGCGAAGAACCACGTTTCGAGATCGTTTACGAACTTTATTCGATGCCGTCGGCTGTCTATGTACGATTGAAACTCCATGTCTCCGAAGACATCGGCGCGGTCGATACCGTTTCCGATATCTGGCCGACCGCGAATTGGCACGAGCGCGAGATTTACGACATGATGGGAATCAAATTCAACGGCCATCCCGATCTGCGTCGCATTCTCATGTGGGACGGCTATCCCTTCTTTCCGCTTCGCAAAGAATTTCCGCTTGAAGGATTACCGAGCGAAATGCCCGATGTCGCGTTCACGAAAGTCACGCCAATGGAAGGCGGGCCGTTTGTCACCAGGCCGAGCACAGCCACGGCAAAAGACCGCGAACCGCGCGCGCGTCCACCGGAATTGTGAGCGCTCGGCTGCGCTCGCCGCGATCAAGAATTGTCTTCGGGCGTGGTCATGGAACGAAAGCCAGGCGGTGCAGGCGAACCGCTGTGATTGCCGCGCAGGACATCTATCCAACATCGTCTGCTCGACAGAATCTTCCCAGCCCTAAATCACGCCACTCGGCCGCAGCAGTTCTTGTATTTTTTGCCACTGCCGCAGGGGCACGGCTCGTTGCGGCCGACCTTTGGTATTGAACGGCGAATCGGAAGATCGATTGTCACCTCGCCCGCGCCGTCACCATCTTCGCCAACGGCGGCCATCGCACCGACGGGCTGAAGCTGGCGATTACGCGCAGGAGCGTTCGCGGTCGGAGCAGTTGGTGCATGTTCGCGCAATAAAAATTGCGGCAACGTCGCCAGAAAATTTTCGAATGCCTGCAAATTCGAAGTACTGCGGAACAGATTGTTGAGCACTTCGTTTTTAATGTTCGCCATTAAGTCCACGAACATGTCGTACGCTTCGGTCTTGTACTCGATGAGCGGGTCCTTTTGCGCGTAGCCGCGCAGATAAACGCCCTCGCGCAATGCGTCCATGGCGTAAAGATGCTCCTGCCACAGCCGGTCGATTGCGTTTAGAATGATGTAACGTTCGAGACTCTTGACCGCGGTCGGTTCCTCATGACTCGATTTGCGCTCGTAGGCGTTCTTGATTTTTTCAATCAAGAACTGCGCATTTTCCTCGACCGTGCGCGTTTCAAACTCCGCTTTCTCCTTGTTCAAGCCGAGTGGGAACGTCGTGTTCACCCAGTGGATGAGGCCGGTGTAATTTGGTTCATCGACATCGAGATACTCCTTCACCTTCGCCGGTACCGCCTCGTCGATCACTTCGTAGATAAGCTTGCGTGGTTCCTCGGAATCGATCGTCTCGTTGCGATACGTGTAAACAACCTCGCGTTGCATGTTCATCACGTCGTCGAAATCGAGCGTCCGTTTTCGGACCAGATAATTGCGCTGCTCCACGCGTTTCTGCGCTGTCTCGACCGATTTGTTGAGCCACCGATGCTCGAGCTCCTGGCCTTCCTCTAGTCCAAAGCGCTCCATGATTCTTGTCATCCGATCGGCGGCGCCGAAGTTGCGCATCAGATCGTCCTCGAAACTGACATAAAAGCGAGAACTGCCCGGATCGCCCTGACGGGCGCAACGCCCCCGTAACTGCCGATCGATCCGGCGCGCTTCGTGACGCTCGGTGCCGATCACCATCAAACCGCCCCGCTCTGGAACACCTGCTCCGAGTTTAATGTCGGTGCCGCGCCCCGCCATGTTCGTCGAAATCGTGACCGTGCCGGGTTGACCAGCGCGCTGCACGATCTCGGCTTCTTGCATGTGAAATTTCGCGTTCAAAACATTGTGCGGAATCTTCTCACGCTTCAGCATTCGGCTGAGCAACTCGGAGGCTTCCACACTCACCGTGCCGACCAGCACCGGTTGCTGCTTGTTGTGGCACTCCCTAATTTCATTGATGACCGAACTGTATTTTTCGCGCCGCGTTTTGTAGATCCGATCATTGTAGTCCGTGCGCGCGACTGGCCGATTCGTCGGAATCATGTTGACGTCGAGTTTGTAAATGTCGTGGAACTCGGCCGCTTCCGTTTCGGCCGTGCCGGTCATTCCGGCCAACTTTTGGTAAAGCCGGAAGTAATTCTGAATCGTAATCGTCGCCAAAGTTTGTGTTTCGCGATCGATCTGGACGCCTTCTTTCGCCTCGACCGCCTGATGCAATCCGTCGCTCCAACGGCGCCCCGGCATTTTGCGACCAGTGAATTCATCGACAATCACGACCTTATTCTCTTCGATCACGTACTGCACATCCTTCTCGAACAAGCAGTAGGCCTTCAGTAACTGCGAGATGTTGTGGATGCGTTCCGCTTGCGTATCACAATGCTGCTGGCGCTCTGCTTTCCTCTTGTCCTTCTCTTCCTGTGACAACTCCGGATCGAGATCAATCTCAGTGAATTCGTTGATCAAATCCGGCAACACAAAAGCGTTCGGATCATCCGGATTCAAAAACATACGGCCTTGCTCGGAGAGATCGGCTTCGTTCGATTTTTCGTCGATGGTAAAGAAAAGGTCCTCCTTCAGCGCGAACAGTTCTTCCTTGCGCGTGTCCTGGTAAAAGGAAAGCTCGGCTTTGTCGATGGCGCGACGCTTGTCGGGATCTTCCATCATGCGCAG
>VBQC01000019.1 GCA_005887825.1 Verrucomicrobiota bacterium | reverse complement strand
TACCTCCGTGAGATGAACGCGAAGTTCGGCTGCCAGCTTTCGAACCTCAGGTGAAACGGTCACTCCAATCGGTTCATTTGGTGTGAATGTTGGAGTCTTCTCGGGATCAAGGCGGTCGAATAGTTCTACCGCTTCGCTCGCGATTCGATTACACAGCATCGTTTGCTTCCGGACCAACTGCTCGATGAGCGGTTTCCATTTGTCGTACTGATGGGTGGATATGGTCGCCGGACCGCTAATGATGAGCGGGGTGCGCGCTTCATCGATCAGGATGGAATCGACTTCATCGACTATCGCGTAATGATATCCCCGCTGGACCTGCTGTTCGCGCGTCGTGGCCATCCCGTTATCGCGCAGATAATCGAAGCCGAACTCGCTGTTCGTTCCGTAAGTGATGTCCATGGCGTACTGTTCACGACGAATATCCGGCTCTTGATCATGTTGAATGCACCCAACCGTGAGCCCAAGGAA
>VBQC01000167.1 GCA_005887825.1 Verrucomicrobiota bacterium | reverse complement strand
GGACCGAAAATTCCATCGACTGGACCGTTGTAATAACCGAGTTGGGTAAGCTCTGTTTGGACAGCTTGGACCGTGGTATCAGCCACCGGCGCACCATTATCGGGTGCGGTGTTATAGTCCGGCTGAACATTATCGGGTGCGGTGTTATCGTCCGGCTGAGCGTTAGTGTAGTAATCGTACGGATAGCCAATAGCGGGCGCGGTGTTATAGTCCGGCTGAACGTTAGTGTAGTAATCGTACGGATAGTAGTCGCCGGCGTAATACGGCAGGTAATCCCACGGGTAGAATCCAGCATCCAGTCCAAACCAGAAGCCGCCATCAAAAACAAAGAACCGATTGTGGAAGAAATGGGCATGCCGCCGGTCCCAGTCGCGGTGCCAATTTCCTTCATGACGTTCAGCGATGTGGTCCCTTCGCCCGTCCAATCCCCGGTGTGCAGCTGTTCCAGGTGAACGCGCCGCTAAAGTGGCCGCACGATTAGACGCTGCCGCCGGCCGTTGCCCAACAGGATTGCGTGTTGAGCTGAAACGATTCTGCGGCCGACTAGCCGCTGTTCGTGCGCCAATGGACGGAGTTACCGATCGGCCAACTCGTCCATTATAGACAGGCTGCCGATATGACGGACGCGCTCTAACTGAAGAGTAGCGCGGTATGCCGAAGCCAACTCCGCCTCCGCGCGCTCCCATTCCAAAGGATCTAGGCGCGCCACCCAACGCCGGGGCTGCTGCGTGGAAGCCACCGCCACGGAAACCGCCTCCGCCTCCAACTGGTCCAGCCCGGACGCCCCCGCCGACGGCATGGCCGCCACCGTTAAAACCACGACCACCGAAGCCTCCGCCGCCGCCGCGAGGGTCGCCAGCTTGCGCTTGCCCGATCAAGGCCGCGCTCGCAAGCAGCGCGACCCAATATAATTTAGTTTTCATGATTTGGATTTCCTTTGTGTTTTGTTTGTACTTTTGAATCATTTGGTTAACTGGATCAGCGAAGGCCGCGCGCGACCGGGCCACGTGCCGCCCGGAACCGCGACTGCGGATCCCATTTCGCGTTCCTCTTGCAGTGCGTGCCGCTTTTGGAAACGCTCGACGATATCGATAACACTGCGCCGTCTCATAAGTTTAGCGAAGGCGGCGACGATTCCCTTCGACTCGCTTGGCACCACGACTTTTTCCGCGGTTTTTTTTGGTTTCATCGTTATTCCTTTCGTTGTTGAGATTTCGAAACATGTACGGGCGCCGCAGCGCTAATCTAACAATCCACATAAGCGAGAGCCGGCTGATGATTTTGGGTTTCGGTGAAACTGTGCGGCACTAGCACATTGTCGTGTTGCGTATCAGCTAGTTGCAGTCCGAGACGCTCAATGTGGGCTTCCACCAGATCGGGCAGCAATAAGTGCGGGAAAGACGACAAGTCCCACGCCCGTTCCTCTTCTTCGTCGAGAACGATTCGGATGACGTTCCCCAAGCCGGGGTAAGCCTGCTCGTAATTTCGTTGCAGGCGGTTTTTCAGTCCCGAAACCGCGCCGGTTGTTAACGTCTGGAGGACAACTGCGTTTTCTTCTAGTTGCTGGTCAGTTTGCATGTGGCTGATTCCTTCACTCTTTGTATTTGACTAGTCGTCTATAAAATTGGCAAAAGAAAGATTGTTATGAACTCATTGCGTATGTCTGTTTCACGCCCAGAACATCCATCGCGACGTGCTTGAAATCGCGGAGCAATTCGACGTCGTTTTGAATTCGGGCCTGGGCAAGCGTCCCGTGATAGCAGGCAAAGAGCGCCCTCGCTTTGGCTTCGGAATCCGGCGCCACAATCAATCCTTGCGCGTGCGCGTCCCGAATAGCGGACTCGAAATATTTTATCTTGCGATCCCAAATGCGGTCAACGGTATCGCGTACGCCCTGGTCCTGCGTGCTCACTTCGCTCCCGATGCTTAAGATAGGGCATCCAAGGATGGAGCCGCACTTTTTTTGACGCTCCGCCAGACGATCGTGCACATAATCGAAGTAGCCATCGAACCGCTCGAGAGGTGGAACTGTTGGAGAAAAAAGGGCGTCCATGTTCGCCTTGTTCTTGTTCCATTCCGCTTCCAGTGCAGCGGCGGTAAGCTCGGACTTCGACTTAAAGAAATAATAGAAGCTTCCCTTTTTTGCGCCGGCCCGCTCGCAAATCGCGTCCACCGAAGTGGTGCCGTAGCTGTTTCCCCACATCAAATCCAACGCCGCGTCTGTCAGGCGCTCTTTCATGTCACTCGTTCTAGCCATAGAGCAATAATGCATCTATTGACTAGTCAGTCAACTATTTTGTTCAAAAACAATTTTTCGCTGGCGCGCCGAGCCAGGCGGCGAGAACTCACGCCCCGCGGCGACGGTACAAAAATGGTCGTCGTCTTGCCCCTCAATCAGGAGTCGATCCTGATTACCTAAAGCTGAATTAGGCCGCGGCGAGTAGCGTTTGCTACAGCTTCGGTTCGGCTGATGACGTTCATCTTCGCGAAGATGGCTTTTACGTGCGACTTGACCGTGCCCTCACTAATAAAGAGCGCCGAGCCGATTTCTTTATTGCTTTTTCCTTGAGCGATCAGCTTGAGGACTTCGATCTCGCGCGCACTCAGGGTTTCGCCACTGACGCGTTCTGCCAGCTTGACGGCGAGATGCACGGGAACACATGTTTCGCCGGCGTGCACCCGGCGGATGCTATCCATCAACGCCTCACGAGGCGCGTCCTTGAGAAGATAGCCTTTCGCGCCGGCTTGAATGGCGCGGTAGATATCTTCATCGCCGTCGAACGTTGTGAGTACGATGATGCGCGCGTCCTCATCGCCGGCGCGGATTTCTTTGATTGCGCTGACGCCATCGAGCTCAGGCATTCTTAAATCGAGTAACGTCACATCGGGACGACACTGTTTCCAAAGATCGACTGCCTCGCGGCCATTGCTGGCTTCGCCGACGACCGTCATATCCGGTTTGCGCCCAATCAGCGAGGCCAGGCCTTCGCGCACGACGCTGTGATCATCGGCAATGAGCACAGCGATCCGAGGCGTCGTTGGCGTTTTCGCAGACTTTTTGGTTTTCCGAACAGGTTTCTTCTTGGACGTCACAACATCGACTCGTGATTGTAGGGCAATTCAACAACGACCTTCGTACCTTTTGTGCGTGAGCTGGTGACAATGAGTGTCCCGCCCATTTGTTCGACGCGCTCGCGCATTCCGGTCAGACCAACACCGTCATGTCGATCTTTTACTTTGAATCCGTCACCGTCGTCACGAAGTTCCAGGCGAAGTCCCTTTGTATTGCAGCTTAACCGCGTTTCAAACTTGTCGGGGTGCGCGTACTTGAGCGCGTTGGTCAAAGCTTCTTGTCCGATGTGCATAAGATTCTCCTCCCAAACGAGAGGGAGGTCGCGCAGTTTTCCCCGAAGTTCGAAAGTGGTGTGAAGCGCGGTTCCAACAGTTGTGTTTTTAATGATCCCTTTTAGCGCCTCCCAAAAGTTCCCTCGTTGCAGAGCTTGCGGCCGCAGCGCGTGGACTGACCTGCGCGCTTCGTTCAAACTCCTCCGCGCCAATTCGCTGGCCTGCTGCAAATGCTCATCCGCTTCCTGACGCCGGCAGCACGCGATTGCATCCTCGGCCGCCTCCAATTGCACAATCACGCCGGTAAAACCTTGCGCGAGCGTGTTGTGAATGTCTCGAGCCATTCTATTGCGTTCTGCCAAGACGGCGGCGCGCCGGCTTTGCTCGGCAAATTCGTTGAGTTGAATTGCAAGCATCGCCTGGTGAGCGAGCGCTTGCGCTAATTCGATCTCCTCCGGCCGATAGGGTGGCCGAGCCCCATGACGAACTCCGATGAATCCTTTAACATGCCCGCCCACTAAGGTTGGAATCCTCAGAAACTTCCTGGTTCCGCCAGACCTCAAATACTCCCGAAGAGCGCTGGAAATGTGCGGATCATGTTCTACGTCTTCGCAGACGACAGGGGCTCCGGAAAAAAACACCTCCGCTAGTCCGGGATCTTCCTTCCACGATAAAGGATTTTTAATGAATGGATGCTCCGGGTCGGCCTTCGCAAAATTTGCGCCCTCCGCCCAGGCGCGCAAAACGAGCGATTCATTCGATTCGTCCAACAACCATAGGATCACGCTTTGCGCGTTCAAAAGGCGGCCCATTGTGCTCAACATTTGTCCGAGGAACCGGTCTGGTGCGGGCGCAGTCGCGAGAACATCCAAACTATAGGTCAATGCCTCAACTTGTCCGCGGGCAACTTGCTCGGAAGCGCGCAACGCTTCTTCTGCGCGCTGGCGTTCGATGGTGATGCTCGCCAAATGAGTGATCTGGTCGATTACGTCGTGCTGCCGCGGAGCAGGGGACCTGGGTTCGCGATAGTACATTGCGAAAGTTCCCAGCACTCTGTTTTCCAGGGAAACTATCGGTGTGGACCAACATGCCCGCAGGCCGTTGGCCAAGGCCACGTCACGAAAGTCGGCCCACAATGGATCTGTGGCGATGTCCGAGACGATCACTTGTTGTGCGCGATAAGCCGCTGTCCCGCACGAACCCGCGGAAGGCCCGATGACAAAGCCGTCGATCGCCTCGGCGTATGGTTTCGGAATGCTGGGTCCCGCACCCTGCCAAAGGCGCTTACCACTCGAATCCAGCAACAGGATCGAACACAAAGATCCGCTGCACAATTTTTCCACCAGCCGGCAGATGGCATCGAGAATGTCCCCGAGTGGATCTCCCTTCGCCACCATCTCGAGGAGCCGTTTCTCTCCTGCCAGCAAGGCTTCGCCTCGGTTGCGCTCGCCAATGTCTCGGAGGATCGCCTGAAAATATCCACCGCGTATCGCGGACAAGGAAACTTCCACGGGAACGACCTCGCGGTTTTTGCGCACGAACTTCCTTTGGAATCGCAGAGTGCCTTCGGCTTTTAATTTCTCGATCCGCTCTCGAAACAGGGAGAGCTCTTCCGGGAGATAAGTCTCCGTGACTGACGTGCCAACCAGATCGTCCTGGGGAATTCCTGCCAACTCGGCGCCCGCGCGGTTCCCGAGAACGCAGATGCCCTGCGCATCGACGACGTAGATTGCGTCGGGCGAAATTTCGATGAGGTCCCGATATTTCTCTTCGCTTTTGCGCAGTTCTTCTTCCGTGCGTTTGCGCTCGGTCACATCCCGCAAGGTGCAGAGCGTGGACAAAAATTCTCCACTGCAGGAAAGGCGTGGAACGGATGCGCCGTCAAAATGCACAATGGCGCCGTCGTTCGTTCTCCAGCGAACTTCGCATTCTCGCGCTTTGCCCTTCACTGCATCCTGCAGCATTTGGCGAAAGGCGGAGTGGTCCTCAGGAAGAAGCAGGAGTTCAAAGATATCCGCCCCGCGCAATTTCGCTTCCGCATAGCCGCTGAGTTGGACGCCGCGCGGGTTGATGCAAAGGATCTTTCCGGTGCGATCCAGAAATAAGATCGCATCATGGGACAACTCGAACAGGTATTTTGCTGCGTTGTCGTCATCCTCGGCTTGTGAGCACGGCTGCCCGCGCGATTTGAGTCGGCCTTGGGACGGATTAGCCGTGACGAACAGGGTCTCTCCCGATGTCGTGGTGTCGAGCTTCATAACAGTGTGAACGTCGATGTAATACCCACCTGAGACGAGTCGATGTTGCCCGCCTGCGCATAACAAAAGTTTAACAATCCTCCTCCGGCGCGCCACTTTTGTTTCCTCCCTCGAAAGAGGTGTAGGCCACTCTCTCTTGTGGAGCAGTGAAAAATCCTCCCACCGCTCCGTGGTGACACTGCACAGCCATGTCTAGCTTTAAATATCAAAATGAAAACAAAACTACGCCAAATCACTCCGCGACGCAGCTCACCTCAGTTGTTTCGAAAAAGACGTGCACGCAGACACGACCCGATGCTCGTGCTGAACATGTCGCTCTTTAACTTTACCGACGGATGGAGCCGGGTTTTTTCCAGCGAGCAATATGGACGCTTCTCCGCCTGACAACTCGACGCAGACAATGGGACCGGCGCCGATCGAGATGAACGCAGCGCGACAATCCGTCGTCGTGAAGGCGCCCATCAGCCAGGTGTATGAACAATGGTCGCGGGTTGAAAATCTCCCGAGATTCATCACGCCGCTGCGGAATGTACAAAGAATTGATGACACACACTTTTCTTACATCTGGCATCCCAACGGCAGCGAACAACAGGGTGTCTTTCAAATTGTACTTCGAGTTCCCAGCCGGCGAATTGCGTGGCGCTCAATGTCGGACGGTTTCATGTCGGGTGTCGTTGGCTTCGAGCCGCGCTCCGATCAAGAAACGGAAATAACGCTGAAAATACGTTCCGTCTTCGATCCGCCGAGTCTGTCGCGAAGAGTGGAAGAGTATCTCCGCAATTTCAAACGGCTGGTTGAGAATGGGCAAGCTGCATTATGAGAAATTTGAGGAGTGTTGCGTCCACAAGGTAGCTGTGTTGAAAGACTTTCAGCTCCGTAGAAGCAATATGTTTATAGCAACCGCGTGGCAAAAACAGCCAAGCTTCGTCGGAGCGGCCTACAGGACCTGTGGCCGCGTCTCTGACTGGCGCGCCTCGAGACCGATGAGACGCACAACGCGCGGGTCTCAGAATCAGCGCGGCACCTCGCACAGCGAGGCGGCTAGAGGGCCGCTGAGGCTGCGCACGCATCAGCATTCGTATTCATATATAGCATGTGGATTGTCCGTTTAGCTCTAAGGCGGCCCTACACCTTCACGGTGATGGCCATTCTGATCGTGCTCATGGGCATCGTCACGATCACGCGCATGGCCACGGACATTTTTCCCAAGATCGACATCCCGGTGGTGAGTGTGATCTGGAGTTTCCCCGGCGTCGCGCCCGAGGAAATGGAGAAACGTTTTGTCACCGTTACCGAACGCGCCATGACCACGACCGTGAACGACATCGAGCATATCGAGTCGCAGAGTTACAACGGTGTCTCAGTCATTAAAGTTTTCTTCCACGAGGGCGCCAAAGTTGAGGCAGGCGTTGCCCAGGTCACATCGATCACCCAGACGCTCCTGCGCATTCTGCCGCCCGGTACGACGCCGCCTCTCATCCTTCAATACAGCGCCTCGAATGTGCCAATCCTGCAACTCGGCCTAACGAGTAAAACGCTCTCGGAACAGGATCTCTACGATCTCGGTCTGAATTTCATTCGCACGCAGCTCGCCACCGTGCAAGGCGCACAAGTCCCGCTGCCATACGGCGGCAAATCGCGCCAGGTCATGGTCGATATCGATCCGCAGAAACTTTTCGGCAAAGGACTGTCGCCCGCGGACGTGAGCAGCGCACTCAACGCCCAAAACGTCATCCTGCCGGCCGGGACTCAGAAAATCGGCGACCGCGAATACAATGTGCGGTTGAACTCGAGCCCGGAGCTTTTGCAAACGCTGAACGATCTGCCGATCAGACAGGTAAACAACGCGATGGTTTACATTCGCGATGTCGCCCACGTTCGCGACGGATTTGCCGTGCAAACGAACATCGTCGCGCAAAATCGCACTCGCTCGGCGTTGCTTACGGTTTTGAAAAGCGCGAGCGCGTCCACCCTCGATATCATCAGCCGGGTGAAAGAGGCGCTCCCGCGGATCAAGGCGACATTGCCGCCCGCGCTCGACATCACGCAACTGTTCGATCAGTCGATCTTTGTCCGTGCCGCCATCAACGGCGTTTTGAAGGAGGGTGTGATCGCGGCGTGTCTGACAGCGCTCATGATCTTGCTTTTTCTCGGAAGCTGGCGCTCAACCCTGGTGGTCGCCACTTCAATCCCGTTGTCGATCTTATGCTCGGTCATCATTCTCAGCGCGCTTGGCCAAACCCTGAACCTGATGACCTTGGGTGGACTTGCCCTCGCCGTCGGCATTTTAGTGGATGACGCTACGGTCGAGATCGAGAACATCCATCGCAATCTCGCCATGAAGAAGCCTATGGTGCGCGCCATTCTCGACGGCGCGTCACAGATTGCGGTGCCGGCGTTTGTTTCAACTCTCTGTATTTGCATCGTTTTCGTGCCGATTTTTTTCCTGAGCGGCACGGCCAGATTTCTTTTTCAACCGCTCGCCATGGCGGTTATCTTCGCCATGCTCGCTTCTTATTTGCTCTCGCGCACAGTCGTCCCAACCATGGTGAGATTTCTTCTGCGTGGACATCTCGATGAAATTGATACCAGTCTTGCCCAAAGTGTTGAAGGATCTGACGGCGGCGAGGAGAAGATCGCCAATCGGTCTCGCGAAAACCCGACCGCGCCTCGTCTAAGCGGCTTAGGCCAAATTTTCGGTTTTTTGAGCTGGATTCACGAGAAGTTCAATCATGTGTTCGAAAAGCTTCGCGCCCGTTATGTAAATGCGCTGCGCTGGTGTCTCGAGCATCGCCGCCTCGTGTTCGGAGCTATGGGCGCCATGGTGCTTGTTTCGTTCGCCCTGGTTCCTTTTCTGGGGCGGGATTTCTTTCCAGCGGTCGATGCCGGCCAATTTCGATTGCACGTGCGCGCGCCCGCCGGCACGCGACTCGAATCAACCCAGGAACGTTTTTTTCAGGTGGGCCACGCCATTCGCGAAATTATTCCGCCTAACGAAATCCAGAACGTGCTCGATAATATCGGGCTGCCGACGAGCGGAATTAATCTCGCCTTTGGCGACAGTTCGACGATCAGCTCGGCCGACGGTGAAATCCTTGTCGCCCTCAATCCAAATCATAAGCCAACCGCGCAATACGTGCGGATCCTGCGCGAGAAATTGCATCGCGATTTTCCGGACATGGAATTCTTTTTCTCCGCGCCCGATATCGTCGGTCAGATTTTAAATTTCGGCATTCCGGCGCCGATCGATATTCAAATAACCGGTCGCGACCCGAAAGGGTACGATATCGCCAACCAAATCAAAACGCGCGTCGCGCAAATTCCCGGAGCAGTCGATACCCACGTGCATCAACTCGTCCATGGGCCCGACCTGCGTGTGAATGTGGACCGGACGCGAGCCGAACAAATTGGCCTGACGCAAAACAATGTTGCGCAGACCATGTTGATTTCGCTCAGCTCGAGCGGTCAGACCGCTCCCAACTACTGGCTCAATTTTCAGAACGGCGTGAATTACCAGGTCGCGGTCCAGACGCCGCAATACAAAATTGACACCCTGCAGGATTTGAAAAACACGCCGGTAGTAGCGCCCAATTTGCCGCGCCCGGAGTTGCTGGGGAACCTGGCGACGGTCGAGCGGCGCGAGTCACCGGTCATCGTGAATCATTATAATGTACAGCCGGTTTTTGACGTCCTGGCTAATGTGCAAGGCCGGGATCTCGGCGGCGTCGCCGACGAAGTCGCCAAAGTGGTAGACAGTTTCAAGTCGAAACTGCCCCGCGGCACGTTTCTCAGTATACGCGGTCAAGTTCAGAGTATGAACAGTTCGTTCGCCGGGCTCGGCGCTGGTCTCATTTTTGCCATCGTGCTCGTTTACTTTCTAATGGCGGTGAATTTCCAGTCGTGGACAGACCCGTTCATCATCATCATGGCATTGCCCGGCGCGTTGTGCGGCATCATCTGGATGCTTTTTCTGAGCGGGACAACACTTAACGTCCCCTCGCTCATGGGCGCGATCATGGCCATAGGTGTGGCCACGGCCAACAGCATTTTGGTTGTAACTTTTGCCAACGATGAGCGGTGCGCGCACGAAAATAAGAACGCTTTTGACGCCGCGCTCGCTGCCGGTTTCACGCGCTTGCGTCCGGTGATAATGACCGCGCTGGCAATGATTATCGGAATGTTGCCGATGTCGCTCGGATTGGGCGAGGGCGGCGAACAAAACGCGCCGCTTGGACGCGCCGTGATTGGCGGGTTGCTCGTCGCTACCGTTACGACGCTGTTTTTTGTCCCAGTCGTTTACAGTTTGCTCCGGAAAAAGGAATTCACCTGTGACGAAGATGAAGAGTTTGCGCGCCAGGAGCATGGCGGAACGGCAGAAGGAGGCGCACAATGATCCAAACTGAGACTGATAAACATCGAGACAATGGCGCGCACGATGAAGACCACGCGCACGATCGACGCGTAGAACCACGGCCACCACTTCGGCCACCGCTGCGGAGCGTTGCCGTCTGGGGACCGATTGCCGCCGTCACTCTCCTTGCGCTTCTGGTTATATTCGGCGCGTGGCGGCGCATAAGCGAGCGTCACGACCAGCAGAATTTCGTGCAGCGAACGACACAGCTCGAAGTGAATGTCGCGACCGCGCAGCGCGACAGTAAGCCGAAGGAATTAATTTTGCCTGGAACCTTCCAAGCCTTCAATCAAACGACAATTTTCCCGCGGTCCAACGGATACGTCGAAAGCTGGAAGGTCGATATCGGCGACAACGTGCAGGCTGGCCAATTGCTGGCGGAGATTGCGACACCGGAGGTGGATCAGCAACTTGCACAGGCGCGCGCGCAGGAAGAGATAGCCAAGGTGACCGCTGATCGCTGGCGCGATCTGGTCCAGAAAAACGTGGTATCCAAACAAGAGTACGATCAAAACGAAAAGGCCTATGAGGCGGCGAAAGCGAACCTGCAGCAGCTCGAGAAAATTCAGGGTTTCCAGCAAATCCTCGCGCCGTTTGCTGGAAAGATCGCTGCTCGAAATATCGATGTTGGCACTCTCGTGACCGCCGGGACCGGAAATTCCGGTACGCCGCTTTTCAGCCTTGTGCAGAGTGATGTGCTTCGCGTTTACGTGTTCGCGCCGCAGGAGAATGCGCCGTCGATTCACGAAGGACTCGCAGCGAAAATTGTTCTCCAGGAATATCCCGGTCAGGAATTTGACGGCAAGGTCACACGCACGGCGGGCGCACTCGACCCACAATCGCGCACCATGCAGGTGGAAGTGCAGGTGCCCAATCGCGAAGGCAAGCTTTACGCCGGAATGTATGGGCAGGTTAAATTCCTATTGCCGGACGACAATGCGCCGATCGTTGTGCCGGGGGATGCATTTGTTTTTCGCGCGCAGGGTCCGCAAGTTGTCACCGTCACGAACGACCATCGCATTCACTGGCAGAAAATTAGTGTCGGGCGCGACTTCGGCACGCAACTGGAAGTGCTCGACGGCCTGAAGGAAAATACAGAAGTCGTTATGAATCCAACCGACGATTTGCGTGAAGACATCGAGGTGCAGGTGAAACGCCCCGAAAAACCCAAACCCGAAGGCAGCGTCGCTCAATCAGCTTCCAGCCGGTGAGACGGGAGATGACAGAGGCGTTTTGCGGATGTCGCGGACCGGTCGTCGACAACCTCGTTCCGTTATTGGAAGCGCGGCGGGCGCACGAATCTAATCAAATTGGTCACACACGGGGGAGAAATCGTCCTGCAGGTGGCCACTGAAACCTAACAACAAAAAACCTATGGATAAGAACCTCGAAAAAGTGAAATTGCTCGCGCGCGATCTGCGCGATGGGAAACAGTTCCCGCGCAGCCCGCGCCAAACGCTGGCCGGCTATGTATTGGCGGCGCGCGCGGTGGATAAATGCCGCGCTGTGCTCGCCGGATGGGAAGGCGAATATCATTCGAACTGCCCGCTCGATCAACGCTGGCTAAAGTTCGGTGAGATTGATTACGATGAATTCCGATCATTCGTCGCCACCGGCGCGACCGACGATGAGGTTGCCGCTTGGATCGGCGAACACGCCAAAAAGCGGCCACGCGCTGAGATCATCGCATGGAATAATAAAGAGCGCGATCTGCACCTGAGCGATTTGCCTTTAGAACTCCAGGAGTTCATGGAGGATTACATTCAGCAATTCGTCCCGCGGAACCGGGTGGTGCACCACTGGTTCGACGTGTACGATTTGGAAGAGGAACGGCTCTGAAGTAGCGTGGGCTTCTGGCTTGCGCGAGCTTTTCAACCGGGCGCGGTCGCGCTATTCCATTGTGTCCGACTGTTTCTGTTTGAGTCCAATTTAGTTAACAGCGCCAGAAATTTTCAGGGCTTACGTGACCTGACTTTGAAAAATATTGTCCAACCAGAAGAAGTTTCGGGAGTGGTCGAGCATCTTTTCCGCCACGAGGCGGGGAAGATGGTCGCGACGTTGACGAAGATCTTCGGAATCGAGCATCTCACGCTCGCCGAAGACGTCGTCCAGGAAACGCTGGCGCGTGCTTTGCAGACCTGGCCGTTTTATGGAGTGCCGAAGAATCCTTCCGCCTGGATCATGCGCGCGTCGCGCAACCTGGCGTTGGATGTGGTCCGGCGCCGAAAGGTGTTCCAGAACAAACAAGCGGAAATTATTCGTTTGATGGATCGCGAGACTGCCGGGGTGGACGAGGCGATTTTTTCAGAGGAGGAAATTCGTGACGACCGTTTGCGATTGATGTTTGTGTGCTGTCACCCGGCGATTCCAGCGGATGCGCAGGTTGCACTCGCCTTGAAGACGCTGTGCGGTTTTGGCCTAACGGAAATCAGCCGAGCATTTCTAACGACCGATGCGGCGATCGCCAAGCGGATAACGCGCGCGAAACAAAAAATCCGCCAGGCGCGAATTCCCTTTGAAATTCCTCCGGGTGAGGAACTGGCGCAACGCTTGGAAAGTGTTTTGGAATCGCTCTACCTGTTATTTAACGAGGGCTACAAAGCGTCGAGCGGCGACAATCTCGTTCGCGAAGAACTCTGTGACGAAGCAATTCGCCTAGCGGAGTTGCTGGCGGAACATCCGGCCGGCAATCAGCCCAAGACCCACGCGTTGCTGGCGTTGATGCTATTGAATGCCTCTCGCACACCGACGCGAGTGGATAGCGAGGGTAATCTGCTGCGCCTCAAAGAGCAGGACCGGACACATTGGGACCAACCAATGATCGCGCGCGGGATGTTTCATTTCGCGCAGTCGGCGGCAGGAGATGAGCTCAGTGAATATCATCTTCAGGCCGGAATCGCTGCGTGTCACTGCACAGCTAAGGACTACGAGTCCACCGACTGGCGACAAATCCTTTTGCTTTATGATCGATTGACCGAGTTCGATCAGTCGCCGGTCGTTGCGCTCAACCGCGCTGTTGCTTTTGCCAAGATTCATGGACCACAAGCGGGAATCACAGCCGTGGCAGCGATCCGCAGTTCACAAAAATTGAAGTCCTATTATCTCCTCTATGCTGTCCTCGGAGAGTTCGAGTCCCAGTTAAACCACAAGAAAGTCGCCGCCGAACATTTCCGGAGATCCTTTGAGCTGGCGGAAACAAAATCAGAGCGAGCTTTCCTTTTGAAGCGGCTGCAATCCTGCAGCAACGACGGAACATAAATTTTTAGTAGCACAGCCATCTTGGCTGTGGGGCCAGCGGGCATCTTGCCTGCTGAATCGCGAATAGGTCTTAATCAAAAAATGCGCAAAAAAATCGGCAACTTGTCCTGAACCCGCGTTCTCATTCGTCGTATCTTTGACAGAACCAAAAATCACACATCAACAGAAAGGCAAAACATGAGTACGTCAGATAAGAAACAAGCTGCAAGCATTGTCTGGTTTGAAATCCCAGCCGACGATCTCCAACGCGCCCGGGAGTTTTACGGCAATTTGTTCGGGTGGAAAATCAATCCGTTCCCCGGGGCGGAGGATTATTGGCACATCGACACCGGCGGAGCCGACGAGACGCCTGATGGCGCTCTTAAGAAACGCAAACATCCGCAAGAGCCGATTACCAACTACATCAGCGTGAATTCAGTAGCCGGCTTCGCAGCGAAGATCGAGAAACTGGGCGGCAAAATCTGCATGCCGAAAACCGCCGTCCCGCAAATGGGCTATTTCGCCATCTGCCAGGACACCGAAGGCAACACGTTTGCCATCTGGGAGAGCGACGGAAACGCAAAATAATTGTCCCAGGCTCACCCGATTATTCGTCGTATTATCGAAACCAAAATCAACAACCAACAATTAACTACAAGGCATTATGAACACACAAAATCAAAACGGACACATGCTGCTGTTCAGCAGCAATGAATGGTACAAAGAACTTTCACATGACGAGATTCAGAAGGTGATTAGCCAAGCGAAAGCCTGGTTCGACCGATTGAACGCACAGGGAAAGATCAAAGGCGGCCAGGCGCTTGCTCGAAAAGGCGCAATCGTTTCGGGCAAGAATGGACGATTGGTGTCAGATGGCCCGTTCGCCGAATCCAAGGAAGCCATTGGCGGCTACCTGCTGCTGGACGTGGAAACACTCGAGGAAGCGATTGCAATTGCACGGACCAACCCCGCCCTTGCCTATGGCACTTCAATCGAAATCCGACCCGTAACTGACGAATGTCCTCTCGATACCTGGGCCCGTGAATCAGCGCTGCAAGAACAACTCGCAAACGCTTAAATTCAAATCCACAGTAACAACACGCTATGAATACACAAAATCAGAATGGATACATGCTGCTATTTCGCGGCACCGAATTGCGAAAAAGTCTTTCGCCCGAGGAGATGCAAAGAGTCTCTGAAAAGTGGATGGCCTGGTTCAGACGCCTGACCGAACAGGGCAAAGCGGTTGCCGGAAATCCACTCGAACGCGAGGGGAAAATAGTGTCGGGTAAGGACCGCATCGTCTCCGACGGCCCATTCGCCGAATCCAAGGAGGCGATTGGCGGCTACTTTCTTCTCGACGTCGCTACGATGGACGAAGCCCTCGCCATCGCCAGAGAATGCCCCGGTTTGCCGTATGGCATACGCGTGGAAGTCAGGCCAGTAGCGGGCGAGTGTCCTATGGCCAGCGAAGCTCGCGCCGAGGCGCAGCTTGCCACCGCATGACCGATCCAACTCTGAACTAACCACTGTGACTCTATGGCTCATTATATCGATGGATATGTCTTACCAATTCCGAGAAAGAGCGTGAACGCATATCGCCGCATGGCCAAGAAAGCGGGAAAGCTATGGCGAGACCACGGCGCGCTCGAATTCCGCGAGTGCGTCGGCGACGACCTGAACGTGACGATGGGAAAGCCGTTTCCGCGCGGGATCAAGACCAAGCCCGGCGAAACGGTGGTGTTCTCGTATATCGTGTTCAAGTCGCGCGCGCATCGTGATAACGTCAACGCCAAGGTGATGAAAGACGCGCGCATTGCGAACATGTGCGATCCGAAAGCGATGCCTTTCGATTGGAAGCGCATGTTGTACGGCGGATTCAAGACGATCGTGGAAGTCTGAGTTCTGTGGGGTTTGCAGCAATCAGACAACGATATTGTCACGCTATGAAAACTCCATTTTCCGGTGGATGCGCGTGTGGCGCGATTCACTATGAGTGCACTGCGGAACCGATCGAAATGTTCCAATGCCACTGCCGCGATTGCCAGCGGGCGTCGGGCGGCGCGTGTTCTTGCGTCGTGGTGGTCCCGGCGAAGTCATTCAAGCTGACCCGGGGCTCACTGCGCTACCATTTCACACCAAGCGCAGCTGGATTTCAGCATAAACGTGGCTTTTGCGCTGAGTGTGGTTCGCGAATAACGGGAGGAGAAAATGCCGAAGGCACATCGCCAATTGTCGGAATCAACGCCGGAAGTCTGGACGACCCGAGTTGGTTTCGTCCGCGCTACAACATCTTCACCGCGGACGCACAGCCGTGGGACTACATGGACTCAGCATTGCCAAAGTTCGAAGGATACTCGCCGCAAACAAAATAGCCGGGAATCGTTGTCGCCACCAAATATTGGCCTGACGATGCGGCGCGACGGTCCGAACGGTGCACTGCGATACGCCCTCGCATCGCTTTCATTTCAATGGATACGCAATGGTTTGTGACGCTGCGGATAATTCGGGCGACTTCCGAAAAAGTTGGAAAATTGTCCTGAGACGCGCGCTTTGTTCGTTGTAGAGATGAAAGTCTGAACAAAAACAAAGACGGGAAAAACTATGAGCCAAGAAAAAAATAACCCGGCAGGGAATCCTGCCATAAAGCCGTTCGTCATTTCGCGCGCGTTCGATGTGCCGCGCGAACGCATGTGGAAAGCGTGGACGGAGCGCGACGAACTGATGCAATGGTTCGGGCCGAAAGGATTCAAAATGACTACAGCGAAACTGGATTTTCGTCCGGGCGGAACGTTTCATTATTGCCTCCGCTCACCGGATAGAAAAGAAATGTGGGGGAAATTCGTCTATCGCGAAATCGCCGCGCCGGAGCGGATCGTGTTGGTCAATTCCTTTTCCGATGAAGCGGGCGGCATCACCCGGCATCCGATGAGTCCCACCTGGCCGCGCGAAATGCTCTCGACGTTTACGCTCGCCCAGCAAGGCGGCAAGACGACCGTCAACATCGAGTGGATTCCCCTCAATCCCACGGACGAGGAGCGCAAGACGTTTGACGGCGCGCATGACGGAATGAAGCAGGGCTGGACCGGCACCATGGATCAACTGGCTGAGTATTTGGCAAAGGAAACAGAAGGACATTGATGTGAGAAAGCTGATCGAGGCAACCTTTGTGTCGCTGGACGGTGTCGTAGGATCGCCAGAGAAATGGGCACTGCCATACTTTGACGACGAGAATAAAAACTACGCTCTCTCCCGGCTCTCGGAGGTTGACGCATTCCTGCTCGGGCGCGTGACCTACGAGAAATTTGCGGCGCGTTGGCCACAAATAAAAGGTGACGACTACTTCGACAGGATCAACAGCCTCCCAAAATTTGTGGCTTCAAAGACCCTGCGGGAGACTACGTGGAACGCCACACTCATCAAAGGTGACGTTGCCGACGAAGTCTCGAAGCTGAAAAACCAGCCGGGTAAGAACATCATGAAGTACGGCACTGGCCAGCTCGACCGCACGCTGATACAGCGCAACCTCGTTGATGAGTTCCATTTTTCGATCTTCCCCATCGCCGTCGGAAGTGGCCAGCGTCTCTTTGACGGCATTGATGCCACCCACCTGAAGCTCACGCTCACCGGCACGAAAACGTTCAACAACGGAATCGTCATCCTCACCTATGTCCCCAAATTGACTGGACCTTTGGTCTCATGAAGAGCTTCCAACTCAAGCATCGCGCGTTGGAGGCGACCAGTTGCGCAAAGTAGTCGTGTCAAATCTCGTATTATGAAACCGGATGAACGCGCGCAAAAGCCAAAGGAATCCAAACGATTAATCCACAAACCAAAACAATAAAACTATATGCAAAAAATCACTCCGTTTTTATGGTTCGATGATAAAGCCGAAGAAGCAGCGACTTTTTACACCTCCGTTTTCAAGAATTCCAAGATTGGAAAAATTGCCCGCTATGACGAATCGGGAGAAAAGGCCTCCGGACGACCCAAAGGCTCGGTAATGACCGTCGAATTCGAGCTCGATGGCCAGGAATTCGTCGCGCTTAACGGCGGCCCACACTTTAAATTCACCGAAGCCATCTCGTTCGTTGTGAACTGTGAGACGCAGGAAGAAGTTGATTATTATTGGGAGAAACTTTCCACCGGCGGGAAAGAAAGGCAGTGCGGCTGGCTCAAAGACAAATTCGGACTCTCATGGCAGATCGTGCCCACGGTTTTGGGCGAGCTGTTGAGCGACAAGGACGCCGCGAAATCGCAACGCGTCATGCAAGCCATGCTCAAAATGGTGAAGCTCGACATCAAGAAACTGAAGCAAGCGGCGAAGCAGAAATAGAGAAAAACAAAGGACGCGTCACGCAGAACAAACTTCAACCAGAATGAAGGAGTAAAACCATGTTAAAGGAAAGCAAAGCATTCAGCGGTTTTTCCGTGAACGATATTCAGAAGGCGAAAGATTTTTATGGCCGAACCCTGGGACTCCAGGTCTCGGAATCGCATGGCCTGCTGACATTGCAGCTCGCCGGTGGCAACAAAGTTCTCATCTACCCCAAAGTTAACCACGCTCCGGCTACGTTTACCGTCTTGAATTTCCCGGTGGAGAATGTTGACGACTCCGTGGACGAACTCGCCAAGCGCGGTGTGCGCTTCGAAATCTATGACGAATCCGACATCAAAACGGATGAGAAGGGGATTATGCGTGGAAACGGTCCTACGATCGCCTGGTTCAAAGATCCCGCCGGCAACGTTCTGTCAGTAATTGAGGAAACACCGTGATGATGAATCAGGTCGAAAAATCTTCTGGTCGAGATCAACATAGTAAAGAAAAGAAAAGGAGATGCTAATGAGCGGAGTACGAGTTTTGGTGGGTACACGAAAAGGCGCGTTCGCCCTGACATCGGACGGCAAACGGAAACGTTGGAAGGTCAGCGGCCCGCACTTTGCGGGGTGGGAGATTTATCACGTGAAAGGTTCACCCGTCGATCCCAATCGGCTGTTTGCGTCGCAGACCAGCGCGTGGTTCGGGCAGATCATCCAGCGCTCGGATGACGGCGGCAAAACGTGGTTCCAGCCGGGCACGCCCGCCGGCGAGCCGACCACCACTCCTGACGGAATGCCACAGGGTGAAAGTAATAAGTTCGTTTACGACGGCATTCCGGGCAGTCACCAATGGTACGACGGCACACAGCATCCGTGGGAGTTCAAACGCGTCTGGCATCTCGAACCGTCGCTTACTGACCCGGATACCGTTTACGCCGGAGTGGAAGACGCCGCGTTGTTCCGCACAACTGACGGCGGCAAGTCGTGGCATGAGTTATCGGGGCTGCGCAAACACGACACGGGACCAAAGTGGCAGCCGGGCGCGGGTGGGATGTGTTTGCACACGATTCTTCTCGATCCGAGCAATCCCCAACGAATGTACATCGCCATCTCGGCCGCGGGCGCGTTCCGCACTGACGACGGAGGCAAAACGTGGCGACCGATCAACCGCGGCCTGCACTCGCAATACATTCCCGATCCGAATGCAGAGGTCGGTCACTGCGTCCATCGCATCGCAATGCATCCATCGCGTCCGAGTACATTGTTCATGCAGAAACACTGGGACGTGATGCGCACGGATGACGCGGGCGAGTCATGGCGCGAGGTCAGCGGAAATTTACCAACCGATTTCGGTTTCCCGATTGACGTTCATGCGCATGAACCGGAAACGATTTACGTCGTGCCAATCAAGAGCGACTCCGAGCATTTTCCGCCAGATGGCAAACTGCGTGTGTTTCGCAGTCGCGCGGGCGGCAACGAGTGGGAAACGCTTACGAAAGGACTTCCGCAACGCAATTGCTATGTCAATGTGCTGCGCGACGCAATGTCCGTAGATTCGCTTGACCCGTGCGGCATTTATTTTGGAACAACAGGCGGGCAGGTTTATGCATCAGCAGACGCAGGCGATAGTTGGGCGCCCATTGTCCGCGATCTTCCGGCGGTTCTGTCCGTCGAAGTGCAGGCGCTGCCATGATACGCGTTTTGCTCCCGCCTCATCTGCGCACGCTGGCACGCGTTGACGGCGAAGTGCAACTCGATGTCGAGGGCCCGGCTACGCAGCGATCGGTCCTCGACGCGCTCGAGGCCAACTATCCAATGCTGCGCGGCACAGTCCGCGACCATGTTACGCAGGAGCGTCGGTCCTTGGTGCGGTTCTTCGCCTGTGGGCAGGATGTGTCGCACGAGCCGCCGGATGCACCACTGCCTGCCGAAGTCGCAAACGGGTCTGAGCCTTTTCTGGTTATTGGAGCCATCGCCGGCGGTTAGCCTTGCTTGAGTTCGATTGGCGTCGGCAAATTGATGAAAATATCTGTTGAATAATCGTGAACCGAAAATAGAGGAAGAGATATGAATACAGAAGAAGTCGCAACGAAACTGGTGGAGTTTTGCCGCAAGGGTGAATGGATGAAGGCGATCGATGAACTCTATGGGAAAGACATCGTGAGCGTAGAGCCACGCGCGATGGAGAACATGCCCGCAGAAATGCGCGGCATCGATCAGGTGCGAGGCAAGACAGAGTGGTGGGAGAAGAACATGGAAGTGCATAGCGCGAAAGTAGGCGGACCATTCGTGGCTCGGGACACATTTGTCGTGCAGTTCGATGTAGACGTGACTGACAAGGGTTCTAAAAAGCGCATGCAAATGTCGGAGGCGGGGATTTATACCGTCAAAGACGGCAAGGTTTCCCGCGAGGAATTTCTGCCGCTTGCCCAAAAGAAAGAGTAGGCAAGGAAGAGCACAGGCCTCTGGTCCGCCAATCGGACGGACTCGTGTCGCCGCGGCGACCGAGCTTGCGAATCACTAAATCGCAAGCGGTCGTCGCTGCGTGGGGCCAAAACCCGCAGAGAGCGTTCAGATCGTCTTTGGCCGATTGCATGAAGAGGGCGAACTCGATATGCTCGCGCCCATGTTTGGAAAGACGCAACCGGATCGTGGAGCAAAAAGCGCCGAAGGTTTCGTCGGCATTCTCCGTGCTGAATTTGCGCTCCTTATTAGCCTTGGGACAATTGCGTTTTTTTTCGGAACGGGAAACCGCGTCGTGGAAGATATCACGCATCCGCTCTTGCTGGTGCTCATCTTTTTTTGGCTGTTCGCCGTTATCCTTTGGTCCGCAATTTCCGTTGTGCGACATGCCGACTCTCTTGCCATTAAATTCGGCGAGCCTTATGGAACTTTGATCCTGACGCTCTCTGCAATCAGCATCGAAGTGGTGATGATTTCCACGGCAATGCTGCATGGGGCGAATAATCCGACACTCGCGCGAGACGCGATGTTTGCCGTTTTCATGATTGCGCTCGGTGGCTTGGTGGGATTGTCCCTGCTCTTAGGCGGACTGCGCCATCGCGAGCAACACTATAACCTGCAGGGTGTGAACTCGTATCTCAACGTCATCATGGCGCTGGCGGTGCTCGGCTTGGTCCTGCCAAACTTCACCACCTCCACGAACGGGCCGACGTTTTCTTCCGAGCAGGGAATTTTTCTGGCGGTGATGTCGGTGTCGCTTTACGGGATTTTCATTCTTATCCAGACTCTGCGGCATAGCCAGTATTTCATGGAATCTCAGGATGTAGTGACCGGGCCGGGCTCGGCTCATCATCAGCTGCAATTGCGCTCCACTCCTTACCACGCTGTGATGTTGGTTATTTACCTTATCGCCGTGGTTTTAATGGCGGAAAAATTCGCCATTCCATTGGATAACAGCGTGGAGCGATTTGGCATTCCGCAGGCGTTTGGCGGAGCACTGATTGCCGCTTTGGTGCTTGCGCCGGAAGGATTAGGCGCCATCCGCGCTACACTGAACAACCACCTCCAACGTTCTGTAAACATTCTGCTTGGCTCCGTGCTCGCAACCATTGGACTAACGATTCCAGCCGTGTTGACCATCAGCTTGATCACGAGGCGATCCGTCGTGCTCGGCGTGCAAGGCGGCAATCTTCCACTCCTCCTGTTAACGCTGGCTGTAAGCGTGGTTACGTTTACCAGCGGCAAGACCAACGTGCTGCAGGGCTGCATTCACTTGTTGCTCTTTGCTGTATTCTTGATGCTGATTTTTTTCCCCTAGAACCCATCTCATAAATAGGGACTGGGCGCGCTGAGTTCTGACGGGCGGCGGGCAATGCGCGACGAAGGAGCATAGCCGCAGGGTTCTGCGACTGAGGAGCAACGCCGCCAGGTGCCCGCCAGAACTCAGCCCGGAGGGTTCCTCGATCTTTGGCGCTGCTGCGGCGTTGCTCGTCGCTTAAAGATCCATAAAGGATATTCTCCCTCCCTCGCGCCTTGCCTCAGCGCCAAATCTCCAGCAACGCGCCCGTCCATATTTATGAGATGGGTTCTAAGTTCTCCACGCGCACGCGAAACGTCCGTCGCGCCGACTCTGATCTACGCGCTCTATTCGCTGGAATCGTGTTCTTATTGGAGAAGCAGCGCAAATGGGTCTTAGTTGATGCTGAACAACCGCCAAGAATAGCGTGACATTCCGAGGTTTTGTGATTTCCTCAGGATCTATCCCGTCATTCTCATTAACAATCGGCGGGGCGACTCTTTACGAATATGAAAAACCTTAAAAGTCTCAGGAAAAGGATCCGCCGGCTCGAAGCTCGGCTGCAAAAAGGTGGCAAGAAACTCGCCAAGCTGAAACAGAAGCTTGGAGCAGCAGAGACAGCCGCCGCAGCTTCGACGAAGAGGAAATCGGCCGCGTATGGTGGAAGAGCCGACAAGAAACCGGCCGCTGCCGTGAAGGAGCCGAGCGCTCCCAAAAAGGTGAAGAGAAAACTCAACCTTACACCGGAACGTCGAGCGCAACTGGCGGAGACGATGAGAGCCAGATGGGCTGCCAAACGAGCCGCTGCCACGAGCGCGCAAAGCAGCCCATCCGGTCAGTGAGTCTTCGGAACATATTCTCCGAGCGCGTTGCTAGAACCAAAGCGCGAAGCGATCATATTTGAGCCCCGAAAACTTTCTGGGCTCTTGCGCTTAATCCGGCAGCCGCCGGACGCTCGGAGATCGCGATCCACTGGTCCGGCAGATGTCGGATCGTTCTCGTAGCATTCGTTAATTCCCGTCGCCTGTTCGAAGGACGTGTGAAATGATTTATCCATGGCTACCGAACGCGACTACGTCCTCGGCACACACGACGAGGAATTAATGAGACTTGGATTGCAGCATCGCGTCTGGCGTCCGGTGGTCTTGGACTGCTGGCAAAGAGCCGGGATCACCGTGGGCAAACGAGTGCTCGATCTCGGCGCGGGGCCCGGCTATGCGACGATCGATCTCGCGGAGATCGTTGGGTTAAGCGGTGAAGTGGTCGCGCTCGAGCGATCACACAATTTCGTTCGCGCGCTGAAAGAGACATGCCATGCTCGCTCGCTCACAAACGTGAAGATTCACGAGCTGGACTTAATGACCGACGACCTGCCAAAAGGTGATTACGAATTTTCCTGGTGCCGATGGGTGGTGTCGTTTGTCAGCGATCCCGCTCTGTTAATTAAGAAACTGGCGGGCGTGATGCAAAAAGGCAGCATCGCCATCTTCCACGAATACGGGCACTATGAAACGTGGCGTTTTTTTCCCCGGCTGCCCATGCAGGAACAGTTCAGGGAACACGTAATTGCCACATGGCGTGAGTCGGGCGGTGAACCGGATGGCGCTCCGGAATTGCCGGCGCTGCTGTCAGCGAATAATTTTCTTATTCGTTCGACTACACCGCACATATTTTGTGTGCGTCCGAGCGATTACATGTGGCAATGGCCCGCTCAATTCATTGCCGTTTATCTTCCGCGCCTGATGGAGATGGGACGAATCGATCAAAAATTCGCCGACCAGGTAGGTGCCGATTTAGCCGGCGCGGAAAAGAATCCAAATTCCTTAATGATTACTCCGCTCGTCCTGGAAATTGTTGCAGAAAAGATTGCTTAGAACCCATCTGGCTCTGTCGAAAAGGCTCGAGGTTTCTGGAGCACAGCCATCTTGGCTGTGGGGCCGGCGGGCATCCTGCCTGCCGGATGACGGCTCGCAGGCGAGACGCCCGCGAGCCCCACAGGCTGGAAGCCTGTGCCTCCGCTCGCCGCTCGAAAGGCTTTTCAACAGTTCTGATAGCCAGCGTTGATTTCTGCTCACTCAGTATCTACTGTAGCTACATGGAAACTGCAAAGTTGTTTACGACGGGGGGATCGCAGGCGGTCCGGCTTCCCAAGGACTTCCGCTTTAAAGGAAACGAAGTTTGGATTCGCAAAGAAGGGAAGGCGGTCATTTTGGAACCGAAATCAAAGCGGGGATGGCCCCGAGGGTTTTTTAGCCGGATCCGCATCGCCGATCGTTCCTTCAAACGGCCGGCCCAGGGAAGTCTTCCGCCGGCGCCCAAACTCTGAGCTGCTAATTCTGTGGAGTATCTTCTCGATACGGATACGTGCATTGATTTATTGCGCGGTCTGCGCTCCGTCGTCAGCAAACTGGAGAAGCTTTCGCCCGAGGATTGCGGCATCTCGGCGATCACGACTTTCGAACTGTTCGCTGGAGCTGCCAAGGCACGACAGCCGAGTAATGAGATCGACAAAATCGAGCGTCTAGTTTCAGTTTTGGAAGAAATCAGCTTTGATCGAGAAGCGGCTCGGCAGGCTGGGGCATTACGATATCGATTGGACAAGGCAGGAACGCCACTGGGGCCTTATGATCTTTTGATCGCAGCGCACGGTCTGGCTCTCGACCTGACTCTCGTGACCGCGAATACGGTTGAATTCGGTAGGGTCGCCGGTCTGCGGATCGAGAACTGGAGATAAGATCAATGCACGGCTCCCGCGAGACCGAGCCGCTCTGCGTCCGACTGAAGCGCGACGATGACTTCCGCGATTACCGTATCGAGGGGCATGCCGAGTTCTCCGGCGCCACGCACGATGTCATCGCGGTTCACCGCGCGCGCGAACGCTTTGTCCTTCATTTTCCTTTTCACCGCTGCAACATCG